>JABMDG010000084.1:4334-19391 GCA_015904045.1 Nitrospira sp.
TGCGCTGATGGGGCGTTATTCAGTTGTTCTTGGCATGCGCGAAGGCCGTCAGAATTGCCTTCCTCACCGTTCCCGGCGAAGAGGGTCTCAGCCAATTTTGTGCTGATCCATGCACCGGGCAGAGCTTGGTCAGGGGGAAGCTGCCCATACAATGCGCTGGGTCTTCCCGTGGCACCGCGGCGAATTTCATAGGGGCTGATAATCGGCCCTGTGGCAGTCAGATAGGCTAAGGCTCCTCGATCTCGTGCCACACGGACCTTGTCTGCGTGACTGAAAGGGCTTGGGTAGTGGTCCGGCTTTCCACGCAGGAAGAGCACGATGCGGCCCTTCACATCGACGCCGGCGTAATCGTCAATTCCCTGAGCGGGATCGACAATGCCGTACCCGACGAAGACAACCTGACCCTGGAGATCGGCAGAGGGGGAGTCAAAGACCGGGAAGTAGTCCTTACTCAGCTGCGCTGTGACCAACTGGTCCGCTGCGCCGGTGCGAACGACCGGGTTAGGTTCGATGAGTGGCGTGGGAACCACAGCGGCCATGATGCCGGGCTCTTCCTTCCCGGCTCCGGGAGATGGAACAGCGATCCCCTTGTTGTCAATGCGCGGCAGTTGTACCCCTGCCGAAGTCAGTTCCTGTGCAACCCATTGTGCGGATTGCAGGTCATCGGGGGATCCGGCTTGCCGTCCGTTGAACGCCGGGCTGCTTAACGTGCGCACGTCGGCGAGCATCCGCTCGCTCGACAGGCTCTTGAGTGCGTCAAGCCATGTAGGCTGGTCTTCCTCCGATTGCGCGTAACCTCGGCTCGCCAACGGAAGCAGCGCAAGGATGATTCCCAGGAAAATGATCACAACAACGGAGGGGGAGCAACTGCGCGTCGAGCCGTTCATACAGTGAACCTCTCACAATGGTTGGGGACTATACCATAGACTGTGTCGCTGCAGAGCGATCGATTGTTCGATAGGGCCTTGTTGAACGGAATTTTGAGCACCCCACTCGTCACTCCGCTTCCTCTCACACCCGCACAAAATAGAACCGCCTTGCATCTGATCAACTAGATGCAAGGCGGTTCATTCTTACGGAGACACTAAGACGAAGTCGAGGTTAATCCTTCTCGTCTTCCTCCTCGTCATCATCCTTCTTCTTCTTTTCGACCTTCGCCACCGGTTGACCCTGCGCCAAGCTGGCGTTCAGATCGTGCTCCGGAACTTTCTTATGCACCAGATTTTGGTGGCAATCGATGCACGTGGCGCCTTCCGTCTGCATTTTTGCATGTGCAGCCTTGGCTGACGCGCCTGGGGCCTTCACGTTCTTGTGGCAGGCCCTGCACGTGAGGCTATCCCACTCCTTCAGTTTCATTCTGGCTCTGAATGCGGCCTCCGGACGATGCTCATTGAATTTTTCCACCGTCGAGTAGTCGGTGGTAAATTCCTTAATGAGGAAGGGTACCCCATCGACCACGTGCGTATAGATGGCTTTGTGGAAATTCCAGAACCCTTGAGGCACGTGGCAATCCTTGCAGCCAGGATCCGCGCCGAGCGCGCCCCAATGCGAGGACTTCTTCAGCTCCTCATAGGGATAAATTTCTGAATGGCAGCTGATGCAGAATTCGGTTCTTGAAACCGCTGCTTCTCCACCAAACACCACCGCGATCAGCAGAATGCCGACCACCGCTCCGACAATAAACGTACCGGCCTTCCCTGACATTACTCCTCCTCAGCCTTGTCCGACTTTACCGGTGGCTTTGCATTTTTCTGGAATTCCTCGTGGAACTTCGGCATCGGAGGACCAGTGAATGTCCCAGCCAGCTTGAAATGCGCGTGCATTGCCTTGTCGTCTCTCACGTACTTATCAAAATCAAATGAATACTTCTTATCGACGGTTGGGGTAAAGGGCGTGTAGGGCTTCTTTGCACCCTTCCATGGCGACCCTTCATAGTTCAGGTGACAAGCGCTGCACTTTTCGACAAATTCAAAGTCCTGTCCGGCTTCAGCCAAGGACTCACGAGGAGTTTCCTTTTTAGACTTTTCAAACGCTTCACCGGCTTTTCGGTGGATCTTACGATAATCGCTCCCTGCTCCGTGGCAGGACTCGCAGCCGACACCAACGAGAAACTTGTCCGGGTCCTCAACCGTGTACCCGCCCTCTTTCCCCCAGCCGGTCACGTGGCAACCCACGCAATCTTTGTCTTTGGTGTAATCCTTCTTCGGGTCAAGCTTGGCCTTGACCATGGCCTCGTCTTTTTTCTTGCCTCTTGTGGGCTTGAGTGACTCCATCGCCTTGGCATGAAGGCTCTTGTCCCATGATTCCCCTTCGCCCTTGTGGCAGTTATAGCATTTCTTCCTGCCTTCAAAGGTTCCTTCAGCAGAAGCAGTTCCGACAAAGACGGCGAATAACGCCGTAGCGGCAAGTGCAATTGTCAGACGATGATTCACGGTAGCTCCTTTCTCCTATAAAAACGATTTGTTAGCATGCTGACAAATCATCTGAATTTTATTTTATCGTGACCATGCAAGATTTACAATAACGCCATTCTCATTTTTGACACCCAGGGCATCAATTTTTCGAGGGCTCTTTCGAAGGAATCTTATACACCAAATAGCCTCCCTCTTTATAGACCATCTGGAGGGGTTCGAAATCGAGAATGAGAGAGGTCGTCATGGGCAGCATTTGTGCGAGCAGGGTTTTCGTGCTTTTATCATCTGTGAGGAAGTAGGCGCGCATGATATTCCCCGAGAATCCATGCACCGTATGGGCGGTAAATTTGTTGTCCTCTTCCCAACGCTTCACCATCGCGTTGAGTCCATGCACATCGCCGCTCCCTTTCACAGGGAAGTCCTTATAGGAAACACCAATACGATCAGGACGAATCAGTCCAAGTTTATAGATGTCTGCGATGTGAACCACGATATACCCTTCGCGGCCTCCTGCCAATTCACGGAGCATTGCTACGCCCTCTGTTGGCTCTGACGACAACGCATCAGCAAATCGTTGGAACTTCCGCTGCTCTTCCTCGCTAGGCGGAGCCCCCCAGAAGTCGCTTTCATACTTCTTGATCGCCTCCGTTCGAGCCTTCCAGACTGGTGGCATAATGAGAGGCTCACTATGCTGGGACGTGAAGACCGGATCTAATCCGGTGAGAAGCTGGATCTGACGCGAGGTGTCCCACCAGGCCAGAATAGCCGCATCCTTGGGCATATGTTTGGAGATGGCCGGTGCCAAGATAGACAGCTCAGAGAGCTTACTATCAAGAAAGATCATTGGTTCGCCAACGTGATTTTCCCATCCGATCATCACGGGCTTAGAATTTCCTCGGCGCGCAATATAGGCAGCGGCTATCGCTTCTTCCATTCCCTCGACGTGGATCTCTTGCTTTGTGAGATTAAGATCCGGCCAAGCCCCTAATTCTAATTTGGGAAACTTTTCTACCCCGCCCTCTTCGACCAATTGATATTTATACGGTGATGGACCCGGATCGAACCATAAAAATGCAAACCAAATAAGCAATAAAAAACCTCCCGCCACCAGAATGACTCCTAGTGACGGGAGGATTTTACTGCTTGGCCGCGTCAGCGCTGATTCCATCGTCTGTGCGGCACTCACTGTTACTTCTGGTTCTTCTTACGTCTGCTCCATCCGGCGAGGGCGAGCGTTCCGGTCAGCAGCATGCCGCCGCCCAGACTGCCCAGCGTCAGCTTGCCGTCGGTGCTGTCGAAGTCCAGGAGCCGGCTCGTCTTGCTCTTTTCTTCGAGCTTGGCCACCCGCTCCATCAGGAGCATCTTGTCCTTGAGCTTGGTGTCCTCGTCCATGATTTCGACATAGGCCCGGTTCATCGCGGCCCAGCCGACCGTATAGGTGAACCCCGGATATTGGTGCGCCAGAGCCACGTGCAATTGCACCAGATGGTCTTCCGCCATCTCGAAGAGCTTGAGCTCGATGGCGGTCGGGCTGTTGTTCTTGGACCAGTAGATCTGCCAGAACTGGTCGAACAGCGCCTTCGCCGGGGCCGGCGGGGCCGGCCGGTTGGTCCTCTGCCCGGTCAGGAGGCGCGCCTCGAACTGTTTATGCACGACGTTGTGCGCCTCATCGTATTTATCCAGGCCGTGGCTCGTGCCGGTATGGCAGTTATCGCACTTGTTCTGATTCGTATGGCACATGGAGCAGCCTTCAGCAATCTCACGCTGCGACATGCCCGCCCAGATATCGGTCTCGACGTTGGCGCGCCAATCCAGCACGTGCGACGGACGACCCCGTGGCCACTGGTTCTTCGGCCATAAGATGGTGTCGCGCTCGGACTCGCGCTCGGCGTATTCCATCAAATGGCAGTTGCCGCACATATCGGATGTCGGCATCTTGAGGTCAACCCGATGATCCGCCGCCTTCTTCGTGTTGATGTCCACGTGGCAGTCGATGCAGCTCACTTCCTTTAAGTTCTCTTTGGGCCCGAGCTTGCCCAGCGAGCGCAGGTTGGCCTCGACTTCCTCCAACTTGGCTTTCTTATAGAACGTGTCATCGCTCGGGGTCAGCTTGCGAATCTTGTCAAGATTGGCGTGGGTACTTCTTTTCCACATGGCCACCCACCCCGGCGACTCATCAGTGTGGCATTTCACACACTGCTCGCGCGTCGCCACTTCCTTCACCGATTGCGGGGGCTTGTAGAAGGTCGCAGGATCGAAGTACTTGGTCATGGCAATCGGCTCCCAATACTGGCCGTACTGCCCCTTCCCCGCCCCCTTTCCTGGATCCTTGTAGCGCGTGGTCAACGCCTCATGAAACTCCTTGGGCGTCGCGGACCGCTCAATCTTCAGCGCCTCAAAGGTCTCCTTCGGGACACTCGGATACTGCGCCTGCACAGGTGCGGCCAGCATTAGGCCGCAGACAACCATGGCATACTTCGCCACATGCTTTACGGTCACGGCAATACTCCTTCCGTTTGATGGGCAGTGTGCACTGTCCTTACCAAAATATTTTTCGATACCATATATCATGATGATGTGTTTGTAGTTTTCTATTATATGTTTAGTAAGATTTTCTGAAAGAATGCGGACGGAATATAACTGAGGCCCATCACCATGTCAAGATATTTTCGGGGTAAAATGCCCCAACGAGCGCCATGCAACTTACCGATAAGTTTAACGGACTACACCGTCTCTATGGACGCTCTCGGTCAATTACAACAGTAATATTTTCGGTCCCCGGCTTAATCGGCTGACTCATCCCTTCCAGATCACCGCTTCCAGGCATCGCTTGTCCGGACTTGGACAACCGAGCCACGATGACCACGGTTTCGATGTCCGACAGCTTTCGAGACGGCATAGGACTTGTTGAGTCATCAAGCCGAAAGGTGAAGGGCAAATCCTTCTTCGAGGCCCGCACAATCGACACCGGCATTGGGGGACCGGCAACATCCTTCGCAAAGACAAACAGCGTATCTGGGAGTGCCTTGCCGGCCATGCCCGGCCCCAACACCACTTTGCCCGTAATCGCCCGCGACGCACCGGCTTTTTTGACCGGAGGATGATCAGCCGGCATCCCCGATGACGCACGAGAAGCGTTTGTTGCCGCCATCAACGGCGCACCACCCATCCGCTGTTTTGCATCGCCGATTGCGGCCGTGATTTGCTCCGAAAATTCCGGATCAGAATCCGGCGGCAAGCTTGTGCGCGCCCGCTCCCAATCTTTGACGGCGAGAGCGAAGTCCTTTCGATTGTACGCTATGGTGCCTGCCAGCATCAGAGCCTTCACGTGATTGGGGTCAACCTTCAACGCCTTTTCGATCAAGGTCTCCGGCTTGCCTTCGAGCTTGCGTCCCTGGTGAATCCCAAGTGCATCGGCATAATCGGCAAGCATGTCCGCATCGTTGGGGTTCAGCTTGAACGCCTTCTCAAAAGTCGGAACGGCCTCGCCATACTGTTCCATGGCCATGTAGGAGCGCGCCAGCATGGCCCAGCCTGATGCATCATTGGGGTTCTGCTCCAGCTTCTTCTTGAGCCGCTCCATGAGGGTATTGAGCCCCTCCATCATTTGGCGCTCATCGGCGGCTCCGCCCTGCGATGCCATCGGCAACGCCGCCGGGTGCGTCATGGCCATCGGGTTACCCAGCGTCCAGTACAGCACACCGCTGGCGGAGGGAATGAGCATTACCAACGCCAGTGCGACAAACTTCACATTGACCAGTTGTCCGGACGTCGCCGAGGGCGGTTCCACCGCACTTGTTTCCTCCAACAGGCGGCGCTCCAGTTCCTGGCGGGCCATACGATACTGCTCATCCGTAAGTAACCCGCTGCTCCTGTCTTGTTCCAATTCCGAAAATTGCTGCCGATAGACAGGCAACCTCTTTTCCCGTTCGGCTCCCGCGCCAGCCGTCTTCTTCAACAGCGGGTACAACAGAATGCCGAGGACAATGATCGTCATCGCTGCGACGATGAACCAAAATGTGACGGTCATGATCGTTTGACTCCTTCCGAGAGCAGCTGTTCGACCCGCCGATGTTCTTCTTCCGTAATTGCCGCGTCCGCCACCTTCTTCCCTCGACGCTTCAATGCCACCACGAGGGCGATCCCGCCCCCAACCAGCAGCACGAACGGCCCAACCCACAGGAGCGTGGTCGTCAACTTTAAGGGCGGACGGTACAAGACGAAATCCCCATACCGCGACACGAGAAAATCGATGATCTCTTTATCACTCATGTCCTTGACGATCATCGCACGGACTTCACGGCGCAGATCCTCCGCCAGCGGGGCATTCGAATCGGCCAAGGTTTGGTTCTGACAGACCAAACACCGCAATTCGACGGCCAGGTGTTTCAACCGTTCCTCGACGGCGGGATCGTCCCCTAACGGCCTTGCCTCCCCGGCCCACGCAGACGGGGCGAACAACAACAGTGCAATGAGCGCCAACCAGATCATTTCGCTTGTAGTTCCTTCACCAAGGGCAGAATGGTTTTCGCCAAGGCCTCTTCGGTCACGGGCCCGATCTGCTTGTAGCGAATGACCCCTTGCTTGTCGATGACGTAGGTTTCCGGCACACCATAGACGCCATAATCGATGCCGACGCGCCCCTCCAGATCGACGCCGACGATCTGGTAGGGATTCCCCCACCGATTCAGCCAGGCCAGCGCTTCGTCCCGCTGATCCTTGTAATCCATCCCATAGATCGGAACCGCTCCGGATTTCGCCAACTCCATGAGCACAGGATGTTCGGTTTTGCAGCCGCTGCACCAGGAGGCCCAAAAGTTGAGCAACCAGACCTGTCCCGCCAGATCCGTCCGTGCAAAGACTTTGTCCTGCTCGTGGAGTTGCTGGCGAGAAAACGCCGGCGCTTCCTTGCCAACCAGCGGAGAGGGGATCTCCCGCGGGTTGAGCGTCAGCCCGACCGCAAGAAAGCCCACCATAATCCCGAAGATGGCGAGGGGAAGAAAAAATCGAGTCATGCGATTTGCCGGCTGGCGAGCCGTGCTCCGGCGGGCACTGCCTGCGGTTCACGCCTCCAGGCCGGGCGGTACCGGCGATCGCTGACGGCTACGACGCCGCCCAAGGCCATGAGCAAACAGCCGCCCCAAATCCAATCGATGAAGGGCTTGTGATACAACCGCACGCTCCAGGCGCCGTCATCGAGCGGTTCACCCAAGGACACATAGAGGTCCCGCAAGAACCCGGTATCGATCGCCGCCTCCGTCATGACTTGATTTTGAGCCGTATAGCGCCGCTTCTCCGGATACATCACCGCCGTCTCACGGCCATCCTTGATGATGTGGAACGTCCCGCGCGCTGCCGTATAGTTGGGGCCCATGACGTCCTGCACACCGTCGAATCGGAACGTGTAGCCGCCAATGGTCGCGGTTTCACCCACATTCATGCGGACGTCCTGTTCCGTTTCAAATCCTTTGACCATCGTGACGCCGACAATAAACACGGCAATCCCGCAATGGGCCAAGAGCATCCCCCAGTAGGAACGCGGCACTCCCGCGAGTCGCGCCACATAGCCATCGCCGGCCACATGTCCGACACGCTCACGCACGCCGACCACGGCTGTCGAGAAAATCCAGACCGCCAGGAGCAGCCCCAGGCTGAGCAACGGCGTCCAGGTACCCAACGCAAACGGCAGCGCCACGGCTGTCGCAACACTCACCCCGAACGCCCAGCGCAACCGCTTGGCCAAATCGGGTAAGGCTGCCTGCTTCCATTGCGCAAGGGGGCCGACTCCGATCAAAAAGAGCGCCGGTGTCATCAGCGGAACGAATACCGAATCGAAATACGGCGGGCCGACGGAAATCTTCCCCAGATCCAGCGCGTCCAGAAACAAGGGATACAAGGTGCCTAACAACACCGACCCCATCGCCGCCACCAGCAAGACGTTGTTGGCCAACAACAGGCCCTCGCGGGAGAGGACAGAGAAGCTGCCGCCTAACCCCACTCGGGGAGCGCGCCAGGCGTACAGCAAGAGCGACCCCCCGATCACGACGGCCAAGAACGCCAGGATGAACATGCCTCGCTTTGGATCGGTGGCAAACGCATGCACGGAGGTCAAGACACCGGAACGGACGAGAAACGTCCCCAGGAGGCTCAATGAAAATGCCATGATGGCAAGCAGGACCGTCCACACCTTGAACCCGCCCCGCTTGTCGGTCACGGCCAATGAATGCACCAACGCTGTTCCGGCTAACCACGGCATGAATGAGGCATTTTCAACCGGGTCCCAAAACCACCAGCCACCCCATCCGAGTTCGTAGTAGGCCCAGCCGCTTCCCATCGCGATACCGACCGTCAAAAAGCACCAGGCGACCGTGGTCCATGGCCGGGACCAGCGGGCCCAGGCCGCATCGAGATTGCCCCCCAAGAGTGCGGCCAGCGCGAAGGCAAAGGCCACGGAGAATCCGACGTAGCCCATGTAAAGCATCGGCGGATGGATCACCATTCCGGGGTCCTGCAACAAGGGATTCAAATCGCGCCCCTCGGATGCGGCCGGGATCAGCCGCTCGAACGGATTGGACACGCTCAGCATGAACAGGAGAAACCCCACACTCACCAGTCCCATCACACCAAGGATGCGTGACCGCATGGTATCCGGCAGATGCGTAGAAAACAGCGTCACCGCGAACATCCAAATCGTCAAAATGAACGTCCACAACAGCAGCGACCCTTCATGTGCTCCCCAGATGGCAGCCAGACGATAGTGGAGGGGCAATTGCGAGTTCGAGGTCGCCGCGACATACAACACGGAAAAATCCTTGTCCGCGAAGGCATAGGCCAGGCAGCCGAACGCGGTGAGGACCAACAGGAATTGGGTACGCGCGGCCGGCTTCGCGACGGCCATCAGCGCGGAGTTACCGACGGCCAAGGCATAGGCCAGGCAGCCGAACGCGGTGAGGACCAACAGGAATTGGGTACGCGCGGCCGGCTTCGCGACGGCCATCAGCGCGGAGTTACCGACGGCCGCGCCGTAGATCGGGAGAATCCCCTGCACCAGCGCGACGCAGAGCGCGAGAATCAATGCAAAATGACCGATTTCAGGAATCATGAGGGTGGTGTCCTACTGTGTTTGGATAACCAACGTGTTGCTGCTCTGAGCTCCCGAGGCTTTAGCCTTCTTGGCCTTGGCCATCGCTTCGGCCGCTTCCGGCGGCATGTAGTTTTCATCATGTTTCGCCAGCACCTCACTGGCGACGAAAGTACCGTCGGCCGCCAACTGGCCCTGCGCCACGGCGCCTTTCCCTTCTTTGAACAGGTCCGGCAAGATTCCCTTATAGGTCACGGGCACACTCTTCGCCGTATCCGTCACCACGAAGTGAACGGTGAGCCCATCGTTCTCCCGCTTGAGGCTGCCGTCTTCGACCATCCCTCCGATCCGGAAGCTTTGGCCTTTCGGGGCCTCGCCGTTCGCCACCATAGTGGGCGTGAAAAAGAACACAAGATTTTTCTGAAATGCATTCAACACCAGCACCGTCGCCACACCCAGCACGACCAGGCCCAGCCCGATAAACGCAAACCGTTTTTGGCGAGAGGTCATTCGATGCTCCTCACAATGCCGCGGCTGTCCGCGAGGGCGGCAGCCCGACGGCGCCACAGAGCCAGGACTTCCCAGGTGATGCCCAGCGCCGTGGCGATGAACGAGGTCCACACATAGAGGCCGTAGCCCCCCATCGCAAGAAACTCACTCACACTTCCCCAATACATCAGCGCGCCTCCGCCACTTCCGGCGCGGCGGATGGATTGCTCCAAGCCGGCTGGCTCTCGCGCTCGAGGATCACGCAGCGCACGCGGGACAGAATCACGGCAATGCTGTACATCCAGAACCCGAACGTCATCAAGAGCATGGCCGTGAGCATGATCGTCGCCATCTTTGGCGCCGCCGTCATGCTGACGGACGCACCCTGGTGCAACGTATTCCACCATTTTACTGAAAAATAAATGATGGGAATGTTCACCACCCCCACCAACGCCAGGACCCCGCTGGCCCGGTCCGCCCGGCGCAGGTCGTCGATCGATGTCCGCAACAGCATGACCCCGGCATATTGAAACAAGAGGATCAATTCCGAGGTCAGCCGGGCATCCCACACCCACCATGCCCCCCACGTCGGTTTGCCCCACATCGCACCGGTCAGCAGCGCCAGGAATGTAAACATCGCCCCGGTCGGCGCAATGGCCTGTGCCATCATAAACGAGAGACGCGCATTCAGCCCCATCCCTACCCCGGCCCAGATGGCCATCACGACGTACAGAAACATGGACATCCACGCCGCCGGCACATGGACGAAAATGATGCGATAGGAATCGCCTTGCTGAAAATCCGTCGGGGCGACGAGCAGACCCATATACAGCCCGACGGCAATCGCCAGAGCGGCCACGGCGGAAAACCAGGGAATCATTTTCCCCGCCAAGGGATAAAACGCCAGTGGCGCCGAGTACTTCGACCAGTTCACGATTGTGTCATCCTTCTATTCCAACGCGATACGCAATGCCGCCGCAGTGGCCCAGGGCGAAAAAAACAGCGACAACACAAGACAGGCCCCCAGCAGCGACAAGTTAGCCTCGCCGCCGATCCCCGCCATGCTGCTTGTAACGGCACCGGCCCCAAAGATCAGCACCGGAACATACAGGGGAAGCACTAAGAGGGCGACCAAAAGCCCGCTTCCGCGCACGCCAAGCACCAGCGCGGCACCGATGGCTCCAATCATACTCAACGTCGGCGTCCCAAGCAAGAGCGACAAGACCAACACTCCCAGGGCCTCTCCATCCAAGCCGAATTGCAGTCCGAGCAGCGGCGACAGCAGGACGACCGGCAGGCCGGAGACAATCCAGTGCGCAAAGACCTTGCCGACAACCAGCACCGGCAACGGCTGAGCGATCAGCACCATCTGTTCCAGCACGCCGTCCAAATAATCTGCGGTAAAGACACGCCCGAGCGACAAGAGGCAGGCCAGCAAGGCTGCCACCCAGAGGACCCCGGCGCCGATCGTCCGCAACACCGCCGGCTCAGGACCGACCCCCAATGGGAACAGGCTCGCGACAATCACCAGGAAAAACACCGACATCACGACATCTGAGCGACGCCGCATCGCCAGCAGCAGATCCCGGCGCACCACCCCGCGCAACGCTTCCCACAGGCTGGGCCGGTTCATCCGTTCATCCTCAGACGCTGGACGAGAGTGGACGGCAACCCAACCTCCTGGTGAGTGACCACGACGGCGATGCCTCCCCGCTTCAGATGCGCGTGCAATTGCTCGGTCACTAAACCGGTCGCCGCCGTATCCAGCGACGTAAATGGCTCATCCAACAGCCAGAGCGTACGGGCGGACAACCACAGACGAGCCAGCGCCACCCGGCGCTTCTGCCCCTGCGAGAGCACCTTCGTCGGCAACTGATGCGCCTGCCGCCTGAGCCCCACCGCTTCCAACGCGGCATGCGCCGCCGGCCCATCGCAGTGATCGCCGACCAAGGATGCGGACAGAGACAGATTCTCCATCGCCGTCAAATCGTCCTTGATCCCGTTCAAATGTCCAATATACGTCAGCTGGGCACAGTACTGTTCCCGCTGTTCGCGGATGTCCTGTCCTTGCCACAGGATGGCCCCGTCCTCGGGCGACAACAAACTGGTCAGCATGCGCAGCAAACTGGTCTTCCCGCTGCCGTTCTCCCCCACCACCGCCAAGAGTGTTCCCGGTTGAACGGTGATGTTCAGATCAGAGAAGAGCCGCCGATCCCCGCGCCTGCAACTCAACGCCACAGTCTGCAACATAACGGGCGCCATTCCTCAACAATTGAAGGTCCGGTGTCGCCATCACGTCGATGGAAACAGGTGAGGGTAAAGGGAACAGGGAGCGGAAAACAAGGGGCGAGGAGGGCGGGAGCGTCGGCTCCGTCAGGTATCGTTCGACAGCCATCTTGCTCTGAACGCCCTCTTACTGTTAACTAGGGCAGGTCCCATTCGGTGACTCCCCCGTCACATCGAATGATGTGTGCACCAGTACCATCGAAGGAGATGAATCATGAGTGAACTTGTCTGCATCGCGTTTAAAGATTCCAGCACGGCCGACCGGGTGCTGAACGAACTACGGGCACTGGAAACGAACTATGTGCTGGACCTGGAAGACGCGGTCATTGTCGTCCGCGATAGGGATGGCAAGGTCCATCTGAAGCAGTGCGTCGACGTATTCGGGGGGGCGACGGTGCACGGTGTGTCGCTGGGAATGTTGTGGGGAGGGCTGATGGGCCTGCTCTTCATGAATCCGCTGGCAGGTCTGATCGGGAGCCTCGCCGGAGGCGCCGGGGCCGGGGTAGTTGGCACGAACGGTCACGGCATGGAATCCCTTCATCTCGCCCTTGAGCGGGTGAAGGCGAAAGCCAGGGAGATTCATGTCCTCCGGCGCTCGGGCGCGGTGGAGGACGGCAAGAATGTTTTCGATCTTTTCAATGTAATCGGCGCGGATTCCCTTGCGGTCGCCGTCCTCGAAAAGCCGTTTCAATCCCTTGTGCCGGAAACTCCGTATCACAAAATAAATGATATGCTGACAAGTGTCACTTGTCAATCTCATTGTTCCGGCGTGAACGGCAGGCAGGCGCCCTGCCACTGCATTCGAATTGAACGATCAGGGACGCCGGTCGCGGATGAGCTCCTCGACGGGATAGCCGAACCCCCGCGCCAGGTGTACGAGCTTCCGGTAGGTCGCGTCATCGATCTGCGGCGCGCGGGCCAGCATCCACAGATACCGGCGATCAGATCCAGAATCCAGTAATTCCCCTCGCGGGACGATCCGAACAAGCGCGCAAACCAGTTGTCAAAGACCACCATCAGCCGTGCGTTCGTCTTCGTATCGACCACCGTCGCCACGCCATCAGCCTCAGCCAGCCCGCCGTCGTCGGTCACACATTCGTTATGCACACCGACCCGTCCATCCGATCGCACCGTGTAGATCGCTTTTGAATCCACGCAATGGCGCTGGAACCACATCGGTAACCGCGCGATCTCATACCAGGTTCCGGCATAGCGGGCCAGATCGACCGAGGCCACCGTGGGCAGATCCCTCTTCGATTCCATCCCCGCACAGCCGCCAAGCAGCCCGCTGAGTAGCGCCAGCGTGAGCCAGATGTTCATAGGAGGACTCGTCTGATGGGAAATCCGCATGACTACCTCACAAGGATGTGTTCGCAGAATCTCATGATCAGCCGAACTTCTTCAATGTTGGATGGCATGACCAACATCTCGCTTCAATGCACGATTCAAGATCTGCCCCTCATTTATCCTCTCATGGACGAGAAGCTGCTTCAGTACCGATACCCAATCGAGACCACGGCGAAGTGGAACCAGCCGAAGGCGAACCGCTCGCCGTTATCCACCCCGCCTTCAAACGTTCGATATCCCGCAGAGACAGACCAATGATCGGTGAGATCATGGCGGATCTTCGCGGCGGCATCGAAGGCGCGCCCCTGTGGAGCCACCAGCCCGTCAACATCCACCACGGCCATCCAACGCGGCGCGAAGCGATATTCCGCATTCAAGCTCAGCAGCGGCACGAAGCCTACGTTACTATCAGTGGCAGTCGAACCGGCTTGCCGCAACTCCACTTTGGCGTCGCGAATGAAGGCCGTTGCACCGGCACTGACCCCCCACGTTGATGATTCGTAGAAGAGATAGCGATAGGTCACTCGGTAGGAGTCGAACTTGTAGTCCGATTCCACGGGAGCACCGGGCGCAAAGGTGCCTCCTGCGAACAACACCGGCGTGGCAAACGACCCGGCCCCTGAGAAGCCAAGCGGCTGATAGACAAAGCGGAGCGCATGCCGGTGGCCCGGGTGCCATGTCGCTTCCACCCGTCGCTGCACGACAGGCGTGCTGTCCTGAATGCCGGCGAGTGAGAAGCGTGTCCCTACCGCTGAATCGGGAATGTGAATCTCGTTCCGGCTCTGCCAGATCGCACCGGTTTCAAATTCGATCTGAAACCGTCGTGCGCCCGTCTCAGGGTCAGCCGCTGCACACGGAGCCTCACTCCCGACAAGACATGCGATGACTGCCGACCATGCAACGGCCCGTCTTACAATGGCTGTGAGCATCGGGGGGATCCTCCGTCGAATATCCGCACATAGACATAGATAGATTGTGTGCGCATGCGATCACATCATGGCAACAGACGGGCGTCCGGCTCTCTGGTCATTATACTAACACCCCTCGCTCTTCTTGCCACTCGGCTCCCGGAAGGTTGGAGGGCTGTTCATGAACAGAGGACTGGCAACCGCAGATGTCGTTCAGCGCAGAGGTTGTAGCGATACTGCGCGGCAGAAAAGGGGTTGGGAATCTGTTTTTAGCATTCCGGCCTTACATCCGATCCGTCTGAATTTGGAGGGTGGCGGCTCCATGATTTGGCGGATGGCATCGAAGAGCGACCGAATCCGTCCGTCAGGCCAAAGAAACAGGGACCTTCTACTTTTTCAGGCCGCGTTAGTCTGTGGGTGGGGGTGGTGATGAAGCGTCGGGCGGCCACGTGCCGGAAAATTGAGAATGTCTCCGTTTCCCACTCCCAACCAGGTTGCACTTCCCCCCTCCCCCTCTCCGCTGACATCCACT
>JABMDG010000085.1:0-5132 GCA_015904045.1 Nitrospira sp.
CGATGACTTGGCCAGGGCATCCATGTCTGCTTCCTCTTCGAAGCACTCGGGGTCCATCTCGTCTTTTTTCATCGAATCCATCCGCAGGTCTTCTTCCTTCACCTGCGCCAGGTCATAGCGATCCAAATACGTGACCGCCAATTCCCGAAAAATATAATCGATGATGGACGTCGACATCTTGATGCGGTCGTTCAACTTCACCGGCCCGTTGGGCTCGAATCTGGTAAAGACGAACGCTTCGACGAATTCCTCCAGCGGCACGCCATGTTGCAGGCCGAGAGAAATGGCGATCGCAAAACAATTCATGAGACTTCGGAAGGCTGCGCCTTCCTTGTGCATATCCAGGAAAATTTCTCCGACCGTGCCATCCTCATATTCGCCGGTACGGAGATACAACTTGTGTCCCCCGACGATCGCTTTCTGCGTATATCCATTGCGCCTGCTCGGCAACGGCCGCCGTTTGGCGAGATAGCGAACGAGCACGCGCTCGGCGACTTTCTCCGCCATCGCCACGACATCGCTCACAGCCTCGACCGTCTTGCCGCTGTCGGTTGACGCGCTCAACGGCTGGCTGAGCTTTGACCCGTCACGGTAGAGGGCCACCGCCTTGACCATGCTCTTCCAGGCCAACAGATACGCAGCCTTGACGTCTTCCAATGTGGCATCGGCCGGCATATTGATGGTCTTGCTGATTGCGCCGCTGACGAACGGCTGCGCCGCGGCCATCATACGGATATGGGCGTCGACAGCAATCGAACGTTGTCCGATGCGGCCGCATCGGTTGGCACAGTCGAACACCGGAAGATGCTCGGCCTTCAGATGCGGCGCCCCTTCCACGGTCATCGTGCCGCAGCAGAAATCATTTGCAGCGGCGATTTCTTCCTGCGTGAAGCCGAGCGCCTTGAGCATATTGAAGTTGGCTTCGTTCAATTGCGCCTGGGTGAATCCCAATTTGCTCAAACAAAAGTCTTCTCCGAACGTGAATTTGTTGAACACGAACTGGATTTCAAAAGCCTGGGCCAGGCTGCCTTCCAATCGCGCCAGGGCCGCGTCATCGAAGCCTTTGAGACGCAAGGACTCGTGATTGATGAACGGCGCATCCTTCAGTGTTTGCGCGCCGACGCAATAGCGCACGATGTCCTGCGCCTGCTCATCCGTATACCCCAGCGTCGACAAGGCAGCGGGCAGGCTTTGGTTGATGATCTTGAAGTATCCCCCGCCGGCCAGCTTCTTGAACTTCACGAGCGCAAAATCCGGTTCGATGCCGGTGGTATCGCAATCCATGACCAGCCCGATCGTGCCGGTCGGAGCGATGACCGTTACCTGCGCATTGCGATATCCATAGGCCGTCCCCAGTTCGAGCGCATGATCCCATGCCCGCCTGGCGGCAAGGAGCAGGTCGGGCGGGCAATGTTCCGGCTGAATCCCGGCCGGAACGATCGTGAGCCCTTCGTATTCTTCGCGAGGAACATTGTAGGCCGCCCGGCGATGATTGCGGATCACCCGGAGCATGTGATCATGGTTTTTTGCGTAACCGGGAAACGGCGACAACTCAGCGGCCATTTCAGCGGAAGCGCTGTAGGATTCGCCGGTCATGATGGAAGTCACAGCGCCGCAGATCGCCAGGGCCTTGGGTGAATCGTACGGGATCCCCTGGCGCATGAGGACCGTGCCCATGTTGGCATACCCCAATCCCAGCGTGCGGAATTCGTAGCTTTTCTCGGCGATCGACCGGCTCGGGAACGACGCCATCAAGACGCTGATTTCCAATGCAATCGTCCACAATCGCACGGCGTGCCGAAAATGTTCCAATTCAAATTGGCCGTCGGACGCATAGAACGTCGCAAGATTGAGCGACGCCAGATTGCAAGCCGTGTCATCCAAAAACATGTACTCCGAGCAGGGGTTCGACGCATTGATGCGCCCGTCGCCCGGACAGGTGTGCCATTCATTGATCGTGGTGTCGTATTGGGTCCCGGGGTCGGCGCAAATCCACGCCGCCCACGCGATCCGATCCCAGAGGTCACGGGCCTTGACGGTCTTGCAGGCCTTGCCGTCGATACGTCGTTTCAATTGCCAATCGCCGTCAGCCTCAAGCACGGAGAAAAACTGATTGGGAATTCTGACACTGTTGTTCGAATTCTGCCCGGACACGGTTTGATAAGCCTTACCGTCCCAATTGGTGTCATATTCGTGAAAGACAAAGTGTGTGAAGCCCTGCTGCGCATAGGAAAACATCCGTTGGATATAGGCTTCCGGCACCATGTCCCGCCGGGCCGACGCCAGAGCTTCCCGCAGCACCGAATTCGTCTTGTGGTCGAGATCGAGCTTTATGCTGCCCTCGCCGTCGACCATATGGCAGGCCTTCAGAACAGCATTTAACCGCTGGGCGCAGATCTTTGACCCGGTCACCATCGCCGCGACCTTCTGCTCCTCGACGACTTTCCATTCGATGAACTCTTCGATATCGGGATGATCCAGGTCCAGGCAGACCATCTTGGCGGCGCGCCTGGTCGTTCCACCGGATTTGATGGCGCCGGCAGCCCGATCGCCGATCCTCAGGAAGGACATGAGGCCGGAAGATCTTCCTCCGCCGGAGAGTCCTTCCCCATCGCCACGCAATCGTGAAAAGTTCGTGCCGGTTCCGGACCCGTACTTGAATAACCTCGCCTCACGAATCCAGAGATCCATGATCCCGTTTTCATTGACAAGGTCGTCTTCAACCGATTGTATAAAACAGGCGTGCGGCTGGGGATGTTCGAACGCATTCGAGGCTTTGGCAACCTCTTGGGTCTTAGGATCGACGTAGTAGTGCCCCTGCGCAGGCCCGGACAATCCATAGGCATAATGCAGTCCCGTGTTGAACCATTGCGGAGAGTTCGGAGCTGCCATCTGGCGGGCGAGCATGTAACACATTTCATCGTGGAAGGCTTCGGAATCTTCGGATGTCTTAAAATAGCCGTAGGACTTGCCCCAATGCGTCCAGCACCCGGCCATTCGCTCGAAGACCTGGCGGGCATCACGTTCTCCGCCGAGAACCGGTTTGCCGTCAGAGCCTGTCAGCGGCTGTCCATTCTGATCCCGCTGTGGAACTCCGGCTTTCCGGAAGTACTTTTGAGCCAAAATATCGATAGCCAGTTGAGACCATTGATCGGGAACATCGATATTGTCGAGCTTGAACACGGTCGATCCGTCCGGATTGCGAATCTCGGACGACCGATTGCGAATCTCGGACGATCGCTTTACGAAGGTCATACCGTCATAGGGGCTCTGGCCGCGACGGGTAAATCTACGTTCAATCCTCACAGTAGCCCTCCTTCCAGAGGCAGCATAGAAACCATCAGCTTAGACCTTACAAAATTGGGAAACGCTCATACGGACACCGGCGGTGCCTGCTGTAAAACAATCGGCGCCGATCAGGATGTGACTACATATAGCTATGAGGATATTTTGTCAACACTAAATGTTGTGGTCGGGCTGGGGAATGTGAGGGAAAGCTGTGGATAGTCGAGAATCGTATCCCGGAGCCGCATCTCACCCTCAGACAGGCGAGTTATCCCCAGAAATGGGATTGAAATAGGCTCAAGAATCGGCCTTTTTGCTTCAACCTTCAGTATTAAAAAGCCATCCGTCCGATTTTTAACGTTGTTTCCTCCAGGCCTTTGATCGGAATGAACCGGCCACCGATCCCAAGTACGACGACCTTCGCATCGGCTATCTGAGTCTCGTATTGGCTTACCAACCCCCAGTTACGCCGAACGGTAGCCGGCCGCACAACGCCTGAAATTAGCTTCTTGCTCTGGGAACGAAAGACGTCCCGAATGAGTTGCTGCTCTCGAGAGGGTGTCTGTTGGTCCATTCGATCGATCGCCCGACCCAATTCCTGTTCGACAAATTGCAAGTAGTCGTCCATCGTCGGATTCGACAAGGCGAGGCCGACCGCCCCGGCAAGCGTCAACACTATGATGGCCAACCGAACAAGACTCATGACGCTCCTTTACCAGGCAGACTCATGCCGCAGGCGAGAACGCCGGCGTCCGCTCCTTCTGCTCTTGCTCGATACGGTGCCGTAGACTCCACACCGCCAAGATTCCCGGCAAGGCCACTACAAGCGTCAAGACGAAGAACTGCGTCCATCCCACTGCATCAACGATCTCCGCCGAGGGGCGGCCGGCAAATACCCGCCCCAACGCCTCCAGTGAAGACAACAGCGCAAATTGGGTGGCCGTATACCGCGGATCGCACAGCGACATGACCAACGCAACAAATGCAGCCGTGCCCATTCCTCCTGTCACATTTTCAATCACGATCGCCGTCATCAGCATTGCCGAACTCTTTCCCGCCATGGCCAGCAGGGCAAAGCCGAGATTTGAGACGGCCTGTAACAGACCGAAGATCAGCAGTGACGGCACAAGCCCGGTCCGGGTCATCATGACGCCTCCGATCAATGCGCCGAAGAGTGTCGCGAAAACTCCGATGCCTTTTGCTGCTCCGACGTCCGTGACCGAGAACCCCACTCCTCCGATCAGAAATGCCGTTTGCAATGAAGATGCAAAGGCATCCCCGAGTTTGTACAGGACGATGACGGCCAAAAACCCGATCGCCTGGGGCCTTGAAAAAAACTCCCGGAGCGGCGCTCCGACAGCCTCGGCAAGACTCTTGGGCGGATCGGCGACACGGGTCGGCTCGGGACTCAACAGAATGGCCGAAAGCCCCGCCATCATCACGGCCGCCATTGCAAGATACGTTGCTTGCCAGCCCACATAATCCGCCAACACCAGCGCACCGGCGCCGGCTGCCAAGAGAGCGACGCGATACCCATTGACCCACACAGCCGCGCCTAAGCCACGTTCGTGCGGATGCAGCGTATCCGTGCGATAGGCATCAAAGACGATGTCCAGTGATGCAGAGAGAAACGCGACCAGAAGTGCGAACGCAGCTAACTGTTCCGGATGTGCACGCGGACTGGTCAACGCCATCAGCCCCAGTCCGACCGCAACGCACAGTTGAGTCAGCATCATCCAGCCACGCCGCCGCCCAAGCCAGGGCGGCACGATCCGATCCATAAGCGGGGCCCAGAGGAATTTCAACGTATAGGGAAGACCAACCAGTGTGAAAATACCGATCGTCTT
>JABMDG010000085.1:5232-8795 GCA_015904045.1 Nitrospira sp.
AGAGCGCCGCTGAAGATTCAGGACGGGTGCAGCGCAATGTGCAGCTTTTGCATCATTCCGTTCTCGCGGGGGCATGAACGGAGCCGAAGGCTGGAGGACATCCTGGAAGAGGCACACAGTTTGGGCGCGCGTGGCTACCGAGACATCGTGCTCACGGGGGTGAACCTCGGCCAGTATCTTCATAACGGCCGGGCCTTGTGTTCGCTGCTCCGTCAACTCGATCGCACAGCAGGCCTCGAACGTATCCGCATCTCCTCGATCGAACCGACGACCGTCAGCGACGAACTGCTGGATCTCCTGGCCGGTTCCTCGAAATTCTGCCCCTATCTTCATGTTCCGCTTCAGAGCGGAGACGATCACATCCTAATGGCTATGAATCGACGCCATACTGTACGCGCCTATCTCGACTTGATTGAGCGAGCCGTCGCCAAAATTCCTCACCTGTGACTTGGGACCGATCTCATGGTGGGATTCCCGGGCGAAACTGAAGCGGCGTTCAGGAATACACTGGCCGTCGCAACAGACCTTCCCTTTTCCTATCTCCACGTGTTTCCCTATTCGCCACGACCCGGAACCGCCGCTCTTCGCATGAAGCGGGCGGCAACGCCTGCGACCGTCAAGAAGCGCGGCGCACTGCTCCTCGATCTCGGACACGCAAAGCGGCTTGCGTTCCACCAGAAGCAGATCGGAACCACCCTCTCTGTGCTTTTTGAAGCAGGTACGCAGGATGGCTACCGACACGGCTGCGCGCCGAACTTCACAAAAGTAGCGGTGACAGGCGCCGATGATCTCCGGAATCGGATCGAACCGGTTACCATTACGGCTGCGACCGACCGCTGGGTCATTGGCCATCCCGCGCTCGAACAGCCGATGACCACCCCGGTGATACAGCTATGACGCCGAGGCCCTCCGCACCACAGGTACATATTGAAACCTTCGGCTGTCAGATGAATGAGTCCGACAGCGAGCTCGTCCGCTCGATGCTCAAGCAGGAAGGATTCGTGTTCACGCCCGATCGTGAACGGGCCGATGTGCTGCTCGTGAACACCTGCGCCATTCGCGAGAATGCTCACAAGAAAATTTACGCGCATCTTTCCGAATTGAAGGAGCTGAAGAACCAGCGTCCTTTGGTCGTCGGCGTTCTGGGTTGTATGGCTCAGAACCTCAAGGCCGAACTGGCAGAAACGGAACCGCTCATCGATGTCCTCGCCGGACCGGATTCCTATCGGCAACTACCCATGCTGCTCTCCAATGCCCTTGACGCCCAGGAACAGGGATTTGCGGAGAAGAGATTCGCGCTCGACTTGTCGGAATATGAAACCTATGAAGGCATTCTGCCGGACCGCGACAACGGGGTAAACGCCTGGATCACTATTATGCGCGGCTGCGATAACTTTTGTTCATTCTGTGTCGTCCCCTATACCCGCGGACGTGAACGGTCCCGCGCCCCTGAGGCCGTGCTGGCCGAAGCGCACGATGCCGCCGCCCGCGGCTTCAAACAAATTACCCTGCTGGGCCAAAACGTCAATTCCTACCGTGACGGCGAATGGGATTTTGCCAGGCTAATCGGCGCCGTGGCGGATGTGCCGGGCATCGATCGGGTGCGGTTCACATCGCCCCACCCCAAAGATTTTCCCCCGGCGCTGATAGCCGCTATCGCCGCCCATCCGAAGATCTGCAAACACATCCACCTTCCGCTTCAGTCTGGAAGCGACCGCATCCTCGACCTCATGGGACGAGCCTATACGGGAGACGACTACCTCGCATTGGTGGAGCGCATCAGAACGGTCATTCCGGATGTCGTCCTCACTACGGATATCATCTGCGGGTTCTGCTCGGAATCGGAGGAGGACTTTCTGCCGCACAGCGTCCGTCGAGGCGCCGCTAAAAGAAAATCTGGCCGCCGGCATACTGACGCTTGCCGGTTGGACGCCGGACCAGATCCTGCTCGATCCCATGTGTGGGAGCGGAACCATTCCACTCGAAGCCGCCTTGATGGCTCGTCGGATTGCACCGGGCATGGCGCGGAACTTTGGGTTCGAACGGCTGTTGAATCACGATGCCGCCATCTGGAACGGTCTGCGAGACACATCACGGACCGAACAACTTGCCGAAGCGCCTGCGCCCATTTACGCCTCAGATCGCGACGCAGCCGCGGTGAAGATCGCGCAACGGACGTTTCAAGGCGCGGGAGTCGCCGGCGATATCCGTCTGAGACACAGCGATATCTTCTCGCTCGAAGCGCCCGCTGAGCGAGGCGTGATGGTCATCAACCCTCCCTATGGTATCCGCCTCAGCCAACCGGACGAGTTGGCATCCTTCTACCCCCGGCTCGGCGACTGGCTTAAGCAGCGGTTTGCTGGCTGGCGCGTCTATATGTTGACCGGCGACATGCGCGCACAGAAATCGATCGGCCTGGCCCCGTCGAAAAAAACTCCTCTCTTCAATGGGCCGCTTGAATGCCGCTTGTACGAGTTCAGAATCGTGGATGGCCCGATGAGGAGAAAGCCTCGCCTTCCCTAGGATACTGTCCGTCGCGACCGTTGCCTCCCCTTGACTTACTCACAGCGGTACCTACCTCTGTTATCATGCAGAAAGCGAGTCATGCCTTGTCGCAGACTGAACTGAACAGAGGGATGGTTCCACATGAGCAATGACACATTACCCCTAATCCTGCCGGTACTGCCGATCAAACGCACGGTCCTGTTTCCAGGCACGATGATGCCCTTGACGGTCGGCCGGGAGCGGTCCATGGCCGCAGTCCACGCCGCGATGAAGACCGAGGAAAAGATGATCGTGGTCGTGGCCCAGCGGGACCCGCTGACCGACGAGCCCCGCCTCGGTGATCTGTATTCCATCGGCACTAAAGCGATCGTCAAACAGATCGGGCACGCATCGGAAGGCGCCATTCATGTCCTGGCACAAGGCGTCGAGCGCGTCGCCCTCATCAAGGAAGAGCAGCCAACTCCTTATATCCTCGCCCGAGTGCGCCCGATCGAACGCCCCTCGGACAGCGGAACGGAGGTGCAGGCGCTGCATCGGGCTATCCAGGAACTCGTCACAGATCTTCCTCGCTTGATCGAGGCGCCCGGCATTCAGGAGGCGAGCGTCGTCTTAAGCAATGAAGAGGACCCGGTCGCGCTGGCTTATCGCATCGCCTCACTCGTCAACCTGACCGTTGCCGAAGAGCAAAAAATGTTGGAAGCCTCTTCGACCGCCGACCTCCTGCGCGGGCTCTATGCCGCGCTGTCGAAAGAGATTCAAATTCTGCAATTGCGCGACAAGATCGCCAGCGACGCCAAGGAGAAGATCAGCAAGAGCCAGCGGGAATACATTCTGCGCGAACAGCTGAAGGCGATCCAGCAAGAATTGGGCGAAGGCGAGGGCGAAGAGAGCGAACTCGCCTTGCTCAAAAAACAGGTACAGGAGGCCAGCCTCCCCGACCATATCCGCAAAGAAGTCGAGCGTGACGTGGCACGATTGGCCAAGGTGCCGCCGTCATCGCCTGACCATCAGGTGCTCAGAACGTACCTGGAACTGGTGCTTGAGCTGCCATGGAAGAA
>JABMDG010000085.1:8895-22763 GCA_015904045.1 Nitrospira sp.
GGACGGTTTTCGTCACGGCACCACCTCAAACTTCACCAAGGTGGCCGTGGCGGCGTCCGACGATCTGCGGAACCAGATCAAGCCGATCACCATCACAGCGGCCACCGAGCGCTGGGCTTTCGGCCATCCGGCGCCCGAAAAACAGAAGACCCTTTCCCTCATCCAGCCATGACACGGAAGCCTATTCCTCAGGTCCATATTGAAACGTTCGGCTGTCAGATGAATGAATCCGACAGCGAGCTGGTCCGGTCGATACTGAAGCAGGAAGGGTTCACCTTCACACCGGATCGTGAGCGGGCCGACGTGGTGCTGGTGAACACCTGCGCCATTCGAGAAAACGCCCACAACAAAATATACGCACATCTCTCCGAGCTGAAAGGGCTCAAGAACCAGCGTCCGTTAGTGGTCGGTATTCTAGGCTGCATGGCTCAGAATTTGAAAAACGAGCTGGCAGAAAAAGAGCCGCTCGTTGATATCCTCGCCGGACCGGACACCTACCGGCAGCTACCCAGGCTACTCTCCCGCGCCCTTGAGACCCAGGAACAGGGGTTTGACCAAAAAGGGTTTGCGCTCGACCTGTCGGAGTATGAAACCTATGAAGGCGTGCTTCCGGACCGGGATAGCGGGGTAAATGCCTGGATCACCGTCATGAGGGGCTGCGACAACTTCTGCTCGTTTTGTGTGGTTCCTTATACCCGTGGGCGGGAACGATCCCGTCCCCCGGAAGCCGTTCTGGCTGAAGCACGCGACGCCGCCGCCCGCGGATTCAAGCAAATCACTCTGTTGGGCCAGAACGTCAATTCTTACCGGCACGAGGACTGGGATTTTGCCAAGCTGATCAGGGCGGTCGCGGACACATCAGGCATCGATCGTGTTCGGTTTACCTCACCCCACCCCAAGGACTTCCCGCCGGCATTGATCGACACCATCGCCACCCATCCAACTATCTGCAAACACATTCATCTTCCGCTTCAGGCAGGAAGCGACCGGATCCTCGGCCTGATGGAACGAACCTATACGGCGAAGGACTATCTGGCCCTGGTTGAACGCATCAGAACTGTCATACCCGAGATCGTGCTCACCACGGATATCATCTGCGGATTCTGCTCGGAGTCGGACGAAGAGTTTCACGATACCCGCCGCATAGTCGAGCAGGTGCAGTTCGATTCGGCTTACATTTTCAAATATTCTGAGCGAAAGAACACGATCGCCGCGAGAAAGTTCACCGATGATGTTCCGGATTCGGTCAAAGGAAACCGTGTCTCGACATTAGTGGAACTCCAGCGCCGTATCACGTTGGAACGCAACCGACGCTACATCGGGCGGGATGTCGAAGTCCTGGTCGAAGGCGATGCCACCCGCTCTTCGACGCAAGGAATGGGGAAAACGGATGGAAACATCACCGTGGTCTGGGATAAGGGAGCCGACCCCTTCGAACCCGGCACTGTGGTGACAAAACATATCTTCGAGGCTTCCGCCGCTACCCTTTACGGGGAATGATCCG
Organism: Nitrospira sp.; assembly: GCA_015904045.1. Next base: position 10,400 of record JABMDG010000085.1, read on the forward strand.
CAAACGTTCTCCACCTCTCACCGGCCTGCGGAACAATTCTGCACGTTCATCTACCCCTTGTGGACATATTTTGGCGCTCTTCAAACCAAGCCTACTGCCATTCCCAACGATCAGACCTTCCCTATCAGTGATTCGATCATTCGCTGAAACAGGTACCTGATGATGCCATTCATCGGCGAAACGCTTCATGCGGTGATCCTAACAATCTGATTTCTCACGCAACATCGCTTGTTTTCCTGTAGTCATAAGGATGTCCCAAGATTCTGGCTTCCTCGAGGCCTTGAAGCTTCGATATCTGATGCTCCCCTTGTAGACAAAACTATTATCTGGGGCCACCTAAAGGCATGGTCCTTGCTGAGAATTGTCCACACATTCAATACGTACACGTTCAATAAACACGGAAGGAGTGTTCTCAAGCTATGAAGCCCCTCAATGTCGATCCGAAGAACCCTGCCTCAAAGAACCCTGCCTCAGAGTCCCGCGTCACGCTCGAAACGATTATTTCCGTCGGCGTGATTGGCTGGCTTGCCATGGGCATTGTGATGATGGGGCTCGGGATCTGGTAACTCGTGCACGGCAGATATTCCGGTACCGGCACGACTCGGGGCTGCAGCATTTCAGAAATGATTTCCTACCCATCCACTATCTTGATACCGTAATGACACCGATGAGGAGAACCGTCATGCACACATTCTTTCGAGCGCAGACAATCCGCTATGCCGGCGCATTGGTTTCCCTCAGCCTCCTGGCAACTGGATGTTCGACCCTCTATGGCTGGTCGAACGTGCACAAAAGCGCCAGAGGATCGGTGTATATCAAGGATGTCGCCGATTGGTCGTTTGAAGCGAACCACCCGGCCGTGGTCGACCAGGCCACCCTACTCATTGCAGTCAAAGGGGTGGTCGCCGATGATGCGACGAAATCGTCCCCGAAAATGCCCGCCAGCGGCAGCAAGCCGATGAGAGTTTTCAGCGATGAGGACGCCGAGTTTCTTGCTCCCCTGCTAGCCCAAGGCCTATCGCAAGCGAAACCGGAACAGATTGTCGGTTTCACGGTGTCTCCATCGGCAGGGTCAGGCGCTGAACCCGCAGCGGGCACCCTCTATGTCTCCCGAGGCTCTCTCCATCTCACCATCAATCCGGGCAACAACCGAAGAATCTCGGGGTTCATGCCGAGCGGGGTAGCCCGTATTGAACGAGCACCGGCCTACAACGAAGACTGGACTCCCGGCACCCTAGCCATGATCATCGATCCCCAGGCGCTTGCCAAAGCATCCCTGCCTGGGACCATTCCCGTTGCGGCCGCCGAATCGAAATCTCTGCCGGCTCCGGCAATACTGCCCGTTCCGCTCGCGAAAACGAAGCCCGCACAGCATGATGTTCCGGCAGCCACTCCAACGTTTGCCGCCAATACTCCGCCAGCCACAGCCGGCCAGTCGGAGGATCTAGAGACAAAGAATAACGAACTGCTGCTCAAGAAGTTGGACGAACTTCGGCAGGTCCGCGAGGCCAACCGGATGAAGGAATCCGAGATCGCAATGCTGAAGAAAGAAGTTGAATGGATGAAGCAAGAGCTCCGGGAACGTTCGGCGGAAGCCAAAACCAACACCGTGTCCAAACGTTCGGTGCCAAAACGAAAACCAGCTGAGGCCTATCCGACCCGCTAAGTCGGCCAATCGTTCAACCGACGTCAAGCAGCTCAGGCTGCAACAGCACGACTTCACGGGACAGGGGCTGCCGGAAGTTCATACGGCAATAGCACGCATACGTGACATACGTATCTTGCAGGCAATACCGGGCGAGTTCGAGCCCCTGCCCCTTCTCCCACATCTCAGCCACCTGCTCGCCACTCCCAGACTTTGTCTCAACCTGTAACGCCCGGGCCAGTACGTCCAGCTTGACCCACCCTCGCGTATCCCAGTTACTCCAAACCGCCATCGTGTCGTAGACCGGCTCCGTCCTAAACTTCGCCAAGTTGATATCCAGACTCGGCTTCACTTGGTGAATGATCGACCGCTTCTTGAGAAAGGGGAGGTCGAATCCCAACCCATTGTGCGTGATGAACAGCGTCGCACGATCCTGTGCAAGACGCGCCCAAAAGCGGCGGAGCAGTTCCCGCTCGTCCCAGCCGTACCATGCGACAGCGCTCCGGGCCTCCATCTGATCGGAAAACTCCAGCAACCCGATGCAGACGATGCGGCTGAAGGTGCCGTCGAACGCCGATTTGGCGTACAATTCATCCTCTGCTCGCCGCCGCTCTTCAGCCGCCCCTGCCGTGAAGAGATCGCCGCTTTCGTCGTACTCAGCATGTTCCGTATCCAGCAAGGTCCTGCCGGCCAGACGGGCCCACTCATCGCGGGGCGCCTGGACAGTTTCAATATCGAGCACGACTTTCACCGCTAGGCTCCTTCCCGAATTGTGTCGCGCTGCAACGCTTCGATGATGACGTGGTCCGCCTGTGGAAACTCGAACTGCGTCAGTTCTTCGGGCAACACCCATCGAATTTCGGCACAATCGACAGGTGCCGGCATCCCCTCTTCGATGGCACAATGAAAGAAATGTAGTTCCACGGTCTTTTCAGGATAGTTGTGTCGAACGATCCGGTAGGGAATCGGCAAGTCGATTCTGACGCCCAACTCTTCGAATAACTCCCGCTGTAAACATTCCACCAAGGACTCATCCGTCTCCCGCTTGCCCCCAGGAAATTCCCAAAACCCCGCCAGATGAACGCCCTGCTTCCGACGTGCAATCAGGTACCGCCCCTTATGCCGAATGAGCCCCGCCGCCACTTCGATGACGTTCATAGCGCTGCTCGGCTAACTGCGAGGGGCCGGACTGAACGGATACGTCTTGCACAACGACTTCATCGGACAGAGAAGGCAATAGGGATCGCGAGCGGTGCAGACCATCGCTCCGAAATCCATGATCGCCTGATTGAAGTCGTATCCTTTCCCGCGGGGGATCAACGCTTCGGACATCTCCCACAACATCGTTTTCTGTGTCTTGGGATCACCCTCGGCGACGAAGACCCGGTGCAACACCCGAATCACGTTGGTGTCCAAAATCGGGGCGTCCTCATTGAAGGCGAAGGAGCGGATTGCGCCGGCTGTATACCGGCCGATACCTTTGAACGACAACAACTCATCCGCTTCGTTGGGCAATTTTCCCCCATAGCGCTCCACCGTTTCGCAGGCGATGCTGTGCAGCCGCTCCGGCCTGACGTTGTATCCAAGGGGGTACCAGGTCTTCTTGACGTCGGCCACCGGGGCCTCGGCCAACTCTTTAAAGCTGGGATACCGTTCCAAGAACTCGTGGTATTTGGGGATGACCCGATCCACCTGAGTTTGTTGCAACATCACCTCGGACACAAGGATATGGTACGGGTTCGACGTCTTTCGCCAAGGCAGATCGCGGCCATGTTCACGGTACCACTTCAAGAGACGTTGTTGAAACCGACGCTTGGCGGATACATCCAGGGTAACCGATCGGTGAGAGTGTGTCCTGAGACGAGGCTTCTTCGGAAGGGCGCGACTGGCCATGCCTTCACCATTCACAACCGTGGGCATTGTAGGGACCTGTTTTTCCAAAAGCAAACGCACGATCTGTTCAGCGAGAATTTCTCGTGGTAGGCTATGCTCAACGGCAAGCGGGGAAAGGGTGGACGCGATGCGGACTCGAACCAGCTTCGGAGGGGTTTTCGTGCGACGACCCTTCACACACACCGTAATTCAGGCCGGCAGTCTGGCCCTCATGCTGCTCCTGACCACTTTCCCATCCCATGCGGAAACCCCAGTGATCCCCTGGGAATGCTCCACCTATAAAGACGACGCCCGAACCCGCTGTCTCAATACTCTGATTGAATTGCAGCGGGAGAAAATCGCACAACTCGAAGGTCAACTTCGCACTCAGGAAGGGACTGTCAGTCGGCTCAAAGACCAGGTAGATCGGCAGACCGTCGTGACAGCCACCCTACAACGAAGGCTGTCCGACCAGCAGACAGTGAATGTCTCGCCCACCTTTTATCCCTTTGCTCCCTATCTGAACTTCTATCCGCCAGGCCTAGGATTCGGGATTCACCTTGGCAGCCCGTGGGCCTATGGACCGCTTCATCTTCACGGTCCTCTTTGGCGCCAGCCTTATTATGGATGGTGGCAGTCTTTCCGCTGATCGAACTCCTGGATTACTCAACTCCATCCGATAGCGAGCGCTGATCGCCAACCAACCGCAAAGATTGTTGAATTCATTGACAAGATCGTCCCGCGCTAATAGCCTGTTTTGAAGACCCAGCCTCCGAGCTGGATCTGCAGCACGCCGCGTTGTGGGAAGCAGTCTCGCCCCATGCGATTGGTGACCGACACGAGGATGTGACATGGTTGTCCGTAAGTACCAGCGGTTCCCCGTCACGATTCCAAGCACCATTGTCCAAAGGGACAAGTTGCGATACACGGGATCGGTGAAGGATCTCTCCCAGAAGGGTTGTCGGATTGAGAGCGTCATCCGCCCTTTCACCGGCATGCAGCTCGAATTGCAGATCCAACCGCCCGGCGAATCTACGCCGATCACGATCAGCAACGCTACGGTCCGATGGACCGGCACCCATGGCATTGGGTTCGAGTTTCTGACTCTCGCATCCTCTGAACAAGAACGACTCGACCGCGTGGTCGCACAACTTGCGTCATCCGCCGGAAAAATCTCGCTCCCCTCCTGAAATCATCTCCTCATCAGCCCCATCCTTCTAGGCTATCGAACTATGCAGAGGTCCGGAACCCGCGCATCGTGCATGCCCCCCCGATATCGAATATTGACAGGATCTTAGTCCGGAAAACGGTCTGGCAGGCTGGCGAGATGCAGCTGGAATCGGCCGCTCGTCACATCGTCGACATAGCGCCGGAGGGCCTCGCGCACGACCGGAAACGCAATCTGCTCCCAAGGAATCGCGGAAAGAGAACACAGACGCACGTCCAAACTTTCTGCTCCCGCCTCATAAGTCGGCGAGAGCATCCGTCCACGGAAGACAAGATACACCTGTCCGATATGAGGCAAACTGAGCACGGAATGGAGCGCCGTAATCTCTACATCTGATTGGGCCTCTTCCTTCGTCTCACGGATCGCCGCCTGCTCGGTGCTCTCACCGATTTCCATAAAACCAGCAGGAAAGGTCCAGAGCCCACGCCGCGGCTCGATTGCGCGGCGGCAGAGGAGAATTTGATCCTCCCATTCCGGGATACAGCCGGCGACGATCTTCGGATTATGATAGTGAATCGACTCGCACTGCCTGCACACATGCCGAGGCAGGTTGTCCCCCGGTGGAATCGTTTGAATGACTGGGGCACCGCACTGGCTACAATAGTTCATGTTTGGGATGTATGATGTATATTGTTGCTCGCGCAATGCGCTCACAATCTGGAAGACCGCCTGGATTGAATAGCACACCCTCAGGTTGTTTTGCACCAACGGGAGCGGGAGCGCGACCGCGAACCAGGTCACGCTGTGAGCCTTCCACTCCCAGTCGGTGCTCCCGCATGATTTCGACCGGTTAGCACCGAGGCTTGCCTCCCGCACTTGACTTACTGAAGAACAGACCTATCAACATTCCTGTGACGCAACTACAGGTAGCTTCCCATGACCGACCAGAGAGGATGATTTGCACGTGAATAACAACCCGTTATCGATCTTGCCTCTGCTCCCTATCAAGCGGACGGTGTTGTTCCCCGGCGTCATGATGCCGCTCACGATCGGGCGGGAACGGTCCATGGCGGCGGTTCAGGCAGCCATGAAGACGGAGGACAAGACGATCGTGGTCGTCGCGCAGCGGGATCCTCAGACCGAAGAGCCTTCGCTCGCCGATTTGTACACCATCGGCACCAAAGCGATCGTCAAGCAGATCGGGCAATCATCGGAAGGCTCGATTCATGTTCTGGCGCAGGGTGTCGAGCGCGTCGTCCTCCTAAAAGAAGAACAAACGACCCCCTATGCTCTTGCCAGAGTACGCCCGCTTGAACGCCCCTCGGACAGCGGACCGGAAGTGCAGGCGCTGCGGCGGGCTATCCAAGAACTCGTCTCAGATCTTCCGCGCTTGATCGAGGCTCCGGGCATTCAGGAAACGAGCGTCGTCCTGAGCAATGAAGAGGACCCGGTCGCCCTGGCGTACCGGATTGCCTCCCTCGTCAACTTGACGGTCGCCGAAGAGCAAAAACTGCTGGAGACGTCCTCCACCGCCGACCTCTTGCGCGGGCTCTATGCCGCGCTCTCAAAGGAAATTCAAATTTTACAGTTGCGCGACAAGATTGCCAGCGAAGCCAAGGAGAAGATCAGCAAGAGCCAGCGGGAATACATCCTGCGCGAACAGCTGAAAGCGATCCAACAAGAATTGGGCGAAGGCGAAGGCGAGGAGAGCGAGATCGCCTTGATCAAGAAACAAGTGCAGGAGACCGACCTCCCAGACCATATCCGCAAAGAAGTCGAGCGTGAAGTGGCGCGATTGGCCAAGGTGCCGCCATCATCGCCTGACCATCAGGTGCTGAGAACGTACCTGGAACTGGTTCTTGAGCTGCCGTGGAAGAAGGCCTCAGAGGACCATTTGAATCTTTCCACCGTCCGCCAGGTACTGGAAGAAGATCACTACGGCATCAAAGAAGTGAAGGAGCGGATCGTCGAACACCTCGCAGTTTTGAAATTGAACCCGACGGCCAAGGCGCCGATTCTTTGCCTGGTCGGCCCTCCGGGCGTCGGGAAGACCAGTCGCCTGGACTCCTACGGGCGGCGATGTGCTCTATATCGAAACGACGCTCTTGCCCGGCAGCCACGAACTGACGCTGACCGGTCAGTTGGGCGACGTCATGCAGGAGTCGGCGCGCGCGGCGAGAAGCTACCTCTGGTCGCATGCCGAAAGCATGGGACTGGACATCTCGCGCTTCAAACGCAACGGCGTCCATATCCACGTGCCGTCAGGGGCCATTCCCAAAGATGGCCCCTCGGCCGGGATCACCATGGCCACAGCGCTGGCGTCCTCGTACGAAGGAAGAGCCGTCCGCAGCGATACGGCCATGACCGGAGAAATCAGTTTGAGCGGGTTGGTCCTGCCGGTCGGCGGGATCAAGGAAAAGGTCCTGGCGGCTCATCGCGCGGGCATCAAGCGGATCATTCTGCCCAAGGCGAACGAGAAAGATCTGAAAGACATACCGCAGGAAGTACGGGATGAACTCAAGTTCATCCTGGTCGAGCGCATCGAAGAAGTGCTCCCGGCGGCGTTCAATCACGATGCTTCTCCGATACCGCCATCTGAGCGGGACGAGCCGCTGGCGACTTCAACCGCACCGTAAACTCGACAGGCTCCGGCTCAACACCGGGGCTGCCCCCTCCTTCCGTCAGCAGCAAGCCCTCATCACAACGCCATATTTCAGGCCGCCGGAGTTCAAGCGACAGCTGAGGGCCTCTTAGCCTGGTGGCCACGAAACCCGGGCCGGCTCAAGGACTTTTCAATCACGGCACGGGAGCTACGGCACGTACAACATCGCGGACTTCGCCATCCAATCATGATCGGGACACCGCCAGTTGACTGCCAGGCGGCCATCATCCATCTTGATGGATGGTTGACGTGGCTTGCGCCTGAGAAGCCCCTTGAGTTGCTTGATGTGTCGGATTTGGGAAACGGCTTGATCGCCCTTCCCCCCACCAACTGTTAAAGGCATTGTTTATGGATAACAGCGCGGCTTATGGGGTGTGGTGGTTAGTCCTCGTCAATTCCGTCTTCTTTATCCTCTTCGCGCTGAGCTTCACGCGCCCGCGGACCACGCGCGATTGGCGATCGCTCGGCGCCTTCTCCGCGTTTATCGTCGCCCTGTTTGCGGAGATGTATGGATTTCCCTTGAGCATCTATTTGCTCTCAGGATGGCTCGCCAGCCATTATCCCGAAGTCGACCCGTTTGCGCACGACACCGGCCACTTCTGGCACACCCTGCTGGGCAGGCCAGGGCCGGCACATTCTGATCCTCTGCATATTGTGAGCGAGGTGCTGGTCTTCGCGGGACTGATGCTGCTGGCAGCCTCCTGGCGCGTCTTGTATCGGGCGCAACGGGCCAAGACTTTGGCCACGACCGGACCCTATGCCTGGATGAGACATCCGCAGTACACCGCCTTTATCGTGATCATGCTGGGCTTTCTTCTCCAGTGGCCGACCATTCCGACCCTGGTCATGTTCCCTATGCTCGTGGGATTGTACGTCCAGCTTGCTCACTCAGAGGAGGCAGAAGCCCGTGCACAATTCGGTGAGGCCTATGATCTTTATGCGGGGGTGACGCCGGCCTTTTTCCCCTCCTGGAGAACGCAGGTACGAAAATCGACGAGGGAACGCTAAGGGGTTGGAAGTCATTCACACGATCTCCGATCGACAACCGGCAAGACGACGCTATCGATTGAGCCCGGCAATCTCGACACCATCCACATACAAGGTCGCTCCTCATCGGGACTGCCGTGACAGACAGGACGGTGAGTTTCGTCTATACTCCGGGCATGTCTGATCGCTCCGACTCCGCCACGTCCTTCTCGGCCGAAGCCCGCCGCGCCTTCTACGAAGGCCATCGGTCGCTGGCCCTGTTCATGATTCTGATCGTGTTTATGGCGCCGTTTGCCGGGCTCTACGTGGCTGGACTTTTCGGCGTAGTGATCGGGGTGCTGGTCTCTGCCGCGGCGTATTTGCTTACGCCCTGTCTCTGGAGATGGATCGGCGACTGACCTGTTCCACACACTCCCACAACTTCACCTTGCGCTTCCCCAAGGGCGGATATATGAATAGTCTGCACGATTCAAAAGATGGGCCGTTGACTCATATTACGGAGGGAGGGGTTGCTTATGTCTGCCAAAATTGAGAGCGGGCCAATCGCGAAGGTGACGAAGACCGACGCGGAATGGAAACAGTGCTTGCCGCTATTGGCCTACCGAGTACTACGGCACGAAGAAACGGAACGGGCCTTTATGAACCCGCTCCACGAGAACCACTTGGCGGGCATCTATCACTGTGCTGGATGCGACCTGCCGCTGTTTTCTTCGGAGCACAAGTTCGACAGCGGAACCGGGTGGCCTAGCTTCTGGCAGCCGATCGATCCCAAAGTGATCGAGACGCGAACCGACTCGAAGTTCTTCATGACCCGCATCGAAGTCCACTGCGCCCGTTGCAACGGCCATCAGGGCCATGTCTTCGACGATGATCCGCCCCCTACCGGCCTGCGCTACTGTATTAACGGCATCGCGCTCAAGTTCGTCGCGAGTTAACGCGAACCGGCCAATAAGTCGATGAGCGCCCCCTTCACGAGAGCCACTCTCGCGCGCTCATTGTTCTCGCGAAGGGAATTACAAGGTCCATACGAGCGGGTCGGGAGGCGCAAGTTACCCCTGCGTCTCCCGACGCATTTCGGATAAATGATCTCACAACCCCAATCGCTCACCAGAACCCCCACGCCCAGCGGTTCACTGGGTTTTCTTGTACACAACGATCCCGCCGACCAAAATCGAAAGCATGACAAGGGTAAACATCAATAGGGTACTATCCATGGTTGCTCCTTTCGTTTGGATCGCATGCCCGATTGACACGATGCCTCCTCGCCTGCATGGCATGCACGTCACCCACCTGACAGGACACCACAGGGCTTCTCAGCTTTGCTCACCTCTCGCGCATTCGAGGGGGAAACACGCCGCAGGCGATCTGCACATCACAGACCGCCTGCCCGTAGGCGCTTAGGACGCCGAGCGTGTCTTTATCTGGTTGTAGAGACCCGCACAAGGAACGGGGGATGAGCCGCTCACCAGGGGAAATCAGTATGATCCCAGGGGCTTGTGTTCCTCACGCCCGTCTAGGCTCTCCACAGAGGCTCTTCAATCAGAATAATCCCGCACGCGGGAAAGCGACAGCCGATGGAGAACCGGCTAGCGTGGCTGGCAAGAAACCCGCCCGTGGCTCGGCGGGCCTGCCTGATCCGGTGGACTAAGGTCGTCCATATTCCCCTCCTCCTGGTTTCGACATTCAATTGGAGGACTATCCGGACGCGGCTTACTTTGTTCGTATGGACCAAAGGGCCGTCTATCTATTTGCTTCCTTACTCCTCTTTATCGGCCTCTGTCAACGGAGAATTAAGTTCTTTTCTTTCAACGCAGACATGCATAACCCGAGCCGTCCCGATTCAATTCCGCTCATGCCATACTCCCAGTGATTTCTTGATAATAGGAGTCGAGCATGGCTGCTCGAGTCGGCTCAACAATGACCAACTGCCGTTGGTCGAACGTATTGGCGCAGTAGAGATAGACCAGGCCTTCGGATCTGCCGAGTTCGATATGCAGCTGGCGGCCGTCCGGCTCCTGACGAGTTGTTTCTTGAATGACCCGGCGATCATTGAGCCGTTCCCAAGCGCCCTGTGCGGATGGTTTGTGATTTTCGTACAGCGGAGCATCGGGATCGCGAGACTGCCTTAGCAGATTGGAGGGGTCGAACAGTACGCTGTCATCAAGATCTGTTGTTTCGTTCCAATCCAACAATACCGCGCCTCCCTTCTGCATATGGTACAGAGGCCCATCGTCCGTCACTTCTTCAACCGACTGATAGCGGATCAATTCAGGCGGTTCAACCAACCGCAACCCCCTCTCCGCCAGCGCCCGCTGAAAGGGCACCCGCCTGGCCAATTGCCTCGTTTTTTCGCAGACGATCATCCGACCGTTCAGACCAAGCAGGGCGCTCAGCCGGTTCAGTCTCGGGCCGAGTCCGGTGCGCTGCTCAAACAATGCTTGCCGACCCGCATCGTGAGCCCGCATGAACGTCCGCCAGCTCTCGCTGGGGATGCCCGGATCTTGTTCGGCCTGCAGCAGCGCATGGGTGGCGATGATCAGATCGTTCCGACCCGACAACGGCCCCGTCTCTGCATCCACACAATCGAAGCAGACGTTGGCCAATCCCAACTCTCTTGCTTTCTTCTCGGCGACAGCGAGGGATACGGCCGAGCGATCGAGGCCGACGAATTGCCGGTCGGGAAATTGGCGGGCATAGAACGTCGTAAGAATGCCGACTCCGCAGCCGAAATCGAGGACACGCGTGGCACTACCGATGCGAGCCATCACCCGCAATCCAACCGTGTGGTAGTAGTCGTATCGCTGGCTGTACAGAACGGGAAGAACGGCCGGTTGGGCGGTCAGGTCGTAGAATGATATGTCGTTGCGGGAATCGCCACTCCGTTTCCGGTCAGCCTGCGCAAGGAGCTGATTCAGATCCGCAGGGGACAGCTGCTGCTGTTGCCAGGAGAAATACTCGCGGTCGGTGGTGAATCGTGTAAGCCCCCACCAGGCCAGATGCTCGTGCAGGGCCGCTCGTATCTCATCTGAAGAGGGGAGCATGTGGCGTACAGCTTGTCGCTCGTATCTCGTGAAGCGTGAAGCGCAGGATAAGAAGACAGGATAAGAAGAGTGGGGCTGCTTCTTAGCTTGCGAGATACGAGATACGAAATACGCTTCACGAACGACGGGTCACGGTCTCTTGAGCATAATGGCGTCAAAATACGTCTCCGGCACCGGGTGTGGCAGTCGCAACTGTCCCGACCCAAATCCGACGTACTTCTCGCACGTCAACTGTTCCAATCCAATCGGGCCCTTGGCATGCAGCCGCGCCCCGCTCAGGCCGATATCGGCCCCCATGCCATAACTGTCCGCCGCATTCAGTCGCGACGAGGCATTGACGAAAACGGCTCCGGCATCGGCCTCGCGGGTGAAGCGCATGGCCGATTCATACCGGGTCGTCGTAATGACGGCGGTGAGGCATGGGCCATACTCCGCGATGTGGGCCAGCGCCTCATCCAGCCCTTCCACCATTTTCACGGCTAAGACAGGTCCCTGGAACTGTGTGCGCCAATCGGCCTCCGTCGCCGGCACGATCGCCGTATGGCCCGTCATCGCCATTTGCCCCATCAGGGCGATTGTCTTGGGACATCCGCGCACTTCGATCTTGAATTGATCCAGCAACCGATTGATCAGTGGAGGCAAAAACTGCCGTCCGATGACTTGCTGTACGAGCAAGGTGTCGAGGGAGTTGGCTGCTTCGGACGACTGCACCTTGGAATTGATCACGACATTCTGAGCCAGGGGAATATCCGTCTCATCATCCACATACAGCTGGGTGAGCCCGCCGTCATGACACAACACCGGCATCTTGGCCTGCTCCATAACCGTTTTGCGGAGACCGGCCCCGCCTCGTGGAATGATCGCGTCGAGGCTTTTTCCCGAACGCATCAGCTCCATGGCGACTTCCTTCTCCGGACGGTCGATGAGAATCCATGCGCCCACGGGCACACCGCTCTTTTCAACCGCCTCACGCAGCGCTCGTTCAATCG
>JABMDG010000085.1:22863-27341 GCA_015904045.1 Nitrospira sp.
GCTCGACCATCTCCTTAATCGAGTCGGTCGTCATCCGTACACGCGCGACGGACGCTTTCATCCGATCCTTTTTAACATCGGCCTCGTGCGACTTCCCGACTGCGTCGACGTCCTTCGTATTGGCCGCCAAAATCACCTCTTCGTCGGCCGCCAATCGATCCGCCATCGCCCGCAACGCGCGCTCCTTGGATGGCCCCGACACCAGCGCCAACCGCCTCGCCACGCTCCGGCAGTCTTTCAACAGTTTGTCCAGATACAGCTTAACGGGCACTTCCTGGATTGACATCGCTCTCCATTCACTCTCATTTGATGAACAGCTATCCTTCGTAGCGGCGCGGCGACTATAGCACGCGATTTTTGAGGCAGTAAAGGCGACGCGATTCGGAGCAGGTCCAGGGATCCGTGGGACTGACGCCATTCCCCGCGTCCGCGTGAGGCATCCATCCCACTCCATCAGAGTCATCATGAGTCCGCAGTAGGAGTGGCAAGATCTGGTCTTGTGCATCCCCCAAGTACGCAGCTACGAATCCAATGCATCCAATAATAAAATATGCTCCAAATTCAGGGCATCCGCTCCTTCTGGCGGGCAAGGATATGGGCGAGCCAGGCCCAGACGAACATTAACGGCACCAACGCCCAGGCAATGTGGGCGGTCGTGGCCCCGAACGCTTTCACCCCGGTGATCAGCCAGGCTGTGGATGCATCGCCGCCGCGTGAGATCGCCGTGTCGATGAAGTTCTTGGCTTTGTACTTTTCTTCACGGCTGACGACAGTAAACAACACTTCGCGCGACGGTTTGGATAGCGCGTACTCCCCTACCCTTCGTAGGACCGAGAAGGCGACATAGACCGCCAGCGTCGGCCACAGGGCGATGCTCAGAAATCCCACCACGCTGATCGCCGGGAGAAACAGCAAGCCCGCCACCAAACCAAACCGGCCGATCACCCGATTGGTGATGAAGAGCTGAGTCACCCACGTTAGAAGGTTCGTCGCGAAATCGAGTCCGGAAAAGAGGCGCGTCCTGGCTTCCGGCTGGTCGAGATATTCTGCAACCAGGCGGGTCTGCTCGAAATAGAGAAACGTGGCCGTCATGGTGAGAATCACCAGGTAGCCGCAAATTCCCAGCAAATACGGTGAGGCAAATGTCAGACGCACACCCGCCAGGAAGCTTCCCTTCAGAGGATCTCCGGAGTGAGGCTGATGGCGCTCGGACCGTTCACGTCCCCATCGCTCAAGCCGGGACACGCATTCCAAACACAGCACCAGAAACGCCGCAGAAGCCAGCATGAGCACCGCTACCGGGAACACAAACGTCAGGCCCGTCGTGAGGAGCGGACCGATCAACGCGCCGCTACTCCCTCCCGCGGCAATGACCCCGAACAGCCTGGCTCCCTGCTCCGGCGTAAAGAGGTCGTCCATGAAACTCCAGAAGACCGACACGACGAACAAGTTGAACACCGACAGCCAGACAAAAAATCCTCGGGCTACCCACTCCGGATGTACATGACCGGCCATCAAGACATAGAAGAGCAACAGATTAGTGATAAAGAAAATATAGACGGTCAGCAGCAGTCGATAGCGGGAGCATCGCGCAGAGAGCCAACCGAACAGGGGCGTCGCGGCCAGCATGGTGAGAAACGTTCCGGTCATCATCCAGGGGAGATTCTTGATACCGCCTTCGATGGCCATTTCGTCGCGAACCGGACGAAGAATGGAGTAGCCGCAGAGCAGGCAGAAAAAATAGGCGAATGCCCAGGCCAACGGGACGAGTTCTTCCCGCTTAGCTCCAAAGAAATCGCCCCATCGAGCCAATATCCGATGATCTGCTTCAGCCATAGGCCGCAGTGTAGCAGGTGTCCTTGCGCCTGCCTGGAGAAAATTTGCTAGAATGCGGCGCGAGGATATGAGATGAAAGGCAGCGAATGATCGACCTGCGCAGCGATACCGTGACGGTCCCCACCGACGGCATGAGAAAAGCCATGGCCCGCGCCGAGGTGGGCGACGATGTATACGGGGAAGATCCCACCGTCAACCGGCTCCAGGAAATGGCGGCGGCGCTGCTCAGCAAACGGTTCGCGCTGTTCGTCCCTTCCGGAACGATGGCGAACCAACTCGCCATCCGATCACATACCCAGCCGGGGCAGGAAGTCATCGTCGAGAGCAAAAGCCACATTGTCCGCTACGAACAGGGCGCCGCCGGAGCCCTGGCAGGCGTGCAACTGCATTGGGTACCGGGCGAGCGCGGGATCATGAGCGCGGAACAGGTCGAGGCCGCCATCAGACCGACTGATCCGCACAGCATCTCCACCGCCCTTATCTGCCTTGAAAACACGCACAATGCCGGGGGCGGCTCTATCTACCCGCTTGCGACAATCGAAAAAATCCGAGCCCTTGCCGCCAAGCATAACATTCCGATGCATCTCGACGGCGCCAGGCTGATGAACGCCGTCGCCGCCACGACACTCCCGCCGGCGTCCTACGCCCAACACTTTGAAACGGTCTCGCTGTGCCTCTCGAAGGGTCTCGGCGCGCCCGTCGGATCCTTGCTGATCTCCAGCGATCGGCAGCTCATCGACCGAGCCCGCCGTTTTCGCCGGATGTACGGAGGGGCCATGCGCCAAGCGGGCATCCTCGCCGCCGCCGGCATCTATGCGCTGGAACACCATGTGGCGCGTTTGACGGACGATCACAGCCATGCCAAAAAACTGGCCCGGCTGCTTCAACAAATTCCGTCGGTCCAGATCGCGCCGCAGCATGTGGAAACCAACATTGTGATTTTCGACGTGACCGACCAGCGACGCACTCCGGCCGAGATCGTCGCCGCCTTGAAAGAGCAGGGCGTGCTCATCAATCCGATCGGGGGACTGAGCTACAGGGCCGTCACCCATCTGAATGTCTCTGCCAAACAGATCGACGAAGCCGGCGCGGTCTTTATGCGCGTCCTCACACCGTAACCCTTTTCATTGACACCACTTTGAACGGCACCTAGAATACCTGCGACGTATCGGAAGGAACAACCCATGACTTCGCAAGCCGTGTCGTTTCAGCAAATCAGTAGAATTCTTGAAGTAACCGACGCCCTCGGATTAAATCGGGAATGGGTGGAAATTCCCCTGTCTCCGGAGCACCCTGGTGCCGTCCGCCGCCTGGCCAACGGCAAACTCGAAATCATCGTGGATGCCGGGCAATCTTTTGATCAATGGCTCACCGATCTCCCCATCCGCATTCAACAGGCGCAGGTCTCCTAATGGACGCAACGACTGCCACGAACATTCCGACCCGAGAGGAACTCAACGCCGAACTGCTGGCTGTCCCGGAACCGCCGGAACAACCTGAGACGCCCCATCCTCCCGGGTTCGAAGACAGCCTGGAGGTCGCCTTGCGGCATATCAAGGGCCGGCGTGGCGGCGATCTTGTCGGCATCATCCTGGTCGGATCGGGAGCGAGACGAGCCATCACTCCCCATAGCGATATCGACCTGATTGCGCTGGTCAAAGGGGACGCCGACGGCCATGAAATCCTTCGAATCGGCGACCGTCTCGCCGATATCCGGTACCACGGATATCAGGCCGTTGAAGAAGAGCTCCCCCATTCACTCAGACTGCCGTCGCTGCTCAAGAAAGGACGCATCCTGTTCGACCACGAAGGGATCTGCGCCCAGTTGCTCGAGAAGGCCCACCACCGCTTTCGCCAAGGCCCTCCACAGGCTACAATCAATGAACAAATCCGTATGAAAGCCTCGTGCTTGCACTGGCTGGGAAAAGCGCAGGATCTCACGGACAAACCGGGAACCGCGCACTACCTGCTGACCCTGTTCTATGAGGACTGCATCCTGGCATTTTTCCGGCTAAGAGGTTTTTGGATGACCGCGCCGGTAGATATCCATCGGTTCATGTTTTCCCGGGAACCGGCACTCGCGGACATTGCCGGGCAGTTCCTGACCGCATCCACTCTGGCCGACCGGCTTAACTTTGGCCGGCAATTTGCCGATCTCCTATTTAAAGACGTTCCGAACCCCGCCCGCATTGACTGACGGGTTCGAATACATCCGGCCTCCGGCCGGGCTTGTACGCAACACTATAATAGGGACGCCGGCCGGCCCATGTGCATGGATGGGTCGGCATGCCTCCACTACATCGACACACACACCAAGGAGTAGTTATGGAGCTGGGATTCATCGGTCTCGGGAAAATGGGTATGAATATGGTCACCCGCCTGCGGCGCGACCAACATCGCATCGTCGCCTTCGATCGGTCGGCGGATCTTATCAAACAGGCAGACGCTCAGGGCTGCACCGGAGCCTCGTCGCTCGCCGATCTGGTCGGCAAGCTGAGTGCGCCGCGCGCGGTCTGGGTCATGGTGCCGTCCGGCGCGCCGACGGAAGAAACCGTGCAGGCTGTTGCAGCGCTCCTGCAACCCGGTGACACCATCATCGACGGCGGGAACACCCGTTTCCACGATGATGTCCGGCGTGCCGC
>JABMDG010000086.1:0-7045 GCA_015904045.1 Nitrospira sp.
CGCATCAATCCCCAAGAACATGGGAGTAGCGGGGAGGAACAGCGTGAACGGATCTAGTTGCATATGGAGAACGAGGCCAGCATGAAACCGGCGAATCTGGTGATGAAGCGGGTTCTGCGAGGTGGGTCGGCTGCAATCGCAGCCATGATTATCGGAGGGGCCTCGCTGAGCTTCGCACAAGAGAGCGTGGCCGTGCGGGCAGCCATCGTGACGGGGGGGTTACCTGTCGACGATCCGAATGCTGCCGCGTGGAGTACTGCGGCGCCTGCGACATTTCCGATGTCGCCGCAAGTGCATTGGCCGAACCGTATTCAGGAAGTAACCGTTCAGGACGTAATCGTACGCGCCATGCATGACGGGAAACAAGTCGTGTTTCTCCTGGAATATCGCGACCCCACTCAGGACCCTGACGATGGAGCCGCTCTCGAATTTATGGTGGGGGACAAGAAGGCGCACTTTGCCCATGGGCAGCCGATGCTCCAGGTTGAAGGCGGCCCGGTCAATATTTGGTTTTGGAAACATAAGACAGACCAGGCCGTTGATATGACGGCCAAGGGCTTCGGCACATTGAAGGCGCAAGAGCATCAAGATGTAAAAGCCAAAGGCGCATATGCCAACGGGACCTGGAAAATCGTCTTCACCCGTAATCTCTCGACCGGCCATCCCGACGAGGATGTTCAAATTACGCCGGGCAATTTCATCAATGTCGCCTTTGCCGTATGGGATGGTCGAAAGGATGGTGCTGGGGAGCTGGTTGAAAAAGGCTCTCAGAAAGCCGTCTCTTCCTGGTGGTATTTCCGAGCCGATGCGCCGCCGGACTATTCCGGCTATATGTATGCGGCGATCGCCGTTACATTGGCCCTGGGATTTCAATTTGTCCTGATCCGAAAACTCAAGAAAGGGCAGTGAGTATGAAGGCGGCAAGGCTCGGTATCATTGGATTGGCGGTTGGTGTGGTGGGGGGCTTGGCTTTAGTCGCCGGCGGGTGCGCGAACGAGCAGGAGAAGCGCGGGCACGAACTCTATGTGCACTACTGCAGCGACTGTCATGGCGAGAGTGGCAAGCAGAACGAGGGGTTTAACTGGTCATCTATGCCCGACCCGAAGCCGAAGGATCTCTCAAATAAGGGAGAGATGAGCACCTTCAAGGACGAGGAGCTCTTCGCCACCATCTCGCGCGACATGCTGGACACCAGCGAAGAAGGCGGAGATGAAATTGGCGACGACGATTTCGCGGTGCCCACGATGCCGACATTTAAATATACGCTGTCCGAGGATGAATTGTGGGCAATCGTCGGGTATGTGCGCACCCTCCATGGAATGAAGATGGAATTCAACGTCGCCGGGCGCAAGGCCTCTCTTGAGGAAGCGCTGAAGGCTGCGCAGGTTAAGTTTGAACAGGCGACGAAAGCCTATGAGGCGGCGGAAAAGCAAGCCAGCGAGGAAGCGGAGAGGAAAAGCGAGGCATTGAAGAAAGACGTGGACGTGGATGAATCCGCCTATGCGGACGAACAGGCCGCCATGGGGCAAGCCAAGAAAGAACTGGATGCGGCGCAAGTCGCGGTGAATAATTTTTCAACGAGACCCGGCAAAGGCGTGAGCGTACCCAGGCCTGATTTGAAGACTCCTCCGGCGCAAGTCGCTCAATTGGTTGAGCGTGGGAAGCGGCTCTATGAAAATAAATATGGCTGCAACGCCTGTCACAATGTTGGTGGCGAGGGTGGCAAGATCGGTCCGGCCCTGGACCGGGCGGGATTCCGCCTGAATTCGACGTGGGTCTATCGGTGGCTGAAGAATCCGCAGGCGATGGATGCCCACACGCGCATGCCGGCGTTGGGGCTCAGCGATGCGGACGCCAAGGCCGTCACCCTGTATGTCGATACCTTGCGGGGGGCAAAGGCCGAGGCTGTTCCGGGGAAGCCAAGCGAATAGGCGTCACGCACGCGTGTGAAGAGTTTTTGGGTTGTTCACGGGTTGCTACATGACCCGCAGGGCAAACAAGAATACTCACAAGGCGATGAGGGTGTTAGTTCAGCAAGCCTGCCAGTAGACCGATCAGCACTGTAGCCCCAACCCAGACGTGGGTGCGGAACATCCTGAATGCTTGGGAAGGGACGATCGGTCTTCGCAATTGCCCGATTTGGGCCAAAAAGAACAGCGCCAAACCCGTCA
Source organism: Nitrospira sp. (assembly GCA_015904045.1). The sequence goes on from JABMDG010000086.1 coordinate 2,172, forward strand.
ATGTGGCATAGTAAGGCCAGCCGATTCCGGCTAGCCATCCTGCGGTACAGAGCAGGAGCAGCATGATACTGAGAGCTGCTCCGACTCCCAGATAGATGAATGGCCCAAAGAGCAGGGCCGAGGATTTGACTCCGATACGGCGATCATCGTCTTGATCCTGGATCGCGTAGATCGTATCGTACGCAACCGCCCAGGCCGCAGTTGCTCCGAACAGACACCAGGCCGGTCCGTCGAGCTGTCCACGCACGGCTGCCCAAGCCATGATCGTTCCCCAGCCAAAGGCGAGACCCAGGACCGCTTGTGGTATCTGAATCCATCGTTTGCAGAATGGGTAAAGGACTGCCAGCAAGAGAGCCCATGGGGCGAGCCATAGCACAACCGGGTCGAGGAACCACAAGAGATTCCCGGATAAGAACAGCAGAAGGAAGAGAAGCATGAACGCTTGGCGTCTGGGTAATTCGCCCGAGGCGAGCGGGCGGGTTTTGGTTCTATCGACTTCCCGGTCAAAGGATTGATCGGCTAAGTCGTTGAGAATAACCCCTGCGCTTCGCATCAGAAACGATCCCAGAATAAAGACCACGGAGAGAGACAACGGCGGAAATCCTTGAGCCGCCAGGACTAGAGCCCATAAGGTCGGCAGCAGCAGGAGATACGTGCCGGTCTGATTATACAAGCGAATCAGCCGCGCGAGCGCAGACCAGGGAATACCGGGGAGCGTCGATGCGGACGGCGCGGATGTTGTCGACATGGGCCAGACGTTAGCGCAGGGTGTGGAGCTTGTCAATTTCCGGTGATTGTATGGCGTGCGAGATTTCGGTATAACCAGCATCTCCAGGAGCGAATCTTGTGAGCATTCGGCATTCGGGAATCCGTCGACAGGCTGCGTTTGGCGTCGTGGTGGCGCTCGCAGTGCTGTGTGCCGGCTGTATCGGATCCAAGCGTAGCGGAGGATCATCCGACAGCGATACGGCGGCGATTCCGCTCACGCCATCGCTCTGGCTTTCCCCCAGTATCAGCACGGCAGTGATTCCCTACAAAGATGCCTGCGGCCAACCGGCTGTGTTTTCAGTTGCCGATCCGCTTGTGGAAGCCGTGCCCAAGAAACTCAACCGAGTCTTTCACGGTGTGACTCCCCAGTTCGGCCTCGAACAGCGAGTGACTGCTGCCGGGGTGATTGAAGTCGGGTTGGGATTGAAACATATCGACCTCGTCATTCCCCGGCACATCCAAGGCGCTTACCCGGTGTCGGTGACACTTGGGGCCGAGATGGTATTTCTTGCAGAGGACGGCAAGACCCTTTTCGCAAAGAAACTGCAAAGCGTCGGCCGCGGGGAAGTCACCGTGACAGACCAGTCTTGTGAGGTAAAGGGATTGGAGCCGGTTGTCCAGGAGGCCGTCGACGCCGTCACCGAAGGCTTGGCCAAGCAGTTCGCAGAATCCGTCCGGGTTCGAGAATATGCTGAACAGCAAAAGACCCGCATTCCCGCAGCTGCATCGCTGTCAACGCAACAGGCTGGTACGTCTTCGGTGGCCTCCGTGGCCGGAGGGGGCCCGGCCAGTAAGCTAGTGCCGGCGGCCGGACTCTCTGCTTCGAGCAGTGGGCTCACTGCCACGATGCTGACCTTCCATGCCATTGTGCGGGATGAAAGCCAGGATCATATGCTCCAGCAGGACGAGTCCCTCACCATCGAAGTCGAAGTCAAGAATGAGGGGCAGGGAGAGGCACAGGGCGTCGAAGTTCTCATCGGGGGAGAAGGCGCTTTGAAGGAGCATTTCCCACCATCGGTGGAGATCGGCGATGTGCAGCCGGGAGAAATCAAGCGTACATCGATCACGAATCGGGTGGTGGATTTGAAGGAAGCGACGCAGGGAGAATTGGTGTTGAGTGTACGCAGCATGACACCGCTGGCATCACTTCCCTCGGCTAAAAAGTTTATCTTCCATGTCAAGCCGGAGAAGGCAGATTCCGGCGCGATCGTGCCGGATGTGGATCGCCTCCCGAAGCCGTTGGCGGCATCCAAGCAGACAAGGACGGTCGTCATCGCGATCGGTGTCGGACGATTTAGAGACGAGCGGGTGCCGACAGTCAAATATGCGGATCGTGATGCGGAAGTCACGGCCGGGTATTTGCGCGCGATCGGAGGGATTCCGGGCGACCGCGTTCATGTGTTAGTCGATAAATTTGCATTGAAGGCGGATCTCGCGGAAACATTCGACGAGTGGCTTCCCAAGCGAGTGGATGCCGAGACCGTTGTGTACGTGTATTTCGCAGGACGCGCGTTGGTGGATGGCATAAGCGGGGCGGTCTCGCTGGTGCCGTATGACGGAACCATCGCGTCGCCGAATCGCCTGTACCCTGTTCGGCATATACAAGAAGTGCTGGCCCGGTTGCCGATTCAACGGGCTATCATGATGTTCGAGGTGTCGCTGGATCCATCGCCCGGCGCGGACCCCGGCACCACTCCGCAAGCCGATTGGGGAGACGGCGCGGAGGACGACAGAGACGACGTCATGTGGATGGTGGGCAATAGAAACCTTCAGGAAGCGCATGCCTACGAGCAGGGCAAGCACGGGCTGTTTACCTATTACATACTGAGGGGCCTGCAGGGCTTGGCCGATGCTGACCGGGATGGAACGGTCGTGGCCGGTGAACTCTGCACGTACGCGCGCGGTGAAGTCATCCGTGCGGCGCGGGAGCAATTTGGCAATGCGCAGCAGCCGCTTTGTTCTCCACCACCAGGGCAGGGAGCAGTCGTCAGGATTCATCCAATGGCCAAAGGGAATAATCCCAAGCCACAAGCTCAGGTGAAGAAGGCAGAGCCTCCAGCTGATGCTCCTCCACAAGCGCCGAAGCCGATGGACATGGGACCCAAGCCGTAGTATTTGGGGGGCCAGGTCTTCCTGATCCAGGAGGATATTGAGGTGCTCTTCCGAGACGAGTTGTCTGATTCCGCCTCCGATATTCACTCGGTACTGCGTCTTTCCGTCCGGATTACGTTCCGGTCCTTCGACAATCTCGGTCAGACCATCGATATAACCTTCGTAGGCGTCGCGTCGGTGACGCACCTTCGTGCCATTTGGAATTCGCACCCATTTCGATTCGGCCGCTGGTTTGGGAGCGTTAGTTGAACTCATATAAGCCTCCTGTGCGCATATAGCAGTGTGACTGTTGTTGAACTTCTGTGTTCTTGTTTTTCATTGTGCGATGACATTGCAAGACCGGCGAGTATCCACTGGGAATCACTGGACGGTTGTCGATTGCGGACCATGCCAGATCAAGTACGGCGGTTTTTTCATCAGTTCGGCGGCGCGCGGGTAAAAGCGCAACGCCCAGCCGTAAGCGTGCTCTTGAGCGATCAGACAGGTAGCCGCAGAAAAGAGATGACTCGCAACGACACGGAAGGCCGTACGATCGTCTGTCTCGAGGGCGCTGTAGACCGTGCAGGAGAATTCACCCTGCTTTGAGCACTCGGTGCTGATGGCCAGGTAGGATCCGTCCGCAAATGTCATCAGTCGTTCTAGATTGAGTCGTCCCATTGAAATACCTTTCGTCCCAGAGCGGTGAGCATAGTCCCTGGAATGTATGCGACGAACAGGCCGGAGCGGGAAATTTCCCGCCGGCAATAGGCCAGTGAGGACGGTACCGGTGTTCATTGCCCGTGTGGTCGAAGCCCTCTCCACAAACCGCGTGATACACAACCCTGTGGACGGGCTCTGGAATGAGAGCGCCGATCGCGCGAAACCTGACACGCTCGAAGGAGGCGCGAGGGATGGGGTTGTAACCGTCAACCCGTCTGAGAATACCACACATCCGCTTCTTATGGCGAATGTTGTCTCGATCCATGCCAAATCGTTGATGACCGGGGTGGTGATGCACCTACTCTTGCTCTTGCCGTAGAAGCCGTAATACTCGCCATAAGGGCATACGGCGAAAAATCGAGAATTGATTGGCCGGATGACCGGTCGAGGGTAGCATACAGCCTATGCCGATACGTCTTATCATGACAGGGATTGTTCTCGCGGTGGTGGCCACTGCCTGGCCTGTTTTGGCGTGGGCCGACTTCACCGCGAAAGTCGTCACGGTGCATGAGGGCGATCGGTTCACGATCCATTACGATGGGCGAAAAGAGACGATCTATCTGAAAGATATCGATTGTCCTGAACTTAAACAGCCCTTTGGAAAACAGGCACGACGGGTTGCAGCTGCGTACGTGGGGAACCGTGACGTGGTGATTCGGGCGCTGAAACAAGATCGGCAGGGGCGAAAGATCGCCGAGGTGCTGCTTATCGACGGACGGAATATCGCCCATGAATTGCTGAACGAGGGACTTGCCTGGTCGCGACCCCAATCATCCGATGGGCAGGGTCTCAAGGACATGGAAGATCTGGCCAGAGCGGCCCATAAAGGTCTCTGGGCGGACCCCAATCCTGTGCCGCCGTGGAACTGGAATGCGGCAAAGAACGCCGGCCGGAAATTTTCCAATTAGCGACTCCTCCCATACTCGCTCTACCGTTCTTGTCGCAAATGAATCATAGGTGTCAGGTCCGCCCATGGTCGTGTGAGCGGCCCCTGGGAAAGAGATTGCATCTTTCCCAGGGGTTGGTCCCTACCGTGGGTTAACTGCCTGGAGTCGGCTCTGAGTTCAGCGGCAGGAGATTGTCGGTTGAGAGGCCGGTTGCTTCGGATTTCGTTGAGGAATCGGTGCTTACGTCTGAGAGCTCTGACGAACCGGCGGCGACGGCGGGAGCCGCCATGTGTTCCTGGCCGATCTTTCTGATTTCAAGATGGACGCGGCGATTCATGTTTCGACACAGAGCGCTGTCGTCGACGCAGAGCACGCCTTCTTCACCCAGGCTCACCGTCTTCATCCGGT
>JABMDG010000086.1:7145-9173 GCA_015904045.1 Nitrospira sp.
GTCCATCCTCGACGCCGCCTTGTGGAAACCCAAACATCAGGCAGGTTTCTAGCCCGCATTGTTTATGAGCGCTTCTGCTGCAATCGCCGATCCGCTGCTGCGTTCTTCGTCGCTCGTATCTCGTGAAGTGTGAAGCGCAGGACGGAAAGAGCATTTTCACATCAGGAGTTTTTGTTTGTGAGATATGAGATGCGCTTCACGAGCAACGCGATTTCATATTATTTCGCGACGAATCGTCCATGAATAATGCGGGCTAACGCCGGGGACGAAAAGGGTGTTGGATGTTGTTTCTTCAAATCAAGCCGTCATGCGGGTGTCGCTGAATCAGTGTGATTCAAGAATCTGAATCTGTGTGGTCAGGAGTCTGACGTCAAGCGGAGTCTCATTCTACACCACATGTACGAACTCGGTTACGTGCACTCTGTATGAGTTGATGGAAAAGACTCCTGATACAGTTTCTGTGCGATGCAGGAATTCCGTAGGTGCAGTGACACTTGCAGGACAGCACATAACTTCTCAATTGGCGCAATTGTCTACAGGGTCTCCTTCGCGAAATGACCGTTAATGCCTCACCGGTCTTGCGCGCCCCACGGACAGTGTAAGTATTCACGCGGAAATATTTTTGTTACATGAACTCCTCAGCACTGAGCTTCAATCAGCGCAGCGGGCATGATTCCTGCGCCTTCAGCGCACGAAATGTGACGGATGAACCAACGTCGTGTTGCAGCCCAATTCGTGAGGAGGCATGGCGCATGGTCCACAAACCACAGTGGCGTGTTATGCGGGCAGAATTCGGCGGATCCGGCTCTCATCCGAATCGGCTTAAGCATTGTTGGACATCATGGGCGCAGACGTAGGGTATTCAATACACTGATGCTGCAGCAGAAAGATCCAGCCGAACGAGGTTACCTGCGCTTTTTCTACCGAGATTGGCGTCCAACCCGATTCGGGAGATTTTGGAGCAGGGTGTTTGCCTGGGTGGCGGGGCTTGGTCTGACCCCGCGAATTCTGTGTGCGTTGCAGGTGAAGGACCGAAACACGGGTAGCCTCCACGAAATCATCCTCGTCGTCGCCAGGTACCAAGGTCAGCGCTATCTCGTCTCAATGCTCGGGAATGGTTCGGAATGGGTGCAGAATGTGCGCGCGGCGGGCGGAAAGGCGTATATCAAGCGCCGCAGATCTCATCCGGTGATGCTGACGGAGATCCCGGCGAGGGAGCGGGCACCGATCCTCAAGGCCTGGTGCCAGGTTGCAACGAGTGGCCGCCAGCACCTTCCGGTCTCATACCAAGCGCCTATTGCCGACTTCGAAGCAATCGCGGACGACTACCCGGTGTTCCGCATCGACGATTGAGAGAAGATGGAAGGGGTTGGTCCCCGTTGTTCTCAAGACCTCCGACCGGTCTCGTCCGCGGGGAGCTGGTTGTTGGATATCCCGCGGGCCAATATCTGGATACACTGTCATGCTTCGTCGTCTATCCCGACAAGTGGCGCCTTCAGTTCAACTGGGGCATGTCTTCTTCTGTTTATGCCGATGAATTAGCTTGATCCCATAGCAAAGATCGCCATGAGTCATATTGCCCGGGTGCAGCACCCCGGTTTCTTCAGATCAGGCGGTCATGCGAGTACTGCTGAATCAATGTGATTCAAGGATCTGAATCTGTGTGGTCAGGACTCTGACGTCACGCAGAGGTTCAGTCTCCCGTACGTGCACGAGCCGATGAAGATCGGTTCAGAACTTAGCCCTGGGGCAATGTTCAAGGAATCAGGCTCCTGCTCTTTTTGTGCGGGACGGCTGTGCTTCGGGAAATCGCTCGCGCACCAATCGCTCGACCGCGGCGAAGTGTCTTTCGGGAAGATTCTTGAAGCGCCGTTTGCATTCGGCGAGGGCTGCGTCGGCGGTAGTGAACGGCGCAATCACAGATAGCAGATGGCTGTAGTAATCCATCAATTTGAGCTCGACCATGCGGAGATGGCTTGGATCGCCGGCGATCGCCAGGGCGGCTTTGGCCTGGTCGCCGTTGGAGTC
>JABMDG010000086.1:9273-17761 GCA_015904045.1 Nitrospira sp.
ACGTGCATGAGCCGATGAAGGTCGGTCAAGGATTTAGCCCAGGGCAATATTCGAGGAATCAGGCCCTGGCTCTTTTCGCTCAGGACCGCTTTGCTTTGGAATAGCGTTCACGGACTAACCGTTCAACTGAAGCGAAGTGCCGCTCCGGCAGGTTCTTGAATCGCCGTTTGCAATCGGCGAGGGCTGTGTCGGCGGTCTTGAACGGCTCGATCACGGACAGCAGATGGCTGTAGTAATCCATCAGCTTGAGTTCGACTATGCGGAGATGGCTGGGATCGCCGGCGATCGCCAGGGCGGCTTTGGCCTGGTCGCCGTTGGAGTCGACCAGGGCTTGGAAGCACAGGCCTTTGAGCCGTTGCGTGACCGTGCTGCGGTCCCAGCCCAACATCTTCGCCGCATCCTGCATATCGAAACCCTGTTGCCGCAGACAATGCAGCACGGCGGCATCCCCGGCTGAGTCCGGCAGCGTGGTGGTTTGAGGCGGCGTCTTCACGCCCTTCGTTGCCGTTCCTTCTAAATCAAATGATGTCTTCGTCAGAACCGGGCCATCGCTCAAAGCGACGGCCCGTTCGAGCGCATGGCGCAGCTCCCGGACGTTCCCGCGCCACTCGTGGCCGGTCAAAACATGGAGTGCATCGTTGGAAAGTCTGGGAGCCGGCCGGCCCATTTGCTGCGCGATATCGGTCAAGCACTGGTCTGCGATGGCCGGAATGTCGCCGGTGCGTTCGCGTAGCGGCGGCAGCAGGAAGACAAGGCCTTTCAACCGGAAATACAAATCTTCGCGGAACCAGCCCTCGGATACCCCGCGCTGCAGGTCACGGTTGGTTGCTGCCACGATGCGCACATCTACGGTGGTGGGAGTGGTGGCTCCGACTCGATAAAAGGACTTTTCTTGCAGCACACGGAGCAGCTTGCTCTGGTGATCGAGCCGGAGATCGCCGATTTCATCCAGAAAGATCGTCCCATGATGAGCCAGCTCGAAATAACCCCGCCGGTCCGCCGATGCCCCGGTGAAGCTGCCTTTGATATGTCCGAACAATTCACTCTCAAAGAGTTCCGGCGAGATGGCCGCCATGTTCACCGCGATGAAGGTTTTGCCGGCTCTGGGGCTGAGCCGGTGCACCGCCCGGGCGAAGAGTTCCTTTCCCGTACCCGGTTCTCCCAGGAGTAACACTGTCAACGGGGATTTAGCGCCTCGTTTGACGTCTCGGAACATGCGCAAGAGCGTCTGGTCTTGGGTGATGATCCCAAGCTGGCGGCATTCGCTGCGCAATTGATCGAGCCCCGCATCGCCGATTGAAGGGGAGTTTGTGCCGGCTGCGCGAAGATCATGCAGCTGCCGTTCCAGCCGTTCCAGTTGCTGCCGGGCAAGATGCTCCTGGGACTGCGCCTCCGCGAGTTGTGCCCGCAACGACTCGGTGCTTCCAGTCCGATCATCCTGCCGGCTTGCGTATTGTGCGGTGGCGGCTTTGGCAGTTTCCAGATCTTCCTGAAGTGCCTCCACACGATTCTCGCGGAGTGTGAGCGCATCGCGGACTGCGGCGGCATCCTGCTGCACATGGAGCATTTCCCGCTCGAGAAGAATCATGCGCTGGTTTGTGGTGAGATGGATCCAGGCGGTTGTGCCGACCAGCACGACCAGCGAGGCGACCAGCGGCAGCGCTACGGGCAGGACAAGATGAAATGCCGGCAGCGCGGCGAAGGTGATGGCGCCGGAGAGGACTACTGCGACGGCTGCGACGAGGAGGCCGACCGATCCATGAAACCGGAGCAGACACCAGGCTATGAGTGACGCAAACAGAACAGTGAGGGCGAAGCGCCAGGGTGAACCGACCTGACAGACTCGATTGCCGGTGAGCAGGCTATTGAGCAGATGGAGGTGCGCCGTCATACCTGTCACTGTTTGTCCGGTCGCCAGGAGCCAGCGGCTCTGAGTCGTAGGATCGGGAAGGATCACAACCACTTTGTTCTTGAACCATTCGTTGAGTATTCGTTCGTTGTGACGGTGAATGGCGTCCCATACTGCGGAGAGTGGAACGGTTGGTAGCGACGACAGTGACCCGTTTCCAACAAGGTTGATCAGCGCCATCCCCCCGTCCTCTGTGGCGACCGGCTGCGTTCCCGGCATCCGTCTCTGCCGATACAGGTCGTATAGGGCGGAGCCGAATGCGGGCACAGCCTGGGCCTCGATCAGGGCCGACAGCGGGACGGTTCGCGTGACATGATCCGGATCTGCAGAGCCATCGAGATGTGCCAGGATGGCTGCGTCGGATTCAATTGCGTGATGGGGGTTGTGGACGAACACAATCGGCCCGGCTGTATGGATGGCTTCTGCCAGTATGGCGTCGCCGGTGGCTCCACCGAGTGATGCCGGGCTTGCGTGATCGAGGCGGTGGTCAAGGCCGATTGCCGCTGCGTCGGCCTCGTGGACGGCGGTGATCAATTGCGCCAAAGCAGATCGCTCCACCATTGGCCCGAATCGTTCGTCGACGGCTGGATCACGCGCCACAATGGTCAGCGATGAACTGACTGCAATAGAGGCGCGATGGTCAAGCCATGCGTCATAGAAGACCCAATCGAGCGCCGTCAGCGTTGCGGGAGCGGCGGTCCACACGGCTATGGCCGGCAATGCGGCAAGCAATCCCATCGTGAGCGCTTGCAGCACGCTCGAGGTGAGGAACAGCCGCCAGACAGTTTTTCGCGCTAGTCCCATGGTTAGTGAAGACTCCACTCACGGAGCAGCGTTGCCGCTTCCTGTTTGGGAAGATGTTTAAGCAGGGTTTTGGCTTTGGGCCTGTCGGGCGTCACGCCGAGTCCTTTGGCGTAGATGCGGGCGACCGTGTATTTGGCGGAGAGAAACCCGTCACGTGCCACGGTCTCCAAGCAGGCGAGGATGGATTGATCATATCGCGCTAGATGTGGTTCCCCGCCTGTTTCATACAATTTCGAGAGTGCGTCCTGCGCCACGTCACTCAGGGCATAGGTTTCTGCAATGAGTGTGGCGACGGCCTCGTCCGTGCGGTTCTCCTTGAGCAGGCTGGTTCCCACGGTTTCGTCGCCTGAACGGTGGTCACCCGGAATATCTTTCCATAGTGACTCGCGATATGTCTGAAACGCGTCGAGGGCTTCCCTCCGCTTGCGCTCCGGCACAGTGATAGACAAGGCTTGTCGGCGAAGTTTGGTGAGGGTGTCGGTCGCCGGTTGGTAGTTGAGCGCCGAGGCTTGCGCCCACCAGAAGACTGCCAGACTAAGGTTCTTCTCGACGCCCTGTCCGCTCTTATAGGCATTGCCGAGAAAAAACTGTGCCGGTAGGACGCCGTCACGCGCCGCGTCTTCCATGAGCTGTGTCGCCTCTTGTTCGCGGTTCGACAACTTTAAGAGCAACGCAAGCCGGTAACGCGCATCGGGAAAGCCCGGTCGCAGTTCGAGCGTCCGGCGATAGGACTGGACTGCTCCCTTCACGTGGCCTAAGGCATAGAGCACGCTGCCAAGCGTGTAGTGGGCATGAGCCAGGTCCGGGTTCAGCCGGATCGCGTCTTTCAACGCGGAGGCTGCCGTGCGCCAATCCTGTTTGGCCGTCAGCACGATCCCAAGTTGCAGATGGGCATTGGCATTGTCCGGCTCCAACAGGAGCGCTGCGCGGCACTCGTCAAGTGCGGCATCGAAGTCGGCGATGCGATTGAGCCCCTGCGCCAGTTTCAGCCTGGTTTCCGCGCGCCTCGGCGCCAGGCGGACGGCGTCACGCAGCGCCTGTAGTGTTGTGGTCGCATCCTCACGCACAGGCGACATGAGTTCAAGATTGTGTTGTCGGTTACGTTGTTCTTGCGGAGGCACTGTCTCAGACATCGGCGGGGGGGATTCGATAATCGAAGGCGGATTGTCTTCCGACGGTTGTGCGAACAATGAGCAAGCGGAGAAGAGTCCAAGGAGAGGAAACATCCGGAGGGTGACGAGCACCAATTGATGACGCATCGGAAATCCGCGCCTCTCCGGATCTGGTCAGTTGGACGGATTAAATTATAGCACCGATTCGAGGCCGGATGGATCGGCGGACTACGTTGATGGGAGCGGTCTTCTCGCTCAGCGCGAAGCTTCAATGACGTCCCGAATGCGCTGGATGTGATTCCGGAGCTGGAAGTCGTGGAGAGCGACTGCCTCATGGGCTACCCGCCAGACCGGTTCGAGCGGAGAGGGGTCGGTGGCGAGGCGGGGGATGATGTGCCAGTGGATGTGCGGCAGTTGGTTGCCGAGGAGTTCGTAATTGATTTTCTTGGCCCCATAGGCCTGGGCGAGGGCCTTGGCGACCTGGTTCACGTCTTCTATCAGTTGCATGCAACCGGCAGCGCGGGCGCGATTATTATGTCCGGGACAAGGAAACGCTGGCTGAAGCCTTTGCCTATCTCGGCGCACTGTCAGGAGAGGGGATCCTGAGTGAGGACGTTGTGCAGGCATTGCGCAGGTTGGCCGGCGAGGGCACGTTCGATTCCATTCTCGAAGAGGCGCGGGGTTGTCCGTTGAGCAAGATGGAGCGGCAGTATTTGCGTGGGTTGGTCTCGGGAGGTATGTGATGGCCGTAAAGACTATTCCATTTCAGGTTGAGATGGCGGGCGACACGCATATCGAAAACATCACGAAACGGGTCTCGTCCGCCGTGGCCGATGCCGGCCTGATTGCTGGAACCGTCACGGTGTTTGTAAAACATACGACGGCGTCGGTCATGATCATCGAAGACGAGCCTGGCATCCGCGCCGACACAAAAGCCTTTTGGGAACGTGTCGTACCGGCGGACCCTGACTGGCAACATAACCGGAGAAATCCTGGAGAAGACAACGGCCATAGTCACCTACGGGGCCAGCTGCAGGGACCGTCGGTGACGGTTCCCTTCTCGGAGCGCGTGCTGCTCTTGGGAACCTGGCAGCAGATTGTTGTGGTCGATTTCGATACGCGGGCCCGCCGGCGCGAGTGCATTCTTCAAATTATGGGGGAGTAGCGGTGATGGATCGGCCACGAACGTCTCTGATCGGAGTCGCAGCGATCGGGTTGGGACTGTTTTTCTCTTTCTCTCAGCCTGGAGCAGCCGAATGGGGCAGTCCGCTGGGCGGCTCGTACGAGGGAATCGAGGGAAAGCCTCGCCCCGTCGCTCCGGCCCCGGTTGAATTAGGACCTGATGAGCGGACGACGATCGCGGTGTTCGAGCGGGCGACCAAATCGGTGGTGTTCATTGCCAATACAGCGATTCAGCGAGACTTCTGGTCGATGGACACTATGGAGGTTCCGCAGGGCTCCGGGTCCGGATTCGTCTGGAACAAGCAGGGCCACATCGTGACCAATTTCCATGTGATCTACGGAGCCAACTCGATCAAGGTCACGCTGGCCGACCGGAGCGAACATCCGGCCAAGTTGGTCGGCGCTGATCCGGATCGGGATCTGGCGGTCTTGCAGATCCAGGCGTCTGAAAACGTGCTGGAGCCGCTGGCCATCGGCGTGTCTCATGATTTGCGGGTCGGACAAAAAGTCTTAGCCATCGGGAACCCATTCGGGCTTGACCATACACTCACGACCGGTGTGGTGAGCGCGCTCGGCAGGACGATCAAGTCGATGTCGAACCGGACGATCGAAGGGGTGATTCAGACCGATGCAGCGATCAATCCGGGCAACTCCGGCGGTCCATTGCTCGACAGCGCGGGCCGCTTGATCGGCGTCAATACTCAAATTGTCAGTCCCAGCGGCGCCTATGCCGGGATCGGTTTCGCCGTACCGGTCGATACGGTCAATCGTATCGTGCCGGAACTCATCAAGCATGGCAAATTGATCAGGCCTGGAATGGGCGTGTCATTGATTCCCGATTCGTTCGCCAAACGGTGGGGGGTCAAAGGGTTAGTGATCGGCAAGGTGTCGCGCGGAGGCAGCGCGGATCGGGCCGGGTTGCGCGGTGTGCGCGAGACCACCGCCGGGCGTATCGAACTCGGCGATATCGTGGTCGCGGTCGATGGGAAGCCGGTTGAAACGGTCGACGAATTCATGGATGCGATGGAAAAGTACAAAGTCGGCGATCGAGTGGTCGATGGACACCATGGAGGTTCCACAGGGCTCTGGGTCCGGCTTCGTGTGGAACAAGCAGGGCCACATTGTGACCAATTTCCATGTGATCTACGGAGCCAGCTCGATCAAAGTGACGCTGGCCGATCGGAGCGAACATCCAGCCAAATTGGTCGGTGCTGATCCGGATCGGGATCTGGCGGTTTTGCAGATTCAGGCGTCTGAACACGTGCTGGAGCCGCTGGCCATCGGTGCGTCCCATGATTTGCGGGTCGGACAAAAAGTCTTGGCCATCGGCAACCCCTTCGGGCTCGACCATACGCTCACGACCGGTGTGGTGAGTGCGCTTGGCAGGACGATCAAGTCGATGTCGAACCGGACGATTGAAGGGGTGATTCAGACCGATGCGGCGATCAATCCGGGCAATTCCGGCGGTCCATTGCTCGACAGCGCGGGTCGCTTGATCGGCGTCAATACTCAAATCGTCAGTCCCAGCGGCGCCTATGCAGGGATCGGCTTTGCCGTGCCGGTCGATACGGTCAACCGCATCATTCCGGAGCTTATCAAGCATGGCAAGTTGATCAGGCCTGGAATGGGCGTGTCATTGGTTCACGATTCGATCGCCAAACGGTGGGGGATCAAGGGGCTAGTGATCGGCAAGGTGTCGCGTGGAGGCAGCGCGGATCGGGCCGGGTTGCGCGGTGTGCGCGAGACCGCTGCCGGACGTATCGAACTCGGCGATATCGTGGTCGCGGTCGATGGGAAGCCGGTTGAGTCGGTCGACGATCTCATGGATGCGATGGAGAAGTACAAAGTCGGGGATCGAGTGAAAGTGGATGTCGTCAGAAACAATAAGCGCCAGTCCGTCGAGGTGACGCTTCAGGCGGTGAATTAAGGGATATGCGGGCTGGTAGTTGGTTGATAAGCGAGATGACGAGACCAAAACAGCACCACACCTGACATCGCTGATGGAAGGCGAATATTTTGTGGGCTGTTCAGAAAGGCCATTCAGCAAGGCCGCAGTGAGAGAAGAGGCGAGGCGTACGCTTCGGTACGTTGAGCCCTCTGAGCGATGCGAGAACGGCGCTGGTGGGCTTTATCAACAGCCCGCTAGGCGGGCAGTAAAGAGTCTATGCTAAGATGTTTCACTGACACATCTGCTTCCCTTCTTGTTTTCAGTCTGACATGAGGAGTTCTCCATGGGCGATCATCGCGCAACCGATAGCGGCACACATCAACCGGGCCAGGGGAGTGACCGCCAAGACAGCACGCGCGAAGCGCGGTCAGGGTCAGGGCAGGGGCCTGGGGCTGGGATTGACCCGCTTGCTCTGATCGAGCAGTGCTTGGAGTCGTTTCCAGAAGAAGACCCTCGCCGGAGTATTCTCTATAAACTTCGCCATGCGGTCATGCTTGAAGCAGCTTCACATCAGCAACGTGAGGCCGAATTCAAGAAACTGAGCGAGGTCACGGCCAAACTGACCGCGCCGGCCAACCGCATCGGCACCTTGCTGGAGATTCCCGGTGAAGGGCTCGCGCGCATCCTGGTCGGCGGGGCCGAGTACTATGCCAACGTCGATCCGCGCGTCGAAGCAGGGGACCTCAAGATCGGTGCGCAGATCCTGGTGAATGATGCCTATGCCGTCATCAAGACCCTCGGCTACGATCGGAACGGGCCGATTTTGAAGCTGGCCGAAGCGATGCCGGATGGACGGCTGCGCTTTGAACAGGAGATGGGCCGGCAGCCGCTGATTTTACAACGGTCTACCGACTTAGCTGGAATCGAGCTCAAGGCCGGTGACGAGGTTCGGATCGATCCCACGTTTCGCATTGCGATCGAGAAGCTTGCGGACCGGACTTCCGGCAAGCATCTGCTCGATGAAGTGCCGAAGATCACATGGGAGCAGATCGGCGGGCAGCGTGAGGCGATTGCGGCGATCAGAAAAGCTGTCGAGTATCCCTTGCTCCATGCGAAGACGTTCGAGCAGTTCAAGTTTTCACAACCCAAAGGATTTCTGCTCTATGGTCCTCCCGGATGCGGCAAGACGCTGATCGGGCAGGCTGCGGCCGGGAGTCTGTCCAAGTTGATGGGCCAGTCGCAACAGGATGATGCGAAGGCGTCGGGTGGGCGTCCTCCGGTTACGAGCGGGGCGTTTCTCCATGTGAAGGGCCCTGAGATTCTCAATATGTGGCTGGGCGAGTCCGAGCGGATGGTCCGCGACCTCTTCGCCCAGGCGCGGGCGAGGCGGAAAGCGGGCGCACTGCCGTTCATCTTCATCGATGAGGCGGAGTCGGTGCTGGGTACGCGGCGGGCCATGCGTTCCTTCAATATTTCCAACACCCTGGTGCCGATGTTCTGCAGCGAGATGGACGGCATCGAGTCGTTGCATGATGTCGTCATCATTTTGGCCTCGAACCGGCCCGATTTGATCGATCCGGCTGTGCTCCGGCC
>JABMDG010000086.1:17861-35791 GCA_015904045.1 Nitrospira sp.
GATTCGGTCGCTGTTCTGCCCGTAGTACCAGGCTGCGGCCAGCGCTCCGCCGAGAAACAAGACCAACCCCGCCAGCAGCGCCACTTCTCTTGTCTCTTTCTGTGGCCCCACGATCTTGGGGGCGATATTCCCTGACGACACCTGCGATGGACCGTTCTGCATGATGGCACCCTCCTCTATATTCAAAGTGTGAAAGTTAGAAAGTCCTAAAGTTTCATGCTGACAAGCGCACAGGCATCAGGGCATTTCTGTTTTCGTCACCTCCTTTCCTGGCTTAGTGCCCATGGTCTGTTGGTCTAGTGCTTGAGCAACAGGAATGCCGATGAGGGACAGTGGGAAAGTTGAGAAAGTTGTGAGGAAAGTTGAGGGGTTCAGAGAATGAAGGGGGTAAACGCTCGATGCGGGGAAGTGAAGCCCGTCACGCCTTGCGGGGATAGCCCCGCAGGAGAGAGGAGGGGGAACGACACCCATACTGAGTCCTTGCTCCCCGAGCGCGCACGCAGGATCAATCAGAGTCGCAGACTATGGGCGGTGCTCGCTCAACGGGCGCAGTGGAATCAGCACGGGTGCCGTTCCAGAGGAGGGGGGACGAGCAAGCTTGGAAGGAGCATTGCGGATGGCGCCATGGCGAAGGCGTTGGTCTCGCTCCTTCCAGCCAAGGCTTTATCGACATGTTTGCTCTTCAGATAGATCTGCTGCTCTCAACAAAGTAGAATGTCTCAGTTTTCAGTTTGAAGTTTGCCGACGTGATCGTCGGCCGCTGCTGATCTGCGTGGCTGTTGGGCAGCACGACGGGTTCTGCGGCCGATATCGTTTCTGGCGGAGGTTACATGGCAGGACAGGGATCTGCGGGCAACGTCATAGCGGCGCTCTGTAGCTTCTTCATCCCCGGCTTGGGGCAATTGCTTCAGGGGCGCCTATTTATGGCCATTATCCAATTCGTTCTGGCCGGTGTCCTCTGGTTTTTCCTCCTGGGCTGGGTCATTCACCTCTGGTCCATCCTCGATGCAGCCTTGTGGAAACCCAAGCGTCCAGTAGATTCCTAACGCTGACATTCTTGACAGGTTACGAAAACGCTGTGTAAGGTTTGATTATTCTACAGTCTTTTTAGGCAGTGCATTCTAACCACGTCGGGAAGAAAAGATGATCAGTAGATACTACCGTGCCGCCCTCATCGTGGTTGTGCTTGGAGCGTTCGTGAGTGCGCCCATGGTGAATGCCCATCCGACCGCCGCGGGTAACGTCAGCGAGGCCATCGATCACGCGAAGCAAGCGGTAGCCCATGGTAAAGAGGGGCATGCTGACGAGCTTGTGAAACATGCGGAAACGGCACTGGATTTTGCGAAGATGGGAGGCAGAGGCGTGGAGTTGAGCGAAGGGATTCATCATCTTCAAGAAGCCATAGAACATGGTAAAGCTGGTCACGCCGACGCGGGAGTCGAACACATCGAGACCGCCCTAAAGCATTTGTCCGATATCAATTGATGGACAATTTCCCGAGCGCATGCGACGAAGTATTGGGGTCGCGGCTTATTCTGTGTGCACGCCAGCCGATCACTAGCCATCTGTGGTTCGTTATCTTTTCGTCTGCAACTCCACGTTCACGAGTTTTATCTCTGAGAGATCTTCGAGCCGCGGACACCAACGGGTACCAGCACGCCACAAGGCCGAGTCCAGTTGGGCATAGATTGTTCCTGGGTGGTCATAGTGAATGCCATAAGCTTGTGAGGCTGCGCATCGACACGGAAACACGAAGGACTTTCCCGAGTTGTCCAACTCCACCTCGAGTCGTGTCACGGCTAGGTCAAGTGTGAGCCGGATCTTGAACCAACAATGCGCATGATAGTCCTCGGCCTGCATCGATTGGTGATAGCACTGCAATACATCTCGGACGGTCGCCATAGGCAACGACGTATTTCCCGAGAGGACCTCAGCTCGCTTGTCGAGCACCAAGGCTTTGGCCAGGGACAAGGCGTGTCCGACTTGAATCGGGTTGAGGAGGTCAAACGCTGACTCATAAATGGGGAAGTTGGGATGTACGGTAAATTCGCGGAGTGATCCTCGCTTGGCGAGCTCCAGGTGCCAATAAAAGTCCACGGCCTGCGATTGGCGGAAGCGAAAGGTAAGTAGGCTCATCGTTCAACCCCCATCATCACGGCTGGCTGAATCTGAAACCTCCGAGACGGTACTCGGTCGCGGTTAATTTTGGCTAGGTGTTATAACCTCTTCTGCTACCGTTTGGATGGGACCTTGAACATCGCCAGACTGGATCAGTGATTGACTTAGGGTTCGTCTTTGGGAGACTCCTCGCTCTGCTTGAGCCAGAGTTCCAGTAGTCGCGTCTCGCGTTCAGACTGGGAAATGTGCTCCAGCGCAAACGCGCCCGTCAAACGATCTTCATAAAACGCCCGTTGCTTCGCGTAAGTTTTCTTAAACGCGTCCCGCTTCAGACTTTTCCAGTTCGCATCGGATATCCCAGCCTGGGCACGCAAGAGGTTAATCTCAATGGCTTGGAACGCAAAGACTTTCGCTAACACCTTGATGACCGTGGCATTGGTCAGAAATCTTGGAGGCTTCTCAGCCATGACTCATCGTTTCGGTTAAGCCAAGGCACACATGACTACCCCGACGTCATCCTCAGCATCCTACAGTGGTGCGGAGGCTCGAAGTGGAAACGATCAGTTCCGCACGCCGCTCCAGACTTTCGCCGGATCGATCGGCTTGTCGGGATTGAGTCTTTTCGCCTTTTCCAGCAGGACATCAGTCTTCTCCGGATAAGCCGGGTCAGAAATACAACAATTGTCGACGGGACAGACTGCCGCACATTGCGGCTCGTCAAAATGTCCGACACACTCGGTGCACCGCTCGTGGGTAATCACGTAAATGTCGTTTCCCATGCCCTGGCCGTCGCCCACCTGATTGCCCTTCGCCTCCGCATCGCCGCGCGTTTCGAAGATGGCCTCGTTCGGACATTCCGGCAAGCACGCGCCACAGTTGATACATTCGGCGGTAATCAATAATGCCATGATTCTGGCCTCCTTATGCTCTAAAGTTTCTCGTTTTCAATAGGTCAACGGGCTACGCATGGTGCGCCTTCGTAAGCGCCCCTGTCAATACGGCAGTTGGGAAGGAGAACTGCTGGGGAAGAAAGGTGGGATCGTGTCTTGCTGTACGAGAGAATTGTCAAAAAAGTTGAGAGGTTAGATGAATTGGCTCTGCAATATTGAAGTCATGTCTTGTTCTGTGCGTGCCGGCGGTGAACGAGCGCAGACCCGATGACGTGATACTTGACCTTCCGGCCAGCTGCGGCAGACGATCAGCCGCATCGTGAATCCGAGCCCGGAGCCGTCTCACGACGGCTCCGGGAGGACCGACCTTCAAGGGTGCCTCGTACTTGGGGTGAGAGAGTAATTTGGACCAGCCACGGACTCTTCTATCCACTGACGAAGCCACCCGTCATTAAAGCAAAGCCAACAATTCCGATCAGAAACGCTGCTAACAGATACGCCCATACTGGCTCAGACTTTAACTCCTCCCTTATGTTGAGATGACGCATAGCTGTTCACCTCCTTTGCCTGTGCCGAACAGTCGGCTTGAGAGTCCCGCCATGCTGTTCGCTGTCTTACGCCGCGATTGAAATCCTACATATAGGGCGATCTTTCTCGCCATCGCCCGAAGGGTGGAATTGATGTACACCGTTCGGGTGGGAGCAGCACAACGGTTGGATTGGCTTACTTGGCCTGCAGGAAGGCCAGCACGGCCTCGACTCGGCCATGGACGGACAGTTTTCGGTAGATGTGGTGCAGGTGGGTCTTGACCGTATCCAGTGACACACACAGATCGTCGGCGATCTCCTTATTGCTTCGACCGATTGCGGCATGGGCTAAGATCTCGCGTTCACGCTGGGTCAAGTCGGACAGCAAGGCGATGTCGTGGCCCGAAGTCTGACTGACTGCCTCCAGCGCACGCCGCGCAAAACGGTCTGGCATAAAGGGTGACTGAAGATGTTCGCCTCGGGCTGCGGCGCGGATACAACGCAACAGCTCGGGCGAGTCGGCATCTTTGAGCAGATAGCCGAATGCGCCGGCTTCCACCGCCTCGACGATCCGTGCGTCGTCGTCATGGGCAGACAGCAGCACGACCCGTGTATCGGGCACGCAGCTGTGGATCAGCTTGGTTGCCGTGACTCCATCGCGGCTGGGCATGTCGATGTCCATCAGCACGAGATCGGGCTTGTGGGCGATCGCCAGATGAAAAGCTTCACGCCCGTCCGCGGCTTCGGCAATGACTGTGAGATCCCGTTCCCGCTCCAGGAGGGCCCGCAGACTGTGCCGAAACAAGCGGTGCGTTTCAGCGATGAGCAATCTGATGGACATGCCTTGCTCTTGCCGGATGGGTCGGCTGAGTTGTGTGCCTTCCGAGCTGCTCCCCTGCAGCTATGCAGCCTTACGCTGGTGGTCCCGGGCATGGCTGGCCGCCGCGCTCGGCACATCGGTGCTATCGCTCTGAGTGGGGCGCGACTCCTTCCCTTTCGGATAGAGTAGCGTGAAACAAGCAAGGAGCATCCCCACCATTGCGACAAGGCCGCCCACGATTCCCCAATATCCCCACGACATATGCCACACCCTCGCGTGAAGAGAACGCGAGTCCTTTCACTGTCATGACGCCATGCGATACACCCACAGGGATGCATCGTGCCGTATCCTGGCGAGTTCTTTTTCTTCCCGGCTTCGAGCAGCCCAGGACAGCCCCATCACAAAGACCATCGCCAGCATGGAGACGGCGACGATCAGGTAGCTGAACGGAATCACAGGCCAAGCCGTCGGCTCCGTCGAGGCCATAGGCGTGACCGTGGGTATTGACGCGACGACCGGGGCTGAGCCCGGATGAACGTCCGGTGGTTCGGTGCGAACGGCGGCAAACACAAAGCTGCCGAGTGTCTCCTGCTCCAAAGCCCGGATTTGCTCCGATTGCATCTGAGCCTGCGCTACATGGACAACTGCCGTTCCAAGCCGTTCCTGAAATGCGCCAACCTGCCTCCAATTCTCTTGGGCGGCTTCGACAATGCGGTGCCCAAGGGTGGCCTGCCAGCTGGAGACAAATTGATGATGCAAGAGCAGCCCTCTGGTCTGGATTGTGCGGATCATGTCGAGGTTGAATGCCGAACGAGCCAGATCCGCAGACAAAAGGCCGTTTCTGACCCCGCGCAAGGTGAAATTGACGATGGCCTGTCCCATGACCGCTTGAACGCGGGCTGCATGAGCGGCGGGGGTGGCCACGGCGTAGTGCATAACGGCTCCCAGGGGGCCGTCAGGCCGAGAAGTGAATTCATCATACGCGAGCGTGGCCCGGTTCCAGTTAGATGCCGCCAGGGCGATTGCGCGGTCGGTTCGGCGCTCGGAGAGTATCTGATCCACAATAGCTTGCCCCAGAGCGGGCTGGAGCCACGTCATGCCGGATTGCAGGCCGAGAGGTTGTTCTGAATACGACGGTTGTGGAAGTGCAGGCTGATAGGTGCCGTTGGCGGCGACGAAGAAGAGGAGCGCTCCAAAAAGGATCGCGCACATTCCGGCGCCGACGGCGATATCAATGGTTTGATAGCGGTTGGACATACATGCCTCCTTGCCACGCAACGGATCGTACGTGTGGCGGTGTGTCACGGTAAGCGAAACTCATCGGACCCACAGGTCCGATCATCACGTAAGCAGACAACTCAGCGAGATGATTAGGGACGAACGAAAGAGAGAGGAGGCCGCATCTGCCATGTCCATTCCATCGGAGCTGTCTTCCAGGAAGGATCATGGCCGCCACCTCCCAGAGGATGAGGCGGTATTAACAGAGAAACTCTACGCCCCTCTGGTGTGCAGTTCAAGAGGGGATCGCACGGGCGGTCTCCAACATGTTCGCCCATGGACTATTGACGAGCAAGCGGGGGGGCATGATCCCAGAATGAATCGGATTGTGCGTACAGGGCACTCATGCAAACGGGCTTCAGACTATGGTACGTTGCCTACGTTACATGGAGGAAACCTTGTATGGTGTTTAAACGGCCTGAGCTTGAAAAAGACAATCCGATCGCTTCCCAACCGTATCTGGGGCCGCGCAGACGGCGGGCACGGGCTCATGCGATATCGGAGGAGGCATCCGCTGAAATGGGTGAGATGAAAGAAGCGTTCCAGGCGTTGACGGACGCGGCGTCTCGGTTCGTGAAAGGTCTGCCGAAATCAAAAACCCCAGCAAAGAATCTCGCGATGCTACGGGACGCGATTGGCCAGGCTGAGCGGGTGTTGTCGGCTGAAGGCCGGTCCGCTTAACGCATGGCGAGTCGGTTCGTCTTGAAGTGGCCCCGCACCAATCTCTCAACCGATGCGAAATGCCGGTCCGGCAGGTTCTTGAACCGGCGTTTGCAGTCGGCCAGGGCCTCCTCGGCCGAGGCGAAGGGCTCGATGACGGACAGGAGGTGATGGTAGTAATCCGTCACTTTGAGTTCGCTGGTCCGCAGCTGGCTCGGATCTCCGGCAATCGCCCGCGCGGCTTTCGTCTGGTCACCGCCTGATTCGACCAGGGCTTGAAAGCAGAGGCCTTTCAGTCGCTGCGTGACGGTGCTCCGATCCCATCCCAAGGCGTTCGCGGCGGCCTGCATGTCGAATCCATGCTGTCGCAAGCAATTCAACACTGCGGCGTCGCCGGCTGAATCGGGCGGCACGATGGATTTGGCTCGAACATCTTTATTCTCGCGTCCCATCCCTTCCAGCACGAACGAATGCTTTGTCAGGATCGGCCCGTCGTTAAGGGCGATCGCCCGCTCGATCGCGTGACGGAGTTCCCTGACGTTGCCCGGCCAGTGGTGTGCACTCAAGAGTCGCATGGCTTCGTTGGATATCTGCGGTGCCGGTCGGCCCAGTTGCTGCGAGATCTCGGCGAGACTCGTCTTGGCGATGAGGGGGATGTCGCCTTGCCGTTCCCTCAAGGGCGGAAGGTGAAAGACCAATCCCTTCAACCGGAAGTACAGATCCTCTCGGAACCAGCCTTCCGACACGCCGCGTTGGAGATTACGGTTCGTGGCAGCCACCACCCGGACATCCACGACGGTCGGTGTGGTGGCACCAACACGGTAGAAGGACTTCTCTTGGAGAATCCGCAAGAGCTTGCTTTGGTGGTCCAGCCGCAGATCGCCGATCTCATCCAAAAAGATGGTGCCGTGCTGAGCGAGTTCGAAATACCCGCGCCGGTCCGCCGTCGCGCCGGTGAAGCTGCCTTTCGTGTGGCCGAACAATTCGCTTTCGAACAGCTCCGGCGAAATGGCCGCCATGTTGACGGCGATGAAGGTCTTGCCGGCTCTTGGACTCAATCGATGGACAGCCCGCGCGAAGAGTTCCTTGCCGGTGCCCGGTTCACCGAGCAGCAAGACTGTAAGCGGCGAATTCGCCCCTCGTTTCACGTCGCTGTATATCCGGAGAAGTCCGGTATCCTGTGTGACGATGCCCAACCGGCGGCATTCCTCCCGCAGCTGCTCATGCTCGGCGTTGCCCAGGGGACTCAACTCAGCCGACGCCGCGCGGAGACCATGGAGCTGCCGCTCTACCTGTTCCAACTGCAACCGGGCTGCCTGTTCCTGTGCCTGCACGTCAACTAACTCAGTTCGCAGGGTCTCGGCAGTGCGGGAGAGCGCTTGCTGCAGGCCGGTTGAACGGGCTGCTGCTTCTTTTGCTGCTTCCAATTCTTCTTGCAGCGCCTCAGCGCGGTGTTCCCGGAGGGCCAACGTCTCGCGCACGGCGGCGGAGTCTTGCTGGAGCCGGAGCATATCTTGCTCAAGCAGCCGCAGGCGCTGAGCTGCCGTCAGGTGGGTCCAGACGGTCGTGCCGAACAGTACGAAGATCGATGTGGCCATCGGCAGCGCCACGGGCAAGACGAGGTGCCCGCCAGCCAGGATGGCGAACGCCAACGCAAGATAGATGGCAACGGCCAGTGCCGTCACGATCACACTGAACGCGCCGCGGAAGCGCAAGAGCCCCCAAGCGATGAGTGTGGCGAGTGCCAGCGTGACGAGGGTCCTGCCGAGGGGTCCCAGTTGGGCCATGTGCTGACCGGTCAGCAGACTGTTGAGAAGATGCAGATGTGCAATGACGGGGGAGATTGGCTGCCCAGTCGGCAATAGCCAGGGGCTGTGCGGGAGAGGATTCGGCAGGATGACGACGAACTTACCTGTGAACCAGCCGGCGAGGGCTGCATCGTCGTGTCGTTGTACCGCGTCCCACACCGATGAAAGCGGAATCGTGGGGAGGGCGCCGGCCGATCCATCTCCAACCACGTCGAGCAGACGCACGTCGGTGGTGCTCCATTCCGCGCTGCGATTCGGGGCATGGAGGAGGTGGCCGAATGCGGGGATGAGACGGTCGCCGACCTCCACGGCGAGGGGGACGGCTCTCACGACGCGGTCGGCGTGCGGGAGAAGCAACACGTGGCCCTGACGCGCCGATGCGAATGGGGCTGTCAGGGGGAGCGGTTCTTCCTCGAAGACCGTCACAACCGGACCCGATGATGTGATCGCTTCCAGCAGGAGCGCGTCGCCTGCGGCCCCGCCTCGGTGAACAGGGCCGGCGTAATCTGGGCGATGGTCGAGACCGATGACCTCTGCCCCGGCCTCATGAGCGGCGGTGATCAGTTGGGCAAGCACCGCCCGGTCCAACGGGCCGATGCTGAACCTGTCCTCGCTGGCCTGGTCTCGTGAAACAATCGCCAGCTTGGGGCTCACTGTGATGGGGGCACGGCGGTTCAACCATGCGTCGTAGAGGGCCCAGTCCAACGCGCTGTAGGTCGCAGGGGCAGCCAGCCAGACAAGCCCCGCCAGCGTGCACGCGAGCAGCGCGATCGCCGATCCCTGTAAGGGCGGAGAGGTGATGAACAACCGCTGGAGTGCGTTCCAATCAGACATAGGTGTCAGTGGAGTCCCAGTTCGTCGATCAGTGCCTGTGCATCCTGTTTGGGCAGGCCCCTGAGGGCGATTCGGGCCTTTGTGTGATCCGCCTCCACGCCCAACCCCTTGGCATAGATACGGGCCAGCGCTTTCTTCGCGGGGGGAAACCCCTCGGTCGCTGTTCTATCGAAACAGATGAGAATGCGGCGATCATGCTGAACCAAGCCGAGCTCGTTGCCGTTCTCGTACAGCCGCGCGAGTTCCGCCTGTGCCGGCGTACTCAGCGCATAGGCTTCCGTCAAGAGTACGGTGAGACCGTCCGCTGTGTGATTGTTGTGCAGCAGGGTCATGCCGAGTGATGCGTCCGAATCCTGTCTGGTGAGGTTCGGGTATTTGTCCCATAACTGGTGACGGTAACGGCGGAACGCATCCGTTATTTCTTGGCGTCGTTGTTCCGGTTGATCGACGGCAAATGCGTGGTGGCGAAGCTTCGACAGCGCATCGGCAGCCGGCTGGTAGCCAAGCGAAGCGGCCTTGCCCCACCAGGTAATCGCATGCGCGAGATTCTTCTCAACACCCAGCCCCTGTTTGTAGGCGTTGCCGAGAAAGTGTTGTGCTTGGGGCATGCCGCCAATGGCCGCGTCTTCCATGAACCGGGCCGCCTCCCGCTCGTGATTCGTCAGCTTCAATAAGAGCGCCAGACGGTAACGAGCATCGGGAAAGTCCGGCTGCAAGGCGAGGGCCTCACGATAGGATTGCATCGCTGCCGTCACATTGCCCAGGGCATAGCGCACGTTGCCGAGGTTGTAGCGGGCCTGGGTCAGTTCAGGATCGAGCCGCACTGCGTCCTGCAGTGAGACGGCAGCCGATTTCCAGTCTTGTCGAGCCATGAGGAGCACACCCAACTGCACATGGGCTTTGGCGTCGCTCGGGTTCAGGACAATCGCGGCACGGCATTCGTCGAGCGCCGCGTCGAGATCGCCGATGCGGGAGAGCCTATCCGCCAATGTGAGCCTGAGGTCGGTGCGATCCGGAGTCAGGAGGACCGCGTTCCGCAACGCGCTGATTTCCCGCACCGCGTTTTCATGTGCCTGCTCCGGCATGCGGAGAAGCAAGGGGGCGTTGTTCTCCTCAGGTGCGGCGACGATCTCCGGAGTGAAGACTTCGGGGGCGATGGCGGAAGGCGGAAGGTTCTCCGATATCTGCGCAGACGATAGGCACGCGGATAACAGGGCGAGGAAGGGAAACAAGAGGAGGGTCGCGAGCACCGATCGATGACGCATGTGAAATCCGCGCCCCCGGTCCATTCTGGAAAGTGACTGCTATTATAACACCCCGAAATCAACCGGTGGGGGCAGCGGGGATTGCGAAAAGGAGCGGCAGTATGTGCTCAGCGCGTCTGGTGAATCGCCTGCTGGATACGCTGGATGCCGCTGTGTAGTTCAGCTCCGGTGCGGATCACCGGCTCGTGCGGAACCCGCCATACCGGCTCCAGCGGAGCTGGGTCGTTGGTCAGGCGCGGGATGATATGCCAGTGGATGTGGGGCAGTTGATTGCCGAGCAGCTCGTAGTTGATCTTCTTGGCCCCATAGGATTGCGCGAGCGCCTTGGCAACCGTATTCACTTCCTCCATCAGCTGGATCCGTTCCGTCGGCGCCAAATGAAAGAGCTCCGTGGCGTGGCGTTCAAAGGCGACGACGGTCCAACCGGCGAAGAATTGGTCGTCATGGAGATAGGCTTTGGAGAGTCCAAGATCCGCGATGAAATGATCGGCTCTGGGCCAGGTGTGTTGGCAAGCTTTGCAAGACGGATCGGTCATGGCCGGTTGGCTTTGCGCCACTCCTCTTCCGTCAGCACGCCTTTTTTCATCAAGAGCTGGATGAGCTTGTCCAAGGGAGTAGGGCCGGGCTGGCCCGGCGCTTGGGCCTGAGTGGGCGGCGACGGTGATTCCGCGAGTTTCGGCTCCGGTGGCGGGCGTTTTTTCCCCAGCACCCGGAAAAACGGTGTGAAAACCGCCACGTAATCCTTGTTTCTGAGGCGGACGGACACAGGGAGGCTGTCGGTTTGCGGCGCCAGGTCGGGGGCCGTTCCCACGGGGATTCGGAAGTACGGTTTGCCGTCGTCGGTCTGGCCCTCGGCATCCAAGACGTCGAATCGATCGAGGAGCAGATCACCCGTCAATCCTTCTCGGTCTTGGCCGGCCAGGTTGGTGATTTTCTCGAGTACAATGACCAGCGAGTCGGCGATGATCGGATCGGGGGTCAAGTTTCTGACGCTGACGTCGTAGCGATATTCGCTGGTGAACGTATCGCGGCCTTTCAGCGTGACGATAGGGCTCACTCGTCCGGTGAAATCCGTGAGCTGGTCGAATGACCCGGCGGAGACTGTGACCGGTTCAACCAAGAACAAGCGGCTGACCAGCGCAACGAAGATGACGGATCGTGTGGTCATTCGAGTCTCGTAATCTGTGGCGGTGTCGGTTGATAGGGCCAGCCGCAGCATAGCAAAGATCGATAGATTCAGCGAGCACCAGGGGACATTCGTCGCCTTGACACCTTCTTTCACCCGACGATATTCTGCATGACGAGCTTGCGGCACCTTGAAGTCTTGTTAAATCTAAACTATGCCAACTCCTGTGACGCCGGCTACTCTTGTGGTTCCCCGCCGGCTCGTCGCCGAATTGATGCGGCTGTACGACTATCCGCATCCGCTGAAACGCGGGACGATCATTCGCGGGTACGATCGGGCCCATGCGGTGCGGACGGCCAAGATGTGCGCCGCCGTGGCGGGGCGGCTGGGCCATCCCGCTGATCGAATCTATCAGTACCAAGTTGCGTGCCTGCTCCATGATGTGAGCCGCGCGGGCCTCGATCGCCGGCTGTTCGGCAAGATCTGGTCGTGGGCTAAGACCCATGGGATTCCCACCAGGCCCCGTGAATGGCGTGCCGTCCATCCCACGACGGTCTATGGCCGGGAGACAGAGGCCTTTTTGTCCCGTTACGGGGCGGACCTGGAGGCGGCCGGTATTCCGATGACGCCGTGGGCGAAGGAACAGGTCGAGATGCGGTTGGGCCACGCGCGCCGACTGCGACGCCGCCTGGTGGTGGTCCGTCCCGCCCTTCGCCGGCTGGGGCTCCGTTGGACCCCATGGATGCGGGACGTGGTGCTCTATTATTACTATCCGGAGAGGTTGGCCAAGGCCAAACCCTGGGTCAAGCAGTTGGCGGAGATCCTCGTCGCCTGCGAGCAGTTCGAGGCGTACAGTAACCGGCAGCGCGGGCGCGATTACTACGCGCGGAGAAAAGAAACGCTGGCCGATGCCTTTGCCTATCTCGACAAGCTTGCGCAAGAGGGTATTTTGGGCGGCGACGTGATGAGCGCCCTTCGTGGGCTGGCCGGTGAAGGGACCTTTGATGCCATTCTGGAAGCGGCCCGTGGATGTCCCTTGACCAACGTTGAGCGGCGCTACTTGCGTCGTCTTATGCCGGGGGGTGGCTGATGGCCGTCAAGATGGTGCCGTTGCGAATCGGGATGGCCGGTGGCACGCAGATCGAAAACATCACGAAGCAGGTCTCGTCCGCCGTGGCCGGAGCCGGGCCGGTTGCGGGCATTGTGACTGTCTTTGTCAAACACACGACGGCGTCCGTCATGATTATCGAAGACGAGCCAGGCATCCGCGCCGATACCAAAGTCTTTTGGGACCGGATCGTGCCCGCCGATCCCCGTTGGCAGCACAATACGATGAATCCCGGTGAAGACAATGGCCATAGCCATCTGCGCGGCCAGCTGCAGGGACCGTCGGTGACGATTCCTTTCGCCGATCGCACGTTGCTGTTGGGAACGTGGCAGCAGATCGTTGTGGTCGATTTCGACACGCGAGCCAGAAACCGTGAGCTGGTTGTGCAGATTATGGGTGAGTAGCCATGAGCGATCGGGCACGAGTCTGGGAGATCGGCTTCGCGGTGAGCCTGGGAGTCCTGCTCTCCGTTGCGCACGCCGGTGCTGCCGAATGGGGCACCCCCTTGGGCGCGTCGTATGAGGGGCTCGAAGGCAAACCCCGTGCTGTCTCACCGGCGCCCGCTGAGTTGGGCCCTGACGAGCGGGCGACCATCTCGGTGTTTGAGCGGGCGACAAAGTCCGTCGTCTTTATCGCGAACACGGCCATCCAGCGCGATTTCTGGTCGCTCGACATCATGGAAGTGCCGCAGGGCTCAGGGTCGGGCTTCATCTGGAGTAAGCAAGGCTACATCGTCACCAACTTTCACGTAATCTACGGAGCGAGCTCAATCAAGGTCACCCTGGCCGACCGCAGTGAACATCAGGCCAAGTTGGTCGGCGCCGACCCGGATCATGATCTGGCGGTCTTGCAAATCCAGGCGTCCGACCGTGTGCTGGAGCCGCTGGCCATCGGCGCCTCGCACGACTTGCGGGTTGGACAGAAAGTGTTGGCGATCGGTAACCCCTTTGGGCTTGACCATACACTCACGACCGGCGTGGTGAGCGCGCTCGGGCGGACGATCAAGTCGATGTCGCAGCGGACGATCGAAGGGGTGATTCAGACCGATGCGGCGATCAATCCGGGCAATTCAGGCGGTCCGCTGCTGGACAGTGCGGGGCGTTTAATCGGGGTGAACACGCAAATCGTCAGTCCCAGTGGGGCCTATGCGGGCATCGGGTTCGCGGTGCCGGTGGACATGGTGAACCGCATTGTGCCGGAGCTCATCAAGCATGGTAAATTGATTCGTCCGGGGTTGGGTGTCTCGCTGGTGCCGGACACCATGGCCAGGCGTTGGGGGATCAACGGTGTCATTATCGGTAAGGTCGGGCGGGGAGGCAGTGCCGAACGGGCCGGGTTGCGCGGCGTGCGTGAAACGGTCACCGGCCGTATCGAGCTCGGGGATGTCATTGTCGGGGTCGAGGGCAAGCCGGTCGAGACGATGGACGATCTGATGGATGCCATGGAGAAGTACAAAGTCGGCAATCGTGTGAAAGTGGATGTGATGCGGGGCAACAAACGACAGACGGTGGATGTTATCCTGCAAGCGGTCAACTAGATCGTGCGTGCCCAGACAGAAGGAGTTTTCCATGAGCGATCATCGCTCCTCCGACAACGGCAGTGAGCAATCCGGCACGGGAAGCGGTCACGAGACCGGTCCGCGCGCGGGGCAGACCGGCTCCGATCCGCTCGAATTGAT
Organism: Nitrospira sp.; assembly: GCA_015904045.1. Next base: position 31,974 of record JABMDG010000086.1, read on the forward strand.
CGAGCAGTGTTTGGGATCGTTCCCCGACGGCGACCCGCGCCAGAAGATTCTCTACAAACTGCGACACGCCGTGATGTTGTCCCAAGCGGCCAACCAACAGCGCGAGGCTGAGTTCAAAAAACTCAGCGAGGTGGCGGCCAAACTGACGGCACCCGCGAACCGTATCGGCACGCTGCTGGATATCCCCGGCGAAGGGCTGGCGCGGATTCAGGTCGGCGGGGCCGAGTATTATGCCAATGTCGATCCCCGCGTGCCGGTGGCCGATCTGAAGATCGGAACGCAGATTCTGGTCAACGAAGCCTATGTCGTCATCAACACCCTTGGATACGACCGGAACGGGCCGATTCTGAAATTGGCCGAAGCGATGGCCGATGGGCGGCTGCGGTTCGAGCAGGAGATGGGGCGGCAGCCGCTGATCTTGCAACGGTCCTCCGACTTGGTCGGGGTCGAACTGAAGGCCGGCGACGAGGTTCGGATCGATCCCACTGCGCGCATCGCGATCGAGAAGCTGGCGGATCGGAGGGCGGGCAAGCATGTGCTCGATGACGTGCCGACCGTCACCTGGGAGCAGATCGGCGGGCAGCGTGAAGCGATTGCGGCGATCAGAAAGGCAATCGAGTATCCATTGCTCCACGCCGACACGTTCAAGCAGTTTAAGTTCTCCCAGCCCAAAGGATTCCTGCTCTACGGCCCGCCAGGTTGCGGAAAGACGTTGATCGGACAGGCGGCAGCCGGCAGTCTGTCCAAGCTGATGCGCGAGTCGCAGGGGTCGGATGCACAGGCAGCTGGCGGGCGGCCTCCTGTGACGAGCGGAGCCTTTCTTCATGTCAAGGGGCCGGAGATTCTCAATATGTGGCTGGGGGAGTCCGAGCGAATGGTCCGCGACCTGTTCGCCCAAGCGCGGGCCCGCCGGAAAGAAGGCGCCCTGCCGTTTATTTTTATCGATGAGGCGGAGTCCGTGTTGGGCACGCGCCGCGCCATGCGCTCGTTCAATATTTCCAATACGCTGGTGCCGATGTTCTGTAGTGAGATGGACGGCATCGACTCGCTGCACGATGTCGTCATCATTCTGGCCTCGAACCGCCCCGACCTTATCGACCCCGCCGTGTTGCGTCCAGGCCGCATCGACCGGAAGATCAAGGTCGCCAGGCCGGATCGAGAGGCCTCCGGTGAGATTTTGAAGGTGTATTTGACGGAGGAGTTGCCGTTGCATCCGTCGGTCGTGTCGGAGCGAGGCGGGGAGCTGCGACAAGCAGTCGCCTCTTTGGTGAACGAGACCATCGACGCGATTTTCAAACGGACCGATGAAAACCGGCTCCTGTCGATCCGCCTCCGTAACGGGCAGAACAACGTGCTCTATCGGGGCGATCTGGTGAGCGGAGCGATCCTGTCGTCGATCGTGCAGCGAGCGAAGGAAAAGGCGATCGACCGGACGATTCAGTCCGGCGAGCCGGCCGGGCTGTCGGCGAAGGATCTGTTTGAATCGGTCACGGAGGAATTCCGTCAAGGCGAGATGCTGCCACCGGACGATGCGGCGGAAGAATGGCTGAAGCTGTTGGACCACCATCCGGAACAAGTGGTCGGCATTTCGTCGTTTCGCCGTGGACGGCAATCGGAAGAGCGGCTGGTCAACCAGATTATCTGAAGCCCTATGCGTCTCTTCGGCCTTGAAACAGAGTACGGTATCACGCGGGAGGATCTGCCGAAAGTTGATCCTGTCGTCGAGTCGATGGAGCTCGTGCGCGCGCATCTGACGGCCTCGTTCGAACGGCGCTGGGACTATACGGGGGAAGACCCGCATGAAGATGCGCGGGGTTTTCGCGTCTCCGGCCTTGCGCAGGACAAGGAGGAGGACGAATTCGCCACACGCGACACCCACCGGCCCTTTTCTTTTCATGACATGAAGAGCGACCTGGTGCTGCCGAACGGCGCGCGTTTCTACAACGACCATACCCATCCGGAATATTCGACGCCGGAGTGCCGGACGTTGAAAGATCTGGTGGCGCAGGACCGGGCGGGAGAGCGGATCGTCCAGCGGGCGGCGGACCGCAGAAACACAAGTCTCGGCGGCGAGCACGTGCAGCTCTACAAGAACAACACGGATTTTCACGGACATAGCTACGGTTGCCACGACAATTATCTCGTGTCGCGCGCGATCCCGTTTCCCCGTCTGATAGCGGGCCTCCTGCCGTTTCTTGTAAGCCGTCAGGTGCTCGCCGGTTCAGGCAAAGTCGGGATCGAGGCGCAGGAGTCGGGATTTGTGCCGGGGCGCTTCCAGCTTTCGCAGCGGGCCGATTTCATGGAAACCGAGTTGAGCGTCGATACGATGCACAACCGACCGATCCTCAACACGCGCGACGAGCCGCACGCCGATCCAAAGAAATTCCGCCGGCTGCATCTGATCATCGGCGACGCCAACATGTGTGAGTACGCTACGGCGTTGAAAATCGGAACGACCAGGGTGGTGCTGGAATTGATCGAGCGACGCGCGGCTCCGTCTCTCGAATTGGAGCAGCCGGTGGCGGCGGTGAAACAGCTCTCGCGGGACATCGACTTGAAGGCGGTCGTCCGACAAAAAAACGGGTCCAGCCTCTCCGGACTGGAGATTCAGGAACAGTACTATCGAGCGGCGGAACGGACCTTAGCCGGTCTCGACGAGGAGACGGACTGGGTGTTACGCGAATGGGGCGAAACGCTCACGTTGCTGGCGCAAGACCGCCGGCGTCTGATCGGCAGGTTGGACTGGGTCACGAAACTGTGGCTGTTGGAAACGTTCATGCAGGAGGAGCGTATCGGTTGGAACGATCCCTGGTTGGCCAGTTTGGACTTGGAATATCATAATGTTCATCCGGAACGTGGACTCTATCTTGGACTTGAGGCCGAGGGGAAAGCATGGCGAATGACAGCCGAGGCCGACATCCAACGGGCCCTGGTCTCCGGGCCGGCCGATACGCGGGGAGGAGTCAGAGGACTCTGCGTCCGGCGGTTTCCCGATCAGGTCAAGTCGGTGCAATGGGAACGAATTCAGTTTGCCGGAGGATTGCTGCCACGCACACTCGACATGGGCGATCTGTTCGAGCCGTCCGAGGTGAAACGGTGCCTGGCGGCCTTCGAAGCCGCTGCCGATCCGATGGATGCGCTGAACATATGGAATGGAAGAAAGGACGGCCAATCATGAAGTACAGCACGATGCCCGAACGTCGTGAAGGCCCCGGCGATCCCATGCCGAAGCCGGGCCCTACCGAAGAAGGCGGTGGGCCCCGGAGGCCGGAAACCGGCTCGCCGGCCCCGGAGGCCGGAAACCGGCTCGCCGGAGAAAGACAACCTCCTGAAGCGGATGAAAAAGGTCGATCCGAAACAGGCGGAGCGGTATCGGCAACGGACCGGGGAGTGATGGGCGGCTGCCGCAGTCAAGGGTTGTGCTCGCCGAACGCGCGCCCTCCTGGGAAAACGCGGCGTCTTGGCGCCGCTGGGGTGGGTGGGTGGAATGCCGCCGGGCCGCGTTCGATGCGCACAGTCAACCCTAACTGTGCGGCCATCCTCGTGATGGAAAAACAAAGTGTGAGGTAAGAGGGAATGGGGATGCAAGGAGATTTCTATCAACTGCTCAAGGAGCAGGGATATCAGCTTGGGGCGTCGGGTGTGACGGGAGAGGGCCGGGAGTTCATGACGGCCACGACGATCCTGGCGTTCAAGTATCGGGATGGCGTGTTGGTGGCTGGCGACCGTCGTGCAACGGCCGGTAACATGGTGATGTACGATCGGACCGATAAGGTCTTGGAGATCGATCGCCACAGCGTCATGGCCATCGCCGGCGT
>JABMDG010000086.1:35891-39928 GCA_015904045.1 Nitrospira sp.
TGGTGACCAGGCAGATCTTTACCGGATCGGGCCGTGTTGGATCAGCCAGCCCGCAAGATGCCTGGATTCAGGTGGATCGCTTGATCGTGCCGCGTGCCTCACTGGGGCATGGACCGGACCACGTGCCGTTGCCCTATCAGATTTCGCAGCGTGCCGATCATATCGTGAACGACTTCTTCGAATGGGTGCAGCAGAACCGGGCGATTGTGAACACGCGGGATGAACCGCTGGCCGACCCCAACCAGTACCGGCGTATCCATTTGCTGCTGGGTGACTCGAATATGGCGGAGTATGCGACCGCGTTGAAACTGGGTACGACCGGGCTGGTGCTCCAATTGATCGAAGAAGGCCATGCGCCGAGCGATCTCGATCTCAACGAGCCGGTTGAGAGCTTGCAGGAGATTTCTCAAGATCAGGACCGGCAGTGGCTTGTTCAACTGCAATCGGGCAAAACGATCTCGGCGATCGATATTCAGGAGCAGTTCTTGGCTGCGGCGCAAACCCATTGCCGGGGGCAAGATGAGGAGACCGATTGGGTACTCGATCAATGGGAGGCGGTGCTTCGAGACTTGCGCGGAGACTATACCAGACTGGTGGGGCGGATCGATTGGGCGTCGAAATTGTGGTTATTGGAATCGTATCGGGAGGCGGAGCAGGCGGGGTGGCAGGACCCCATGTTGAAGAGTCTCGATCTCGAGTACCACAACCTGAACCAGGAGAAGAGTCTCTATTATGGGTTGCTGCAGGAAGGCCGCGTGCCGCGCCTTACCACCGACAGCGCCGTCGATATCGCCTCCGACTATGCGCCCAAGAACACCCGCGCTTTCGGCCGCGGTGAACTAGTGAAACATCTGCTGGCTTGTGGATCTCCTCCCGAACCGGACGAGCCCAAACAGGACGAACGGTTCTTTCCTGCCTATGTCATCAATTGGTCGATCTTCCAGGTACGAGGTCGGGCGCCCTTCCCCATGCCGGACCCGTTCAAGACCTATGTCCAGGACGTTCGTTCCCATCTCACGGCGTGATTATCTAAATAGCCGCTCTTGCTGTAGACCGTCATGAATGACGTGGGCTAACACGTTATTTCTAGGCACATATTTCCGTCATGCTACACTCTTGTTCTGATAGCGAGCAGGAAGGGCCTTCACGAACCTGTGCCACCGAGGAGGAACGTAATGAACGCACGTAGGTGGATGATGGAATATGGGGTGGCAATGGCCCTGGCTTTGCTGTTGGCCATGGTGTTAGGACAGATTCCACTCTTTCGAGAGACAGCGGTGGGAAAGCTTCGCGCCTCCGATCTCGTTCAGTTTATCGGCTATGGCGGCTCATTAGCGGTTGCCTGGATGGGCGCTCGCCAACTGGCGAAGAAACCGCCGGAAGAATGGACCTGGATCGTACCGTTCCAGGCGATCGTTCTACCGCTGGCCACATTGCTTGCGGTCGCGATCGGCTATGCGGTGTCTCTCTTTGTCATGGGGCCGTTTCTCGGAAAGTCCGGCAAGACGCATTTGCTGCTGGGTGACTCGAATATGGCGGAGTATGCGACCGCGTTGAAACTGGGCACGACCGGCCTGGTGCTGCAATTGATCGAGGAGGGCCATGCGCCGCGCGATCTCGACCTCAACGAGCCGGTTGAGAGCTTGCAGGAGATATCTCAGGATCAGGACCGGCAGTGGCTTGTCCAGCTGCAATCGGGCAAGACGATTTCGGCGATCGATATTCAGGAGCAGTTCTTGGCTGCGGCGCAAGCCCATTGTCGAGGCCAAGATGAGGAGACCGATTGGGTGCTCAATCAATGGGAATCAGTGCTCCAAGATTTGCGCGGAGATTACGTCAAGCTGGTGGGACGGATCGATTGGGCGTCGAAATTATGGTTGTTGGAATCGTACCGGGAGGCGGAACAGGCGGGGTGGCAGGACCCCATGCTGAAGAGCCTCGATCTCGAGTACCACAATCTGAACCAGGAGAAGAGTCTCTATTACGGGTTGCTGGAGGAAGGCCGCGTACCTCGCCTTACTACCGACAGCGCAGTGGCTATCGCCGCAGACCATGCGCCCAAGAATACTCGCGCATTCGGGCGGGGTGAACTGGTGAAACATCTGTTGGCTGCTGGATCTCCTTCCCACCCGGATGAGCCGAAACCGGATGAACGGTTCTTCCCCGCTTATGTCATCAACTGGTCAATCTTTCAGGTGCGAGGCCGGGCGCCTTTTCCCATGCCGGACCCCTTCAGAACCTATGTCCAGGACGTTCGCTCTCATCTGCATGGCGTGACGATCTGAATTGCCGATTCGTCTTTAACGTATTGTTTTTATGAGTGAACTATCCTCATGCTACACTCTTGTTCAGTATTGAGTAGCCGCGGTGACTCATGAACCGTACTGTCGAGGAGGAATGCGATGAACGCGCGCAAGTGGATGATGGAATACGGAGTGGCCATGGTCCTGGCTTTTCTCCTGGCCATGGTGTTGGGGCAGATCCCACTCTTTCGAGAAACAGCTGTGGGAAAACTTCGGGCATCTGATCTCGTCCAGTTTATCGGCTATGGTGGTGCGTTGGCGATTGCTTGGATGGGTGCCCGGCAACTGGCAAAGAAATCTCCGGAAGAATTGGCATGGCTCGCCCCGTTCCAGGCGATCATTCTTCCGTTGGTCACTCTGCTCGTGGTCGCAATCGGCTATGGAGTCTCTCTCTTCGTCGCGGGGCCGTTTCTCGGAAAGTCCGGCAAGACGCCGTACAACTGGGTGTTTATCGCGGGGATTGTCTCCTGCAGCGCCTGGCTCATTCTGAATTGGGTGAAGAAATGCGCCGTGCTCGTCGCGGAGAAGGATTCACGCAAGCTTCAAAAAGGGGCTTAACTTCAACCTGTGCCGGTTGCGCCGGACCTCGACGCAGCCGGTTCTGCTTATCCGTGCTTCTGTAAAAACTCCACGATCCGATTCTCCGCCCAATAGGGATCTTCTTCGTTTCCGCTCCTGTGAAAAAATCCGCAATGGCCTCCATGGCGAGGCGCGATTACGCGAATCGACGGGTGTCGCTGAATCGCCGGAATGGTGAACATTGAGTAGGGAATGAAGGGATCGTCTTGTGCGGTGATGATGAGGGTGGGAACTGTAATGGAACCCAGCACATGGCGCGCGCCGGCCCGGTCGTAATAGTCGGCGCCGTTTCGATAGCCTCCGTCATGAGCCGTATAGACATCGTCAAATTCACTGATGGTGGCGACGTGATCTAACCGGGCCAGGTTCCATTTTCCCGGGAAGAGTGCGGCTTTGCGGCGCAACCGGTCCTTCAGATTCATGAGAAAATGTTTGTGATAGATCCAGTTGCGCGGCTGCTCCAAGGCCTCGGCGCATCGCGTCGGGTCGATGTTCGGACAGACGGCAAGGGTGCCTGCCAGCGCAGGCTGGGATGTGCCCAATTCACCGGCAGCCTTCAAAACAAGATTCCCGCCCATTGAATAGCCAACCAGCCAAATCCGATTGAGTCCGTTCCGTTCGACAAGCTCAGTGACGACCGCGCGATAGTCTTCGCTGAGGCCGCTGTTATAGAGGGTCGGAGTCAGATGTTCGGTTCCGCCGCAGGTACGTTGATTCATGCGAATGACATTGAACCCGGCCCGATAGGCTTTTGCTGTGATGCCGAGCATGTACTTCGATTCGCTGGAGCCTTCCAGGCCGTGGACCAGCACCACGGTGGGAAAAAGCGTCCGATTATCCTGCCAATGGCAGAATCCGAGCAGCTGGGTATCGGGTCTCGTAGTAAACAAGCGGCGCTCTTGCGGGATTGTCCCCAGCGAGAGGTCTCGTGGCAGATACCGAGGGACCAGTGTCATCAGATGCGCGTTGCGAAGCAGCCACGGCGGACGGAAAGTCGAGGCGGTGTCGTTCATGCCCTCATCATAATGCAAAACCAGGCTCGATGCGTACTGTGACTGTGTACAGTTAGGGTCCGTGCTTGTCGGCCAGGCGAACCATGGTGTATGCGCGGTGGCGATCGATCCCTGGGCGGCCTACGAGCACATCGAACGGCTG
>JABMDG010000087.1:0-5158 GCA_015904045.1 Nitrospira sp.
TTGGCCAGGACGGCTCGCCGGGCTTGCTGCTTTTCCACAGTGCAAAATCCATCGGATGCCGTTTGCGCTCATCTATGTCAACGCGCGCCCCTGCTTGCAAATCTTCCAACTTTCGCTTCGAGAGGCGGCCGTAGGCCGGATATTTCTCAACCTGAAAGTACACGTCGCCGCCAACCGTGTAGGCCAACCCTTTCGAGATAAGAGCTTCTGTCAGGTTGACGATCTCCGTCATATGCGCCGTGGCTCTCGGCTCTTCCGTTGCGCGTCCGATCCCCAGTCTGCCCATATCTTCATAATAGGCATCGATAAACTTGCCGGTGATCGCCTCACAGGAGACACCCTGCTCATTGGCCCGCTTGATGATTTTGTCATCCACATCGGTGAAATTCTTCACGAAGGTCACGGCATAGCCGCTGTATTCCAAGTATCGGCGGAGCACGTCGAAGACCAGCGCGCTACGCGCATGGCCGATGTGGCAATAGTCGTAGACCGTCACCCCACACACGTACATGCGGACTTTGTTCGGCTCAATCGGCTCGAAGGGTTCTCGCTTGCCGGTCAGGGTATTAAAAAGCTGGAGCATGGGATTACGATCGAGAATTGACGACCCGCCTCGGCCAATGCGACCAGAGAAAGTAACCTAGAGCCAGGGCAAGCACGATTCCAATGACAACGTCGAACTGATGGAAATAGCCCCGCAGATTGTCCCACTCTTCACCCATGCGGACACCGATGTACGCCAGCAGATAGCACCACGGCAGGGCTCCGATAAAGGTAAAAATCACGAATCGGGGAAAGTTCATCCTCGCGATCCCGGCCGGTAACGAAATAAACGTCCGAACGACCGGCAACATCCGGCCAAAAAAAAACGGCGGCTTCTCCATACTTCGCAAACCATCGGTCGGCGACATCGAGATCATGATGAGAGACCAGGAAATACCGCCCATACCGCTCGACGAAGGGGCGGCCGCCCCACACGCCCGCATAGTACGCGACGATCGATCCGAGCACATTGCCCACGGCTCCGGCCAATGTGACTCCCAGCAACGTGAACTGCCCGGTCGTCACCAGGTAGCCGGAAAACGGCATGATAATCTCGCTCGGCAACGGAATGCAGGCGCTTTCGATCGCCATCGTCAGCAGAATTCCGCTGTAACCCATCAACGAGATCGTGCTGATCACGAACTTACTCAGCTCGGTGATGATCCATTCGATCACGTTCCCAATCATGCTCATCGCCGGTCCTTTGAGCGGTTGGGGGATCCTCCGGCCGCCTTCTCGCGCCTGGCCCGCAGCCCAGGCTCCCACGCTCTGAAGCGATCCAACACTCCGTAATGCGTGCTGTCGAGTCTGATGGGAGTCAGCGACGCGGCGCCCTCGGCAATGGCCTCATGGTCCGCATCTTTGCTGCGGCTCCAGGAAATGCGGGTCCCGGCGATCCAATAGTAGTTGCGCCCATGAGGGTCAACTTTTTCGACGATCGGATTGTCGAACCGCCGGCGGCTCAGACAGGTCACACGCACGCCGCTCGTCGCACCCAACGGCTGATCCGGGATATTCAGATTGAGCAGCGTTTCTTCCGGCAAGCCTTGTTCGAGAATGAGCCGCGCCACCCGGACGGCATAATGTGCGCCGACGGCGAAGCGAAACCGCTCCCGCCCTTCTTGCGAGACCGCCATTGACGGCACGCCGAGTATCGTCCCTTCCACCGCCGCCGACACCGTACCCGAATACAGCACATCATCACCTAGATTCACTCCCTTATTGATACCGGACACGAGCAGATGCGGGCGCTGGGGCATGATTTTGAGCAGCGCCAAGTTGACGCAATCTACCGGTGTGCCGTTGACGGAATAGGTTCGTTTCGCTGCTTGATGGACCCGCAGCGGCTTATGGAGCGTCACGGCATGCGCGACCGCCGTGCGCTCTCTGTCGGGAGCGACCACCCACACGTCTCCAAGTTTTGAGAGGGCGGACGCCAAGACCGTCAGACCGGCGGACTGGATGCCGTCGTCATTGGTAACGAGAATTCGGATGCGGCCGGGCGGCATAAAAAAAGCTGCGTAGCGCAGCTCCATGTTTCAAGGCTGAAGAATCGGGGCCGAGTCTTCGACTTTCTTCTTTGTCTCAGTCCTCAGCACTCGACACTCAGCACTGTGTTGTTGGTCGGGGCGGCGGGATTTGAACCCACGACCACTCGCACCCCAAGCGAGTACGCTACCGGGCTGCGCTACGCCCCGACGTGGTCTCTATCGATTAATATCGCTACTATTGTCCCTTGCGGCACTATGGAAAGGCAATGGGAAGGTTGTGTGCGCCCCTACCGGGCATGCGACTCAATGATTTTCACAATGGCTTGCAAATCGCCCCTGAGTTTCTTGGCCATCTCCTTCGGAGGCAACGGCCGGGATGCAGCCCGCCCACGCCTGGCCCAATAGCGCTTCACCCCTTCCAATGTATGCCCTTCCTCATAGAGCATGCGCTTAATTTCCACTACGGTCTCAATGTCTCGCTGCACATACAGCCGCTGATTTCCTCTGCTTTTCTTGGGCTTGAGAAAACTGAATTCGGATTCCCAGAACCGCAGCACGTAGGCCGGCAGTTTGGTCATCCGGCTTACTTCCCCGATTTTATAGAAAATTTTGCTTCCCAGCCTGGGCTCAGTTCCCATGACCGGCCCTCAGTCACGCTTCACGGCACCAATGAGGGATGCGAGAAGGAAGCGGGTGGTTGTGTTCAGCATTCTGCTACGAATTGACGTACTTCTTGAACACTTGGCTTGGGCGGAACGTCACGACACGACGGGGCGTAATGCCGATTTCTTCTCCCGTCCGAGGATTCCGGCCTTTGCGGGCGCCCTTGCTGCGCACGACAAAATTGCCGAATCCCGCGATCTTGACCGATTCCCCTTTTTGCAACACGGACTTCAACATGTTGAGGACCAGCTCGACGATGTCGGCCGCTTCATTTTTCGAGATGCCGACCTGCTTGAAAATTTCGTTCGCAATATCAGCCTTCCTCATGCATCCCCCTTAGACACCCACTGCCATCCTAATGGCCTATTGCGAGAGGCCCGACCTTCATACGGAGAGTTTAGCTTAAGTTACGTAAGGTTATGAGTCCTGTCAAGAATAAATTTGGTGAGGCCCCACCCCTGAGGTCACTTTTTCGCCAGGAGTTTATATTCGATGCTGTCAGCCAACGCCTGCCACGTTGCTTCGATAATGTTCTCCGAGACCCCCACTGTTCCCCATTTGTCCTTGTGATCGCCTGACTCGATCAAGACCCGGACTTTGGACTCCGTGCCTTGATTCGCCGCCAAGACCCGCACCTTATAGTCGAGCAATTTCACTTCCGTGAGTTGCGGGTAAAACTTTTCCAGGGATTTGCGCAACGCATGGTCCAACGCACTGACCGGCCCTGCTCCAACGGCCGCCGTATGTTCCACCACGTCGCCGACCTTGATCATGACCGTCGCCTCAGAAAACGGGGCGCCGTCATCCTGCTTCTTTTCGACGATGACTCGAAATCCCAACAACTGAAACGAGGGCTTGTGGCTCCCCATGGCCTTCCGCATGAGCAGTTCGAAGGAGCCTTCTGCCCCCTCGAATTGATATCCCTGGCTCTCCCGTTCTTTGAGGGTGTTGATCAACTCATGGACTTTGGAGTGATCCCTCGACAGCTTGATGCCGAAGGCTTCGATCTTGTCCAGGAGGCCGCTGCGTCCGGCGTAGTCGGAAACCAGGACCCGCTGCCGGTTACCCACTTGCGCCGGATTGATATGTTCGTAGGTCGCCGGATTCTTGAGCACGGCATGAATATGAACGCCGCCTTTGTGCGCGAAGGCCGAATCGCCGACATAGGGCTGATGCTTATTGGGTATCAGATTGGCGATCTCGGCAACAAAACCGGACACTTCCTTCAGCCGACTGAGCCGGTCCGTCAGTGCCGGCCGCTTCATCTTCAATTCCAAATTGGGAACGATCGAACAGAGATTCGCATTGCCGCACCGCTCCCCGATGCCGTTGATCGTCCCCTGCACCTGCACGATCCCCGTTTCGATCGCCACCAGCGAATTCGCCACCGCCATGTCGCAATCGTTGTGCGCATGGATACCCAACGGCACCGGACACTCGCGCCGCACGGTTTCGCAGATCTCCCGGATTTCCCACGGCATAGTCCCGCCGTTGGTGTCACAGAGAATCACCCGCTCCGCTCCCGCTTCCACTGCTTTGCGGATGGTGTTGAGCGCGTACTCTGGGTTGGTCTTGTACCCGTCGAAAAAATGCTCGGCATCATAGAACACCCGGCGCCCCTTACTGCGCAGGTAGGCGACCGAATCCCCGATTAATTCCAGATTCTTGACCAGGGAGATGCCGAGGGCGTCGGTGACGTGCAATGACCAGGTTTTCCCGAAGAGCGTAATCGTCTTGGTCTCGGCGGCGAGCAACGCCTGGAGATTGGGGTCCTTGCGCACGGAATGGCTTGCCTTCCTCGTCGAGCCGAACGCGATGACGGTGGCATGCTTCAGTGGAATGGTCTTGATGATCCGGAAGAATTCGATGTCTTTCGGATTCGCTCCCGGCCAGCCGCCTTCGATGAAATGGACGCCGAGCTCATCCAGTTTTTGCGCGACGCGAACCTTGTCCTCCGCGGAGAAGCTGACGTCTTCCGCCTGTGCGCCGTCGCGCAAGGTGGTGTCATAGATTTCCAACTTCGCCGCCTGATCGGCGGACGGTCTGACGACAGAAACCGGAGCCTGTTCACGGACTGCGCGGGACGTACGCGATTGTTTGGTCTTTCTAGCCATAGGGGAGAAAGGGTATCAGGAGCAGGGCTAGGATGTCGAGATGTCAAGGCGTTAGCCGGTCCGTAATCGACGCCTAAGTCCTCGGTGCATCATCGTTCAGGTCGCCCGCCAGGTGGCAAATGATAGGCGTTCCTGCACAAATATGCGGAGTCCCCTGGCAAATATGAGGAGTTGGGAAGCTGGCCATCAACGAGGCCGACAACTGTAACCGTGGCATCCAACCAGAGCTGCTGGTTGACATCAAGCTGGAATTTCATGGAGACGCTTCAGCCGATGTATATGCCTGATCTGGACGATTTGGCGACTCTGGGTACTGCAGCCGCAACAACCCTTCTTTCGTCATAGGCG
>JABMDG010000087.1:5258-16590 GCA_015904045.1 Nitrospira sp.
GATGTTGGCCTTGGCCACCGGCCCAAAGAGTTTGGATGCGATGCCTGGTTTATCCGGCACGCTCACAATCGTGATCTTGGCCTGATTTCGATCGCCGGTGACTCCCGACACCGCGACCGCTTCCATATCTTCGTCTTCACGCGTCACAAGCGTCCCCTTTCCTTCTTTGAAGCTGGAATTCACCTCCACCGGCACGTTGAATTTGGCCGCAAACTCCACCGACCTGGTCTGGAGAACCTTGGCGCCCAAGCTGGCCATTTCGAGCATCTCCTCGTAGGAAATCTTGTCGATGCGTCTCGCCACCGGCACAATGTTGGGGTCCGCCGTGTAGACGCCATCGACGTCGGTGTAGATGATGCATCGGTCAGCTTTCAACGCTGCGGCCAGCGCCACCGCAGACAGGTCAGACCCGCCGCGCCCGAGCGTCGTCACGTCGGACTGCTCGTTGATGCCTTGGAAACCCGCCACGACTGGAACAACCCCTTCCTCCAGCGCCTCGCGAATCCGATCCGCCGTGACCCGCGCGATGCGGGCGTTGGTGTGGGCACTGTCGGTGATGATGCCGACTTGCCGGCCCGTGTAGGACCGCGCATTGATTCCCCGTCCACGCAGTTCCATGGCCAGCAGTGCAATGGTCACCCGCTCTCCGGTCGAGAGCAGCATATCCATTTCCCGCTCGTCCGGAGTCGGTGTCACTTGCTGGGCCAGCTTGATCAGGCGGTCCGTTTCACCGCTCATCGCGGACAGCACGACGACGGTCCGATACCCGTCCTGTAACGTCCGCGAGACCCGGTCGGCTACCCGGTGGATCCGTTCGATTGATCCGACGGACGTACCCCCATATTTCTGGACGATTAAGGCCACCGATTTCACCCGTTCGCGAAAAGCCGGTTGACGAACTTGGTGGCATCGCGAGGGGGAAGGTTCGAGGCCTGCGCGTCGGACTCCGTGAACCGCCGACCGGCGGCGGCAGAACCCTGCTTGCCGCTTTCTCCAAAGGCATAGATGGGCAGCCCCTCCGCTTTCCCATGATCGCTCACCACCAGATACCGATACGGTCCCTGCTTCTCCAATCCTTCAAGCAAGGGCCCAACCAGGTCTCGATCAAACGCTTCGATGCCCCGCACCTTTGCGTTCATATCGGCGCTGTGAATCACGTCGTCCGTCAGGCTCGCATGCACGTAGATGAAATCTTTCTTGGCGCATTCCGCGAGCGCCGCATCCGCCTTCGCGCGGAGGTCTCCGCCGGCCAACCGGTCGGGGTCCACCGCATCAAGCCCCGCGCAAATGCCGATGCCGCGCGGCACATCGCTGGTGGCCACCACCGTGCCCTTGATCCGGTACTTTTCCGGCAAACTCGGCCACAGGACGGCCCGCCCTTCACCCCACAGCCAGACACAGTTCGCAGGTTTTTTCCCCGCCGCCAGACGCTCATCATTGATGGGATGATCGCGCAGGATCAGGTGCGAGGCATCCATAAGCTTTCGCAGGATATCCGCCCCATCCCCCTTGGGCAAGGCGTCCGCGATGGACCGGCCGAGCACCGTCTGCGGATCAACACAGAGGGCTCTCGGTTTTCCGTTCACCCACACCATGAGATGACGATGGCCGGATCCAGGATAAAATTGGATGGTCTCGGATCCGAGCTGTTCATTGATCGCCTCGATCAATTCTCTCGCTTCTTCGGTCTCGATCAGGCCGGCCGTCGCATCGTCCATCACGACATGCGGGCCCAATTTCTTGATGTCGCCCCCCGTTTTCCCGCCTTCTGGTTTCAACGTCACCATTGTGCAGCGATACACCACGTCATGCTCCGTGACAGACACCCCCAAACTTGCTGCTTCCAGCGGACCGGGGCCGTGATAGTATTTTTTGGGGTCGTATCCGAGGATGGCCGTACCGCTCAACCCACTGCCATGCGCGACGCTGTTGGAGGAAATCGCGAGCTGGCCGAGTTCTCCGGCCTGCGCCAGACGGTCGAGGTGAGGCGTGACGGAGACTTGGAGCGGAGTGCGCCCGCCGAGTTCCTGCCGGGGTTGATCGGCCATTCCGCCGGCATGCACGATCACATATTTCATCTGGACTGCACCACGCTCATATCTGCAACAGCCGGGCGACATCCTCGCGTGTCGCCTTGACAGTTAACGGAGGTTTCGACACACTGATGGCGGTATCGGCGTCTTTCAGACCATGCCCGGTCAGCGTGCAGACCACCGTGTCGCCTTCCCGCAGCGCACCCGTCCGGTGCAATTTCGCCACGCCCGCGACCGATGCGGCGGACGCCGGTTCGCAAAACACACCTTCCGCCGCCGCCACGGCGGCATAGGCTTGAAGAATTTCTTCATCCGTCACCATATCAATGGCGCCGGAGGATTCCTGGACCGCGGTCAAGGCCGAGCACCAGCTGGCCGGATTGCCGATTCGAATCGCCGTGGCAATGGTGTGCGGCTGCTCGACAACCCGGCCCAGGACGATAGGCGCCGCCCCCGCCGCCTGAAATCCCATCATGCGAGGGAGCTTGGCAATTTGATTGGCCTGGCGATATTCGCGGTAGCCCCTCCAGTAGGCGGTAATGTTCCCGGCGTTGCCCACCGGCAGCACATGGAGGTTCGGGGCGTCACCGAGCTGATCGCAGACCTCGAACGCGGCGGTCTTCTGCCCCTCGATGCGGAAGGGATTCAGGGAATTCACCAACTCGATGTGATACGACGCCGAAAGATCCTTGACCAGCGACAGGGCTTGATCGAAATTTCCTTCGATTTGAATGACCGTGGCCTGGTGCATCATCGCTTGAGAGAGTTTCCCCATCGCGATTTTTCCGGCCGGGATCAAGACATAGACGGCCAGCCCGGCGCGGGCCCCATAGGCGGCCGCCGAAGCAGACGTATTGCCGGTAGAGGCGCACATCACGGCCCGCGCGCCGCTCTCCGCCGCTTTCGACATGGCCATCGTCATGCCGCGATCTTTGAAGGAGCCGGTGGGATTCATCCCCTCGAACTTGAGATACAAATCGATGCCCGGTGCGATCGCCTTGGCCAGCCGCGCCGCGCGAATGAGCGGCGTGTTCCCCTCCGCCAAGCTGATGACCGGGGTCTTCTCCGACACCGGAAGAAACTTGCGATACTCCTCGATGATGCCGCGCCAGCGAGTCATCTGATTACTCCACTCTCACTCATCTTTGCCTTCCACCCGAATGAGCATCGCCGGTTCGGACACGAAGGGTTTTCGGTTGATCTCGCGGAGCGCGATTTGCACGTCGCGCTCTCTCGCCATGTGGGTCTTGATGACCACCGGCACGGTCTGCCCTTCCCGGCGTCCCTGCTGCAGCATCGACGAAATACTGATTCCGCAGCGGCCGAGTTCACCGGCAATCTGCGCCAACACGCCGGGACGGTCCACCACCATGAACCGAAGATAGTAGAGCGAACTGATCTCCTCCACCGGTTTCATGCGCAGGGGCCGCCGCTGGTCCTGTTGGAACGACGCGGGAGGCACTCGTCCAACCGCGCTCTTGAGCAGATTCCGTCCGATCGCAATCACGTCGCTCACCACAGCGCTTCCGGTCGGCATCGAGCCGGCCCCCCGCCCATAGAGCACCACGTCCCCGACCGCATCACCGACCAGCTGAATCGCGTTATAGACGCCCTCAACCTGCGCGATAGGGGAGTGCGATGGCAGCATCGTGGGATGTACGCGGGCTTCCACTTCGCCGTCCACAAGCTTGGCAATGCCCAGCAGCTTGATGGTAAAGCCGAACTCTTTCGCATACGCGATGTCGGTCGGCGTGATGTGGGTGATCCCTTCCGTGTAAATCTCTTTGAAATTGACGGGCGTGCCGTAGGCGAGGCTCACCAGAATGGCGAGTTTGTGCGCCGAATCAATACCCCCGATATCGAACGTGGGGTCCGCCTCGGCGTATCCGGCTTGCTGCGCGTCTTTGAGCACGGCTTCGAAACTGTGACCCTCATGAGTCATTCGGGACAGGATATAATTTGAGGTGCCGTTGATAATGCCATAAATGGATTGGAGCGTATTGCCCGCCAACCCTTCCGTCAGCGCCCGAATGACGGGGATTCCCCCGCCCACACTGGCCTCGAATCCCACGTCCACACCCTTGCGCGACGCGGCCTCGAAGATCTCCTCGCCGTGAAGCGCGAGCAGCGCCTTGTTGGCTGTGACCACTTGTTTGCCGGCGGCGATCGCGTCCAGGATGACCCGCTTGGCGGTGTCGTAGCCGCCGATCAACTCGATGACGATATCGACGGCGGGATCGTTGAGCACCTGTTTCGCGTCGGTCGTCAATGTACCGGGGGGCAGCGAGAGGCCGCGATCTCGCGTGACATCGAGATCCGCAATGCGGATCAGCTCAACCGGCACACCGACACGGCGGCGAATGAGCGCGGTGTGATCGAGCAACACTTTCGCCGTCCCGGCGCCCACTGTGCCAAACCCGATGATGCCGACTCCGATACGTGATTTCATTCTTCGGCTCCGTCAAGCTTGAGCGCTTTCCGGATGCCCCTGACCGCCTGGCGAGTTCGATGTTCGTTTTCCACCAACCCGAAGCGCACAAATTCATCGCCGCCTTCGCCAAAACCGATCCCCGGCGAAACCGCGACTTTCGCTTCTTTGAGCAGCAGTTTTGAGAATTCCAGCGAACCCATGTGGCGATACGGCAGTGGGATGCGGGCCCACACGAACATCGTCGCCAGCGGTTTGGCGACATTCCAACCGATGCGGTTCAGCCCACCGACGAGCACATCACGCCGTTTCTGATAGCGCAGGACTGTCTCCTTGACACATTCCTGTGGCCCGTTCAGGGCAATCACGCTCGCGATCTGGACTGGTTGGAAGATACCATAATCGAGATAGCTCTTGATCTTCGCCAGTGCCCCCACAACCTCGCGGTTGCCCACACAGAACCCCACCCGCCATCCCGGCATGTTGTAGGCCTTGGAGAGGGTGTAGAATTCCACTCCGATATCTTTCGCGCCGGGTACCTGAAGAAAACTCGGCGCCTTATAGCCGTCGAACACCAGATCGGCATAGGCCAGATCATGAATGACGATGACGTTGTGTTCCTTGGCAAAGGCCACGATCTTCTTGAAGAACTCCAGATCCACGACGGCCGTCGTCGGATTATGCGGGAAATTGATGACGAGGATCTTCGGTCGTGGAAACGTCTGGCGGTAGACCCGCAGGAGATCTTCGAAAAAATCGCTGTCCTGGCGCAGTTCGATCCCACGGACCTCGCCGCCCGCGATGATGAAACTGTACATATGGATCGGGTAGGTCGGGGTCGGAGTCAACACCACATCACCGGGACCGATCATGGCCAATGCCAAGTGCGCCAGGCCCTCTTTTGATCCGATCGTGACGATGGCTTCCGTTTCCGGGTCCAGATCGACATCGTAGTTGCGTTTATACCACCCGCAGATCGCATGGCGCAGCTTGGTAATCCCGCGCGACGCGGAGTAGCGGTGATTCTTCCCCTTGCGGGCCGCTTCGATCAACTTCTCGACGATGTGCGGCGGCGTCGGCTGGTCGGGATTCCCCATGCCGAAATCAATGATGTCCTCGCCGCGCTGCCGAGCGTCGAGCTTGAGCGATTGCACCTGCGCGAAGACATACGGAGGAAGTCGCTTGATTCGGTAAAACCCGTCGCCCAGCCCCATAAATGTTCCTGACTCGTGTGTGATGCGCGATATAGTTTGATCTCGGCACCCTTCTTCTGATCGCGCCTATCAGGAGGAGCCCCGAGAAGGCCCTATTCTAAATTGACGCCTGTGGCCGAGTCAATTTACCTTGTGATTCTGTGGGGTTCTGAATCCATGCTCTCAGTTGTCTCCGCGACCTCTTCGGTTCATGACCGGCGAGTTCGTCCTTGCTCCCCCTCACGGCTTTCTGTTAGAAATAGATCCCAATACCACATCATCTCGTTGCCCCGCTTTCCCCAGCACCCATATAGAGCTGAAGGGAGAATCAGTGGCCCGGCTTGGCGTCAATATCGATCATGTCGCGACGTTGCGGCAGGCACGGGGAGGTAACGACCCGGATCCCCTGGCGGCGGCCATCCTCGTCGAGCTGGCCGGGGCAGATGGACTTGTCGTCCACCTGCGCGAAGACCGCCGGCACATCCAAGACCGGGACCTCCGCCTCTTGCGTGAAATCACCCGCACCAAACTCGACCTGCTGTCCGCCAGGGCCTGCCACGTGGCCTCGATGATATTCTCCGAGACCCCGACCGTTCCCCACTTGTCTTTGTGGTCTCCCGATTCGATCAGGACACGGACCTTGGACTCAGTGCCTTTATTCGCCGCCAGTACACGCACTTTATAATCGAGCAGTTTGACTTCCTTGAGCTGCGGATAGAATTGTTCCAAAGACTTGCGCAGAGCATGATCCAGCGCATTGACCGGCCCGGCTCCCACGGCAGCCGTATGTTCGACGGCATTGCCGACCTTGACCATGACCGTCGCTTCAGACAGCGGGGCGCCGGTGTCCTGCTTCTTTTCGACAATGACCCGGAATCCCAGGAGTTGAAATGCAGGCTTATGGGTCCCCATCGCTTTCCGCATGAGCAACTCAAACGATCCTTCCGCTCCTTCGAACTGATACCCCTGGCTCTCGCGCTCTTTGAGGGTTTCGATGAGCTCATGCACCTTGGAATGGTCTTTTGACAACTTGATGCCGAAGGCCTCGATCTTGTCCAAGAGACCGCTGCGCCCTGCGTAATCGGACACCAACACACGCTGCCGGTTGCCGACCAGAGCCGGATCGACATGCTCGTAGGTTGCCGGATTCTTCAGCACGGCATGGATGTGCACCCCGCCTTTGTGCGCGAATGCTGAATCGCCGACGTAGGGCTGATGCTTATTGGGCATGAGATTGGCGATCTCGGTCACGAATCCTGACACCTCTTTCAAGTGGCTCAATCGGTCCGTCAGCGCCGGACGCTTCATCTTCAGCTCCAAATTGGGAACGATCGAGCAGAGATTCGCATTGCCACACCGTTCCCCGATGCCGTTGATCGTCCCCTGCACCTGCACGATGCCCGTCTCGATCGCCACCAATGAGTTCGCCACCGCCATATCACAATCGTTATGGGCATGGATCCCCAACGGCACCCGGCACTCACGCTGTACGATCTCACAGATGGTGCGGATCTCCCAGGGCATCGTGCCGCCGTTGGTATCACAGAGAATCACCCGTTCCGCCCCGGCTTCCACCGCTTTACGAATGGTGTTGAGCGCATAGTCCGGATTCGTCTTATAGCCGTCGAAAAAATGTTCGGCATCGTAAAACACCCGGCGCCCCTTGTTGCGCAGGTAGGCGACGGAATCGCCGATCAATTCAAGATTGGCGGCCAACGAGATGCCCAGCGCATCGGTGACGTGCAATGACCACGTCTTCCCGAACAATGTGATCGTCTTAGTGTCGGCGGCAAGGAGCGCCTGAAGATTGGGATCTTTGCCGACGGAATGGCTGGCTTTCCTCGTCGACCCGAACGCAATGACGGTGGCATGCTTCAGTGGAATGGTTTTGATGATTCTAAAAAATTCGATGTCTTTGGGATTCGCTCCGGGCCAGCCGCCTTCGATGAAATGGACGCCCAATTCATCCAGCTTCTGCGCGACACGAACCTTGTCCTCGACCGAGAAACTGACATCCTCGGCCTGCGCGCCATCGCGCAGCGTCGTATCGTAGATTTCCAATGCCGCCGCCCGATCGGCCGGCAGGCTCGATTGAGGAGACGGGTGGGGCGGATGAGCGGCGCGAGGAGCGCGGGACGATGCGGTTTTTCGAGCCATGGGGAGAGAAAGTACCAGGTGAACTGTCAATCTGTCGAGACTCACTTCATGCGCGTGATCGAATTCGGATGCGAAGCACCTATCTCTGATCGAGTCCGAATGCCGAATGCAACGACCGCATGGCCAGCTCAAGGTATTTTTCATCGATCACGCAGGAGATCTTGATCTCTGACGTGCTAATCATCATGATATTGACCCCCTCGCGTGCGAGCACCTCGAACATTTTTGCCGCCACCCCCGAGTGAGACCGCATCCCCACCCCGATGAGCGAGACCTTCGCAATCGCTTCGGTCACCGACACTGACTTGGCGTCGATATCCTTGGCCACGGCTTGAATGATCGGCACAGCCTTCTTGAGATCGGCCCGTGGCACCGTGAACGAAAGATCCGTCATGGCCGCCTGGCTGATATTCTGGATGATCATATCGACGTTGATATGGGCCTCCGCCACGGTGCCGAAAATTCGCGCGGCGATCCCGGGTTTGTCCGGAACGCCGACGATCGTGATTTTCGCCTGATTGCGGTCTCCTGTGACCCCGGCCACTGCCGCCGCTTCCATGTCCGTATCTTCCTTCGTCACGAGGGTTCCCTTTCCTTCTTTGAAGCTCGAATTCACCTCCACCGGCACATTGAACTTGGCCGCAAACTCGACCGATCTGGTCTGCAGCACTTTGGCACCGAGGCTGGCCATTTCGAGCATCTCTTCGTACGAGATTTTATCGATCCGTCTCGCTGCCGGTACGATATTGGGGTCCGCCGTGTAGACACCATCGACGTCAGTGAAGATAATGCAGCGGTCGGCTTTCAACGCCGCGGCCAGTGCGACCGCGGACAGATCCGACCCTCCGCGGCCCAGCGTCGTTACATCGGACTGTTCGTTGATCCCTTGGAAACCAGCCACAACAGGGATCACACCCTCCTCCAGCGCCTCGCGAATCCGATCCGCTGTCACCCGCGCAATACGGGCATTGGTATGCGCGCTATCGGTAATGATGCCGACTTGCCGGCCCGTATAGGACCGCGCATTGATCCCCCGCCCGCGCAATTCCATCGCCAGCAGAGCGATCGTGACCCGCTCTCCGGTCGAGAGCAGCATGTCCAACTCGCGCTCATCCGGAACCGGTGTCGCCTCATGCGCCAGCTTGAGTAAGCGATCCGTTTCGCCGCTCATGGCGGACAGCACCACCACGATCCGATGCCCCTCGCGCTGAGCCCGGACTACCCGATCGGCGACCCGGTGAATCCGCTCGATCGATCCAACCGACGTGCCTCCATATTTTTGGACGATCAAGGCCACCGGCTTCACCCGTTTGCAAAGAGCTTGTTGATGAACTTGGTGGCATCGCGGGCAGGCGTCTCTGCAGCCTGGGCGTCGGACTCGGTAAACCGCCGGCCGGCCGGTGCTGATCCTTTGCCGCCTCCTTCTCCAAAAACATAGAAGGCAGGACCTTGCGACGCATCGCCATGATCGCATATGACCAGATAACGGTAGGGCCCCTGTTTGGCCAATCCGTCGATCACGGGCCCGACGAGATCTCGATCGAACGCTTCGATGCCGCGAACCTTCGCGTTGGGATCGGAGCTGTGAACGACTTCGTCCGCCAGCCCGGCATGCACATAGACAAAATCTTTCTTGGCGCACTACCATGAGATGGCGATGGCCCGCTCCAGGATAAAATTGGATGGTCTCGGACCCAAGCTGCTCATTGATCGCCTCGATCAATTCGCGAGCCTCTTCCGTGTCGATCAAACCGGCCGTCGCATCGTCCAAAATCACATGGGGGCCCAATTTCTTGATCTCGCCGCCGGTCTTCCCGCCTTCCGGCCTCACAGTCACCATCGTGCACCGGTACGCAACATCATGTTCCGTTACGGAGACTCCCAAGCTGGCCGCTTCAAGCGGACCTGGCCCTTGATAATATTTCTTTGGGTCATAACCAAGAATCGCCGTACTGCTCAATCCACTTCTGTAGAGCAGGCCGTCAGCGGGGATCACAAGCCGTCCAAGCTCTCCACTCTGGGCCAGCCGGTCGAGATGGGGGGTTGAGGAAGCCTGAAGTGGCGTGCGGCCGCCCAGTTCTTGACGAGGCTGATCAGCCATTCCACCGGCATGCACAATCACATATTTCATCAGATATGCACCATGCTCATATCCGCAAGAGACGTGCGACATCCTCACGTGTCGCCTTCACGGTCAACGGTTGCTTCGACACGCTGATCGCAGTATCGGCATCTTTCAAGCCGTGCCCGGTCAAGGTGCATACCACCGTATCGCCTTCTCGCAACTTCCCGGCCCGATGTAATTTGGCCACCCCTGCGACTGATGCAGCGGAAGCCGGCTCGCAAAAGACCCCCTCTGTGGCCGCTACTGCCGTATAGGCCTGGAGGATTTCTTCATCGGTCACCATATCAATCGCGCCGGAGGATTCCTCGACTGCCCTCAGCGCCGCCGACCAGCTGGCCGGGTTTCCGATGCGAATCGCCGTCGCAACCGTCTGTGGCTCCTCCACGATCTTTCCCAGCACAATCGGAGCCGCTCCGGCAGCCTGAAATCCCATCATGCGCGGACGTTTCGTCGTTTGACTCGCCGCGCGATATTCTTGATACCCTCTCCAATAGGCCGTAATGTTCCCCGCATTGCCGACCGGCAGCACATGGAACGTCGGCGCGTCGCCGAGTTGATCGCACACCTCGAACGCGGCCGTTTTCTGGCCTTCGATCCGGAATGGATTCAGGGAATTCACCAGCTCGATATGATGGGCGGCCGAAAGATCCTTGACGAGCGTAAGCGCCTGATCAAAGTTTCCTTCGATTTGAATTACCGTGGCTTGATGCATCATTGCTTGGGAAAGTTTTCCCATCGCAATTTTTCCGGCGGGAATCAGCACATAGACGGCCAACCCCGCGCGGGCGCCGTAGGCGGCGGCAGCAGCGGATGTGTTGCCGGTCGAGGCGCACATCACAGCCCGCGCGCCTTGTTCGACCGCCTTCGAGATTGCCATCGTCATGCCGCGGTCTTTAAACGAGCCGGTTGGATTCATGCCCTCGAATTTGAGATGCAGGTCGACTCCGGGCGCAATCGCCTTAGCCAGTCGCGCCGCACGAATGAGCGGCGTATTGCCTTCCGCCAAGCTGATGACCGGCGTCTTCTCCGAGACGGGAAGAAACTTGCGATATTCCTCGATAATGCCGCGCCAGCGATTCATCCGATCACTCGTCCATTCACTCGTCTCGGCCTTCCACCCGAATGAGCGTCGCGGGTTCAGACACGAAGGCTTTGCGGTTGATGTCACGAAGCGCCGTTTGCACATCACGCTCCTTGGCCATGTGCGTCTTGATCACCACCGGCACCGTTTGCCCTTCCCGACGTCCCTGCTGCAACATCGACGAAATACTGATGCCGCAACGGCCCAGTTCACCGGCAATCTGCGCCAAGACGCCGGGGCGATCGACGACCATGAATCGCAGATAGTAGAGCGAACTGATTTCTTCTATCGGTTTCATACGCAACGGCCGGCGCT
>JABMDG010000087.1:16690-27552 GCA_015904045.1 Nitrospira sp.
GACGCCGGGACGATCGACGACCATGAATCGCAGATAGTAGAGCGAACTGATTTCTTCTATCGGTTTCATACGCAACGGCCGGCGCTGATCCTGGCGAAACGATGCAACCGGCACACGGCCGACCGCGCCCTTGAGCAGATTGCGGCCGATGGCAATCACGTCGCTTACCACGGCGCTCCCGGTCGGCATCGATCCGGCCCCCCGGCCGTATAACACGACGTCACCGACTGCGTCACCGACCAATTGAATGGCGTTGTAGACATCGTCGACCTGCGCGATGGGAGACACAGACGGCACCATCGTGGGGTGCACACGGGCATCCACTTCACCGTCAGCGAGCTTCGCAATACCCAGGAGCTTGATCGTAAAACCAAATTCCTTGGCATACGCGATATCGGTCGGCGTGATGTGCGTGATCCCTTCGGTATAGATTTCCTTGCAATTGACCGGCGTGCCGTGGGCCAGACTCACGAGAATGGCCAGTTTGTGCGCCGAATCGATCCCCGCCACATCGAACGTCGGGTCCGCTTCAGCATATCCGGCTTGCTGTGCATCCTTGAGTACCGAGTCGAAACTTTCTCCCTCGCGGGTCATCCTCGATAAAATGTAATTCGACGTCCCGTTGATGATGCCATAGATGGATTCGATCGTATTGCCCGCAAGGCCTTCCATCAGCGCCCGAACGACGGGAATCCCGCCGCCCACGCTGGCTTCGAATCCCACATCCACACCCTGGCGCGACGCAGCCTCAAAAATTTCTTCGCCGTGGAGGGCCAGAAGCGCCTTGTTCGCCGTGACCACCTGTTTACCCGCAGCCATCGCCTCCAGAATAACGCGCTTGGCGATGTCGTAGCCGCCGATCAATTCAATGACGACGTCAACGGCGGGATCGTGAATCACCTGCTTCGCATCGGTCGTCAAGATCCCCGATGGCAGCAGGATTCCGCGATCCCGCGTGATATCCAAATCGGCAATGCGGACCAGGTCAACCGGCACACCGACCCGGCGGCGTATGAGCGCCGCATTGTCGAGCAGTACCTTCGCGACGCCGGTGCCCACCGTACCGAATCCAATGATACCGACCCCGATGCGAGACGTCATTCTTCCGCTCCGTCGAGCTTGAGTGCTTTGCGAATTCCCCGCACAGCCTGGCGTGTGCGATGCTCATTTTCCACCAATCCGAACCGCACATACTCATCACCACCCTCCCCGAACCCGATCCCGGGAGAGACCGCAACTTTTGCTTCCTTGAGCAGGAGTTTTGAAAATTCGAGGGACCCCATATGGCGATAGGAAAGGGGAATGTGCGCCCACACGAACATCGTGGCCTTCGGCTTCGCCACCTGCCAGCCGATACGATTCAGTCCGCCGACGAGCACGTCGCGCCGTTTCTGATAGCGCAAGACCGTCTCCTTGACGCATTCCTGCGGCCCGTTCAACGCGATCACGCTGGCGATTTGAATGGGCTGAAAAATACCATAGTCCAAATAGCTCTTGATCTTCGCCAGCGCGCCCACGACCTCGCGATTGCCCACACAGAATCCCACGCGCCAGCCGGGCATGTTGTACGCTTTGGAGAGCGTATAGAACTCCACTCCAATGTCCTTCGCACCAGGCACTTGAAGAAAACTCGGCGCTTTGTAGCCGTCGAACACAAGATCGGCATACGCCAAATCGTGGATAACGATGACGTTGTGCTCCTTGGCGAAGGCCACGATCTTTTTGAAAAACTCGAGGTCCACAACGGCAGTAGTCGGATTGTGCGGAAAATTGATAACGAGGATTTTCGGGCGCGGAAACGTCTGGCGATAGACGCGCGTCAGGTCTTCAAAAAAATCGCTGTCCTGGCGCAGCTCAATCCCACGGACTTCGCCGCCCGCGATGATGAAACTATACATGTGGATCGGATAGGTTGGCGTCGGAGTCAACACCACGTCACCGGGGCCGATTGTGGCCAACGCCAGATGGGCCAGCCCCTCCTTGGACCCGATGGTGACGATGGCTTCCGTCTCAGGGTCCAGATCCACATTGTAATTTCGTTTGTACCACCCGCAGATCGCGTGCCGCAGCTTCGTGATTCCGCGTGAAGCCGAATAGCGATGGTTCTTGCTCTTCCGGGTTGCCTCGATCATCTTCTCGACGATGTGCGGCGGTGTCGGCTGGTCCGGATTCCCCATGCCGAAATCGATGATGTCGTCGCCGCGCTGCCGAGCGTCAAGCTTGAGCGATTGCACTTGCGCGAAGACATACGGAGGAAGTCGCTTGATTCGATAAAACCCGTCACCCAGCCCCATGACCCTCCTCTAACATTCCCGGTGATGCTCAACGTTTTCTCTTGGTCAGTTCACCAGAGAGCCGCTGAGAGAGGCCTATTCTAATGGAGGGCCCCAGTCGAGTCAATTTACCCCGTGATTCTGTGGGGTTCCGAATTCGTCACCACCTAGGGCCGGGCCGAGCTGTTACGTTTCAATGTGAACGAGACTGTTCTTGCTCCCCCTCGCTTCTTTCTGCTACTAATACCAGGTAGTATTTCCTCATATTTGCCCTATTTTACTTGCACTTCACAGACCGGACGGAGGAGCCGTGGCCCGGCTGGGCGTCAATATCGATCATGTCGCAACATTGCGGCAGGCGCGGGGAGGAAACGACCCCGATCCGTTGGCTGCCGCCGTTCTCGCCGAACTTGCTGGCGCAGACGGTCTGGTTGTCCATCTGCGCGAAGACCGTCGGCACATTCAAGACCGGGACCTACAGCTCTTGCGCGACATCATCCGCACGAAGCTCGACCTGGAAATGGCGGCGGACGACGCGATGGCTAAGATCGCACTCACTGTCAAGCCGGATCTGACACCACCGCAATCTTCGTGCGGTCGCCCGGCTCACGGACCACCGACTTGATCTCGATGATCTTTTCCATGATCTCCGGGACTTCAAGTTCGAACAGCTTCGCCACAAATTGTGGATGGCTGCGGGAAAGAATGACTTGAACATCCTTCGGCGTGCGGCGCACCTCCAGCAGCATCGCTTTCACCCGATCGCCGCGGCGATAGGTCTCGCGGGGAATCTGTTCTTGGATGGGGAGAACCGCCTCCGTCTTGCCGAGATCGACCAGGTAATTCCGGCGCTCCATGCCAAGGATGATGCCGTTCACCAGATCGCCCTGGCGTGTCGAATACTCCTTCTGCACTGCCTCCCATTCGGCTTCACGGACTTTCTGAAAGATGACTTGCTTCGCCGTCTGCGCCGCAATCCGCCCGAGCTCGTTCATTTCGATCAACGATCCGATTTCATCGCCGATCTCCGCTTCGGTGTCGTATTGGCGGGCCTCCTGAAGAGAAATCTCCGCTTTTGGATTGCTGACCTGATCGACGATGACTTTCTTGGAAACGACGGAAATTTCTCCCGTCTTCGGATCGATCTCGACTTGAATGTTCTCGGCCTGACCGAAACGTTTCTTGGCGGCGGTTTGCAGAGCGGACTCGATGGCGCCGATTACTCGCGCTTTGTCGATTCCCTTCTGACGACCGATTTCGTCGATGACATTGATCAGTTCTCGGTTCATGCGTCATGCTCCAGCATAGAATTCTCCACGGCCACGGGCGCTCTCCCGCCGCTTATATTTTCACGACCAGCTTGGCCTCTGCAATCTGTTCCCGATCCACTCGCAATGTCTCCGGCTCCGCCTTGCCCGCCGGAACGGCCACCGATACGGCCTGTTCACCAACTTCCATGAGCCGCCCGCTCACCCGCCATTGGCCGTTCAGCGGTTGCCGCAGCTTGAGGCTTACCTCTTTCCCGATCGCTCGCTGATAGTCTTGAAGACGTTTGAAGGGCCGATCGAGACCGGGCGATGACACTTCAAGGGTGTAGGCGTGGGGAAACGGATCTGCGACGTCCAACGCAGGCCCCAGCGCCTTGTGCGCCTGTTCGCAATCTGTGACGGTGACGCCGCCGGGCTTCTCGATCAGCACGCGGACGACGGTGCGAGCCCCCTGCCCTACGCACTGCACCTCGACCAACTCTAACCCGAGCGCCCAGAGGATCGGCGAAATGACATCGTGCATCCGGTCAACGACCGACTGCACACTACGTTCCCCTATGATCAACCCTATTCCCCTAGCAACGACCGGCACCAGCTCAAACAAAAAAGTGGGCCTGAGCCCACTTCCAGCGGCAGCACAATACCACGCACCCCTGTGCAAAGCAAGAGGCGCTACCCGGTCAAGATCGACCAGCGTGCAGCGAGCGTTTTGGTGATCGGGCCGGGCCGTCCGGACCCGATGGTGTTCCCGTCGATCCGGACCACCCCCAAGACTTCCAGCGTGGTTCCGGTCAAAAATACCTCGTCCGCGCCATACAGGGCATCGAGCGAGAGGAACTGCTCTTCTACCGGGATCTCTTCCTTCCGCGCCAATTCCAACACGACCGTCCTGGTGACGCCGGAGAGAATTCGAGGTCCCTCGGGAGCGGTCACGAGTGTGCCGGACCGCACGGCCATGACGTTGCTGAGCGAACCTTCCGTCACCAACCCGTCTTTGACCAGAATCGCTTCGAACACGCCGGCTTTTCTGGCCTCTTCACGGGCCAGCACATTCCCGAGCAAATTCAAGCTCTTGATATCACAGCGGCTCCAGCGAAGATCGTCACACGTCCGCGCCGTCACTCCGTCCTGCCGTAGCTGAAGACTCAAGGGATGCAGTTCCCGGATGGTCATGACGACAGTCGGTAAAACTCCCGATGGGAACGCATGATCGCGGGGAGCCGTCCCTCTCGTAATTTGAACGTAGACCTTGGCTTCCTGATACCCGGCCTGGCCAAGCCCCTGCTGAATCCATTGGGTCCATTGGGCTCGGGAATAGGGCTGGACAAGGTTCAACTCCTTTGTGCTCCGTTCAAGCCGCGCTAAGTGCGCCGCCAATTCGAACGGCGCGCCACGATAGGTCCTGATCACTTCGTAGACGCCATCGCCGAATTGGAATCCACGGTCGTCGATCGAAACCACAGCGTCTTTCCATGGAAGGAAGCGGCCGTTGACGAACGCGATGTCAGGCATAGCACTCAGCTCCCCGGCGGATTCACCGCCTCGATCTGGAACACGCGCCGGTCCTCGGCGGTGAATTTCCACCCCATGCGCTTTTCAAACACCAGCCGGTGACTCCCCGGAGTCACGGCCTTGAACTCGAAGGTGCGCTGTCCGTTCTCCACCGCGTTATTACTCGCGATGCGGAGGAATTCGTCGCTGAGCAGGGTCAGCGATGTGGCCTCGTAGGAGGGCACCCACAACCCAGGAATGGAACGAACATCCGTCTTGGACGTTGTCATGCGCCCCTTGTCCGATTCGACCACGCGGGCCCGATCAGGTCTCGCGGGTGTGTTCCTCAGATCTTCCGCCGAGGACCCACCCAAATGTCGGTCCCCTCCACCCGCACTTCGTAACTTCCGACACAATAGCCTCCTCCGTCTGTGCCTTGTCCGTTCCGAATATCGAAGGCTAGGTCGTGCCAGGGGCAGGCTACAACATAGCCTTTGAGGCGCCCCTCGGCAAGCGGCCCTCCTTCATGAGGACAGCTGTTGTGAATCGCATAGAATTTCCCATCGACATTAAACAACGCGATCACCCGGTCATTGACCGTCACTTTCTTCGATCGCCCCGGAGCGAGGTCATCGAGTTGCGCCACCTTTTGAAACCCCTCCATGCTTCCTCCTCCGTCCCTCCCTTGGCCGATTTGCTACGATTCGGAGCTCGAAACCGATAGGCGACACTTACATCCGGAGCGTGTAGGTAAGCTCGTCGTTCTTTGCGACTCCGGATCTCTTCAGAAATCCTACTTCCGCTTGAATGACATACCGGGCCGCTTCCGGCGGCGGGCCGAAAAACGGGCACGGGTCTTTCGCGCAGGGGTCTGCGTGTTCCAACATATGCACGACATGATGGCTTTCGTCCACCCACAGGATGTCGATGGGGAAGCGATATTCTTTCGTCCGCACCCGATGGAGTCCATTTTCTTCGAAGATATAAAGCATCCCCCCGTTCGGAGGCAACTCGTCGCGGAATGCGAGCCCAAACAATTGCTTCTCCGGTGTATCCGCGACCTCGGCCTCGATCTCGGCACCGCTTGGAAATCGGACCACGATGATGCTCGATTCTTTACGCTCGCCCACAAATACCGAGAGGCTCATCATGAGGATGGCGAGCAGGATCATCATGACGATCCGATTTTTCTTGTCCGCCCACCCGCTCGATCGGCTTTGACTCGACTCCATCGTGGATCCAGCACTCCTGTTCGCGATGGGCCCATCGGCCCATTTCTCTCCGCCAACTACCTAGGCCTTCTGCTCCGTTTCCATTCTGTTGACTTGGAAAAGAGGCACAGAATACAATACGATTCTGTTTTGCGCAGCCCTCTGCACTATGGTCGGGGCGGCGCGATGTTGTCAATATCGTCTGGCTGACTTTTGGAGTGAGAAGGAGGCGTGGGTCATGGCACTGTTGATTACAGATGAATGCATCTCTTGCGGGGCATGCCTGCCGGAATGTCCCAACGAAGCGATCTTCGAAACCAGGAGCGACGCCGAGACCAAAGGCAATCACGTGGGCGATGGCCAAGGAGTCGGCGACAACATTTATGTCATTGCACATGACCGCTGCACCGAGTGTGTCGGCCATTTCGATGAACCCCAATGCGCGGCTGTGTGTCCGGTCGACAATTGCTGCATTTCAGACCCCCTCTATCCGGAGACGACGGAGGTTCTCTTGGAAAGGGCAAAGACGTTGAACCCCGATAAAACAATCGATCCCGCGAAAGTGTGGAGCGGCGTCAGAAACTAATTCGACCACTGTTCCTGTCGTTGAAGGAAGGCCTTGATTCTTTTCAGAATCAAGGCCTTCCGCTTTTTGAGGAATACCGGGGGCTGCAAGAGCCGCTCTTCAGACCGCAGAAAATACAACGGCCTCAAGGAGATGCTCCTTGAGGCCGTGAATCTGCGATGGGACGTTTCTTTCTTCGTCGCCTGCGACTACTTCAGCATCAGCAACTTGCCGCCCACATGCCCCGGATGCAGATGACAGCGATATATAAGCACATTGCCCGCTGCATAGAACAGGTCGCTGGTCGGTACACCGATATATTTGGTCTCACCCGGCTTGAGCACCACTTTCGTGTCCAAAACCGTCGGCGCCGATTGATTCACGGCCGCTGTCAGTTGAAAGCCATGTTCCGCTGTCGCGTTATTCGTGACCTTCAGCAAAACTGGAGCACCAGTACGAGCCTTGAAGTCAATGACTGTCGTCCTGCGGGAGGCTGCATCATGGATCAGCATCATCCCTTCCCCGCCAATCCCCGATCCGTGAGGCTCGACCACACCCAGGGACCAGGTGGCCGCCACCGCAGCATCCCCTGTCCATTTCGGATATCGAACGCAAGATCATGCCACGGACAGGCCACCACAAAACCTTTGAGCCGTCCCTCAATCAGCGGCCCTCCTTCATGGGGGCAACTATTGTGGATCGCATAGAACGTTCCGCCGACATTGAACAGCGCGATGGCGCGCGCATTGACGGTCACAATCTTCGATTGCCCGGGAGACAGCTCATCAAGCTGTGCAACTTTGTGAAACCCTTCCATCTTCTCTCTGCTCCTCTCCCTTGACCTCAGCTCCCATTACTCACGCCGGTTCGTTGTAGCAGCGCGGCGAGTCAGCGACTCTGTCAGCTACATGCGAAGCGAATACTTGAGCTCGTCGTTTCTCATCGCACCGGATTTTTTCAGAAACCCTGATTCAGCCTGAATCACGTACCGAGCCGCTTCCGGCGGAGGGCCGTAGGACGGACAGGGATCTTTCGCGCAAGGCTCCACATGCTCCAGCATATGCACGACGTGGTGGCTTTCGTCCACCCAGAGGATGTCGATGGGAAATCGATACTCTTTGGTTCGTACGCGATGGAGACCGTTCTCTTCAAAAATATAAAGCATCCCGCCGTTCGGAGGCAACTCCTCGCGGAAAGCCAGCCCGAACAGCTGCTTTTCCGGCGTATCCGCCACTTCGGTTTCCAGTTCAACACCGCTCGGAAATCGAACGACAATAATGCTCGACTCCTTACGCTCGACGACAAACATGGACACACTCATCAGCAAAATGGCGAGCAGGACCATCATGATGATCCGATTTTTCTTCTGCCCCGGCTCACTCGATCGGCTCTGACCGGACTGCATGGCGAACGTTCAACTCCTTGTCCTGCTGGGCCCAATGGCTCATCACCACCGATGATCTAGGCCTTCTGTCCGGATTCCATTCTGTTGACTTGGAAAACAGCCACAGAATAAAATATCTACGTATTGCGCGAGCCACTGCACTATGGTGGGGGCCGCGCGGCCTTGTCAATATCGTCAGGCTGTCTTTTGGAGTGAGAAGGAGGCGCGGGTCATGGCACTGTTGATCACAGACGAATGTATCTCTTGTGGGGCATGCCTGCCGGAATGTCCCAATGAAGCGATCTTTGAAACCAGAAGCGACGCCGAGGCCAAGGGCAATCACGTCGGCGACGGACAAGGAGTCGGCGACAATATTTATGTCATCGCGCACGATCGCTGCACCGAATGTGTGGGCCATTTCGATGAGCCGCAATGTGCAGCAGTCTGTCCGGTCGATAACTGCTGCATCTCCGATCCGCTCTATCCAGAAGCAACCGAGATTCTCCTGGAGCGAGCCAAACAGCTAAATTCAGATAAAGCGATCGATCCAGCCAAGATCTGGAGCGGCGTGAGAAACTGACATTCTGAAGCTTGAGACCGTGACCAAAAGGCCTTGGTTCCGACTGGGACCAAGGCCTTTTGGCTTGTAAGAGTTCCAACGCAGGCAAAGACCCACCGGAGATCCGTCGGCTGATCGGATACCGGCGGCCTAAAATACATGGGCCTCAAGAAACATCGTTCCTTGAGGCCCATGAGATATCTATAAGAGAAATGTTGCCGGCTACTTCAGCATCAACAGCTTGCCGCCGACATGCCCAGGATGGAGATGGCACCGATACGTCAGCACATTGCCGGCTGCGTAGAACAAATCACTGGTCGGCACACCGATATATTTGGTTTCACCCGGCTTGAGCACCAGCTTCGTGTCCAGCACCGTCGGCGCCGATTGATTCACAGCCGCTGTCAGTTGAAACCCATGTTCCGCTGTCGAATTGTTCGTGACCTTCAACAAAACCGGAGCGCCGGGACGAGCTTTGAAGTCAATGATCGTCGTCGGAGGGTACCACGTCTTCATCGTTCCGATTTCGAGTGCAAAAAATGAGGCATCCACCTCAAGCTCTTTGAACGGTTGGCCAACGACCGATCCGGTTTCCAGATCCCCGAATTCAACGCCGCCGGCTTGAAGAGCATGCGCTGCAGACGCACCTGTCGCGATAATTCCAACACTGAAAAGTACCGCACACATCGTCTTACCCATTACCTACCTCCCTCAAAAAGAATCGGACATTCGATTAGACTAATAATGACCTTGCCACACCCTTGCAGGCGGACCGACCCTGGCGATTTCTCAATTTTGGATGCCGCCTCCCGGCACACATCCGATACCCCGCAGAACGTGCGTTTATAACATAGGGGTGAAAATGGAAGCAACCGATTCGGGCTATTTGGCGATCAGGGTCTCTCTCGTGCCCGGCACACATTCGTCTCGCTTCCAGCTCTTCAGTACCTGCGATTCGCTGAATGCCAGAGTGTACCGATAGCAATACAAAGTCGGCTTGACCTGCTCGTTCGGCTTGCCCATGAGCGACCCGACCGACTGGGACGCATCCACCAAGAACGTCGGCTTCCAGCGATCCAAGTCTTGCTCGCCTAACGCAACCCGGTATGTCCAAAGACTGTCCCCGCCTAAAGCCGGGGTTTTCGCCGTATGAGGTGGCCCGAACTTTTCCCGGATGTCTTCTTGGGTCAACCGGCCTATACCATCCTTGAAATACCCATCCCAGCCGGGCGTGCTACAGGCTCCGAGCAAGACGGCAACAGCAAGCAGACCGAAGAGACGAGAGGGAATACGGGCCAGTCGCCGAGGGCGCACCGGTGAGGGATCAGGTGTCATACGAGCCCTACGCTACACCGGTTTTGTCGGTCGGCGCAACCTCCCCGTGAAGCCCGCGTCACGAACGACAAAAATCGGGACAGCAGGTTCTTAGAGTCCTTCATTGCGTTAATATCGTCACTTATTCATACTCACACGACGGGTTTCCATACGTAGGATAGAGACGGCCGTCTGATTCCATAATTAGGATTGTCAACCAGAGGAATGCTCCCTCCTGCCTCAGATTCATGACTGTACCGCTTGCTGACTTCTTCAGCACCCCCATCGCCGCCGGAGTCTCTGCGGTCGTTCTCTTGATGATTGCTCTGATCATGAGGACAGACCGGAATCGCCACTGGGTGCTCCTGCTCAGTCTGTTCCTCTATGCCCGGTATATGATCTGGCGGGCTCTGTACACGCTGCCGACGGATGACATCAGCAGTATGGCGGTCGGCGGGATCGTCTACCTCGCGGAGGTCTACGGGTTCTGCCAGTATTGTTTCTTTGCCTTTCAATCCTCGTCGTTGACTGATCGTCAACCGCCCCCGCTCACCGCCTATCCGACCGTCGATATCCTAGTCACGGTGGTGGATGAGCCCCTGCCGCTGCTCAAGCAAACGCTGCTGGGATGCATGTCGCAAGAGTATCCGCATGACCGGTTCAAGGTGTATGTCCTTGATGACGGCCATCGTGCCGAAGCCAAACAGCTGGCTGCGTCGTTAGGATGCGGCTACCTGTGCCGGCCGGACCGTCCACGCCATGCAAAGGCGGGGAATGTGAACCATGCCATCCGGATG
>JABMDG010000087.1:27652-32747 GCA_015904045.1 Nitrospira sp.
GATTATCCGCTAGAGAAGCGCCCTCTCCTGCCACAGATTCATAACCATGCTATTTGCTGACTTCTTCAACACCCCTATCGCCGCCGGAATTTCTGCGGTCGTGCTTCTATTAATCGGTCTGCTCATCAAATCAGACCGAAATCGCCGCTGGGTGCTCCTGCTCAGCCTATTCCTCTATGCCCGGTATATGGTCTGGCGGGCCTTATACACGTTACCGACGGATGACATCAGTAGTATTGCGGTCGGCGGGATCGTCTACCTCGCGGAAGTCTACGGGTTCTGCCAGTATTGTTTCTTTGCCTTTCAATCCTCGTCGTTGACCGATCGCCAACCACCCCCACTTACTGCCTACCCCACCGTGGATATCTTGGTCACGGTGGTGGACGAGCCGCTGCCGTTGCTCCGGCAAACGCTGGTGGGATGCCTATCGCAGGAATATCCGCGTGAGCGATTCAAGGTCTACGTCCTCGATGACGGCGATCGCACCGAAGCTAAACAGCTGGCAGCATCGTTAGGCTGCGGCTACCTGTGCCGGCCGGACCGTCCACGCCATGCAAAGGCAGGGAATGTGAACCATGCCATCCGGATGACGCATGGCGCCCTCCTCGCCATGTTTGATGTGGACCATGTGCCGACCCGAACATTCCTGAAAGAGACGGTCGGTTTTTTCGACGATCCGAACGTCGCGTTCGTTCAAACAGCCCATCATTTCTATAACCCAGACATTTTCCAACGGCACTTGCGTATCGGCGATCATGTGAAGAACGAACAAGCCCTGTTCTTCCGAACCCTGCAGGCAGGACGCGATTCCTACAACAGCGCATTTTTTGCCGGCAGCGGAGGCCTGTTTCGACGCAGGCCGCTGGAGGAGATCGGCGGATTCCAGGCACAGACTATTACCGAAGACATCCACACCAGCATGGCCCTGCATGCCAAGGGGTATAAGTCCTGTTACCTTAATCGCGTCCTTTCCGCCGGACTGATGCCGGAAACATTTGCGGGATACCTGAAGCAACGAAAACGCTGGGCCGTGGGATGCATTCAGATGTTGCAGCGGGACAATCCCCTCACGAAACCAGGTCTGACGCCGGCGCAACGACTGAATTACTTCGGCTCTATCTTTTATTTCCTTTTCGGCATCCCCCGTCTCATCTGCCTGGTCGCTCCTCTCTCCAGCCTTCTATTTAATACGTCTCCGATCTACGCGGACACTGTTCAACTCTTGCTCTATTTCTTTTCGTTCTACATCGCGTCGGCCCTGGTGATGCGTCCGATCAGCCGGGGTTCGCGCAATCCCTTCTGGTCCGACATCTACGAGTGCGCCATGTGCTTTGCCTTGAGCGCCGAGATTCTCAAGGCCCTGGCCACTCCATACAGGGAGCGTCCCTTCGAGGTCACCCCCAAAGGACAACTCATAAAAAAGAGCACGTCCCCGGAACTGTCGCTGATCTGGCCACACCTGCTTATGTTCGGCCTGTTGATCGTCGGGCTGGTCCTCGGCCTCCAGTCGCTGCAAGCGGGTACAGGAGATGCCGGGCTTCCGGTCAGTCTGCTGTGGGCTTGTCTCAATCTGTGTTTTCTGACGATCACCATATTCGCAGCCAGGGAACAGACGCATGGCCGACAGGCCTTCCGATTCAACCATAAATTTTCAGGCGAACTGTTGGCGGACGGCATGTCCTTCGATGCACGCATCATCAACATCAACGAACAAGGCGTCGCCTTGTCATTGACCAGGCCGGTCTTTACTGCGCAAGACA
The DNA here is from genome assembly GCA_015904045.1 of Nitrospira sp. The sequence continues at coordinate 29,413 of JABMDG010000087.1, forward strand.
TCGTGACCCTCCTGTTGCCCTCATCACAGGGTCCATTGATGCGGCTGCCCGGCCGCATCGTCCGTCAGGGGACGGACACATCTGGACATGTGAGCGCCGCCCTTCAGTTTGTCGACTTGGATGAACATATGAAGCAGGCGCTCCTCGACAAAATTTTCGGCGATCCTGCTCCTTGGGAAACGACCTATGAACTCAAACCCGGCATAGCCCACAGCCTGCGATCATTGCTCGACGCACTCACCATCCCCTGGAGATCCTTCTCCTGGGACCGACGCCGAATGCTGCGGCTTCGCAGCGCCACGCCCTGCCGGCTAAACACTTCTGCACAGCCGCTTACAGGGATATTGCGTGACATGTCCTTCACCGGCATCAGTGTCTCTTTTCCTTCACCTCCAAATGAACCGCTGGCCAACAGCCTCTTGGAACTGCCGGAGATTACTCTCAAAGTCAGTCCGGTCTCCATGGTGGACCGGTTCCAGGAAACCTGCATCCGGTTCAAGGTGGACAGTATCGAGCAGGGGGAACAGCAGTGGCGCGAACTACACGATCGGCAGTGGAAACCCACATGAGTCAGGTCTCGGCCTTCATCGCCGAAGAACGAGGGCCGGCTCTTCCGGAGATCCGGCTGACGTCCCTCGCAAAGCACGCCTCGCACCGTCGGCCAAACCGTTGCATTCCGGCTTAAGTATTGCTCTGATCTTCCGATATGGGTATCGAGGAGCCGCGGCATGTCTATCATTCTGGCGGTCAACGGAGTTGTCGAGACTTATCCGGTCAAGCCGGCAGCCCAACGGCATATGCAGGTCGAAGCCGTCGCGGCTCAAGGAAATAATGATCAACGCTCATCGTCCTCGGATCGATCGAATGTTGCCGCACACAACGCGTATCAACAGCAGGCCAATCAAGACCAGCACGCGAAGCCGGCCCTTTTCGCGCGCGATCTGATGACGTCGCCGGTTTTGACCCTTTCCTCGGATAGCACCGTAAGCGATGCCTGGACCATCATGACGCACAGAGGGTTCCGCCACATTCCAATCACCTCCATGCACGGCACTCTCGTGGGAATGGTATCCGATCGCGATCTTCTGCGGCATGTGCCTGGTCTGAGCACCGGCACAGCCCCTGTCCAAGCTGCTCAATATCGATTGGCCGAAATCATGGTCACACGGGTCATATCTGCGACTCCTGCGACGGATATCCGTGAAATCGCCCGCACCATGCTGAGTGAGCGAATCCATGCGGTGCCTATTCTCGACGGGACCCGCCGTCTTGTCGGTATTTTGTCTGCGCGCGATCTCTTACGCGCCATCGCCAACCACGGACCTCTCGAACTTTGGACTTGACGCCCCTCGCGACATTGCGCTCCAATCTGCGTCCCTAAGGAAATCGCCCGTCTATCCAATGAGTTGGCTCGCCCCCCCCAAAGGCAGGGCTCCATCCGTAGGATAGACCTGTCGATGATCCTGTAATAAGGTAATACCCATTGGGAAGACGTGTGTCCCCGATTTCTTTTCATGACAATCGTAAAGTTACATGACACTGATTAATGAGTTTTTTAGCACCCCCATCGCCGCCGGAGTTTCTGCAGTTGCGCTTTTACTGATCAGTCTGCTCATGAGATCAGACCGGAATCGCCGCTGGGTGCTCCTGCTCAGCCTCTTCCTCTATGTCCGGTATATGGTCTGGCGGGCCCTGTACACGTTACCGACCGATGACATCCGTAGTATTGCGACCACACTGCTGTATATCGATCGGCAGCTCGTCCATGAAGTGACCTCTCCTCAGGCATTTGAAGGATTGAAGCTTGCCGGACGCCGGCCGCGGCGAGCCGCGGCTACCCTTGCGGTGCCTGATCACAATGTCCCAACCACCGACCGGAGGCTTGCGATTGCGGACCCGATCAGCGCCAAACAGATCCAAACCTTGGAGGATAATTGCCGAGATTTTGGGATTACGCTATTCGGCATGAACGATATCCGGCAAGGCGTCGTCCACGTCATCGGGCCCGAACAAGGATTCACACTGCCGGGCACAACGATCGTCTGCGGAGACTCTCACACATCGACCCACGGGGCGTTCGGGGCGCTGGCGTTCGGCATCGGAACCAGCGAAGTCGAACATGTGCTGGCAACCCAATGCTTGATTCAAAAGCGGCCGAAGACGATGGAAATCCGCGTCGACGGCGTGCTGTCGGATCGATGCTCGGCCAAAGACATCATCCTCGCCATCATCGGCAAAATCGGCACTGCCGGGGGAACCGGGTATGTGATCGAATACACCGGATCGGCCATTCGCGCCCTGAGCATGGAAGGGCGGATGACGCTCTGCAATATGTCGATTGAAGGCGGAGCCCGCGCCGGCATGGTGGCGCCGGATGAAAAAACGATTGCCTATATCAAGGGGCGTCCACTCGCGCCCAAAGGCGACCTCTTCGAACAAGCCGTGAACGCCTGGCACAAGCTCAAGACCGATGCGGAGGCCCGGTATGACGTGACGGTCACCTTGCGGGCGGAGGACATCGCGCCTCAAGTCAGCTGGGGAACCAACCCCGGTATGGTGGTCGGGGTGGATCAGACCGTGCCGGACCCTAAAACGATCTCCGACGAGAACACGAAACACGCGACGGAACGGGCGCTGGAATACATGGGCCTCACTCCCAACATGCCGATCACCGGCATCACGATCGACAAAGTGTTTATCGGCTCCTGCACCAACTCCAGAATCGAGGACCTCCGTCTCGCCGCAAGCCTCGCGAAGGGGAAACGGGTGGCAAAAACGGTCCATGCCATGGTGGTACCCGGATCGGGGCTCGTCAAGCAGCAAGCAGAAGCGGAAGGGCTGGATCGTGTGTTCCGCGAGGCCGGATTTGAATGGCGCGAAGCGGGCTGCAGCATGTGCCTGGCCATGAATGCCGACGTCCTCCAGCCGGGCGAACGATGCGCTTCCACCAGCAATCGAAATTTTGAGGGCCGCCAGGGGGCAGGAGGCAGAACTCATCTGGTGTCGCCGGCTATGGCGGTCGCCGCTGCGATCGAAGGGCACTTTGTGGACATCAGGAACTGGCCATGAGCCGCGTCGCCTTACGCCTCACGTTTCACGCCTAACGAGGAACTCATGCAAGCCTTTACTACGCTCACCGGATTAGTCGCTCCGCTCGACCGGGTCAATGTCGACACGGACCAGATCATTCCCAAACAGTTTTTGAAAACAATCAAGCGGACCGGCCTTCGCGAAGGACTGTTTTTCGATTGGCGCAGGAAGAAAGATGGATCGCCGGATCCCAACTTCTTTTTAAATCAAGCCCGCTATCAGGGCGCCACGATCTTGTTGACCCG
>JABMDG010000087.1:32847-37110 GCA_015904045.1 Nitrospira sp.
GGCTTTCACCAACTGCGTGACAATCGGCGCGGAAAACCGTTTGGATCGCTCGATCGTGGATTTCGATTCCTCCGAAAGCCGTTGCTCCTCCTCCGTCCCATAGAACACCGCGGACCGATATTGGCTCCCATGGTCACAGAACTGAGCATTCGGCGTCACCGGATCGCTGTTATGCCAAAAGGCTTCCAGTAATTTCTGATAACTGACTTTTGATGGATCGTAGTTGATTTCAACCGCTTCGGCGTGACCGGTTCTCCCCGCGGAGACCTGCTCATAGGTGGGATCAGACAGGGTCCCGCCCATGTAGCCGGACACTACTGAGACAACGCCCTCGACTTTCTCAAACGCCTCTTCCATGCACCAGAAACAGCCGCCCGCAAAATAGGCCTTCGCCGGCGCCGCCGCTTCGCCCACCGAACCGGGCGGCGAGGCTGTGATTGCGCCGAACATACAGACACCGATCGCGAAACATGACAAGCGTCGAATCGACATCATGGCTTCACCCTCCTCATTCCGCTTCTGAACATGCGTCGTCCAGGCAGACGTCATCTTACATCCTACTATGTCCAGACGGAATGGGTGACCGGCGCTGCGAGGAGTTGTGGTGGGGGGCTAGTCTTGGTGCTAGGAGACCTGTTTTTCTTATCACAAAGAGATGTCGTCATAGCCATCGCGCTCTGCAGACCGTGGATGCCGATTGCGGCCCTCCACCTGTTTCATAATCAACGCAATGGCATCTTCCGGCGAAGCAGCGGCAGCAACCAGCCGCTTTCCCAGCTTGCGAAAGAACGCCACATCCGCCGCCGACGCCTCGACCAAAATGACGGGCTTCCCCGCCTTCACAGCCAAGGCCACTTCCGACACCGTCCCTGAACCACTCAACCCGCACGCGACGACTACCTGGCTTGTCAGCACATTGATGTTGTTGCGGCCGCTGCCCATTTCCGTCATGATCGGCACATCGACATGGCGGGATACCCTGTCCTTGGCTGTGGGCAGGACACCGATCGTCAGGCTCCCACCGACTCGCTTGGCGCCTTCGCACGCGGCGTCCATGACACCGACGTCACGACCTCCTGTCAGCACGACCCAGCCGCGCCGCGCAATCAACTCTCCCAAAATTCGCGCGTTGTCGAGGTCCTTCTTCTTGGCCTTCGCCGGCCCCATCACTCCTACAATAAATCGCATCGATCCTCCCCATCGTCGTGCAATCGATTAAAACCGGGATGCCGCCAGCGTCACATCGGCATGGGTCCATGCGGTTTTGAATCGCTGTTCCACTACCTCCCCCTCAGCCTGTTTGCCCTGAGATTGGAGACTCTGCATCAATCCGTAACAGGCCCAGCCGTTGTCGGGATGTTTGGCCAGATCCGTTCGGTAGACCTCCTCGGCATCGGAAGCCCGTTTCGCCGCCAACAAGGTCGCTCCCAGGTAATGACGGATAGGAATCGGCCAGAACGACGGTTCGGCATACGGCAAGCCGTCTTCTATCAGCACGGCATCTTTCAGCAGCTTGATCGCATCGTCGTATTTCCCGCGGCGAGCGGCGATCTCACCTGCCAACAGACGTTCCGCAATCTTGAGCAGGACCCGCTCAGTTTTCTCCTCAGGCGTGCGATCCCGCCCCAAGCGTTTCGTCAATCCTACTAAAACCGAGTGTTCACCTTCCGCTCCCGGGAGACGCCCGGTGCCCGCCAAGGCCAAACCGCGCCCAAGCCGCCATAGGCCATTGTGCAGACGGAGGCCCTTGCCGGGCGCCGGCTCCCGCAACAATTCGGTCCACTGCCCGAAGCGTATCATGGACCAGAGGGGGGTCACACGAAACAGTTCCTTCCATTTGTCTTTCTGCGCCGCTTCCTCGCCGATCCGTTCAGCCAGCTGTCGTGCGACCTCCAAGGATTTAGCCTGTCGCCCCTCCATGGCCAATGACGCCCATAAGAAATGGAGGTTGTGCGGGTAGTAGCTGTCGGCATAGTCACCGGCTACATTCCGACCCGCCAGATACGCCTGATCGGTATGAGCCGCGTGCGCATTCCGCTCCGCCGAGTCATGGTAACGGCCCAGGCGCATATAGATATGGGCCGGCATATGCACCAGGTGCCCCGCGCCCGGCATCAGGCCGGGCAAGCGATCCGCGCAGGCCAGCGCCCGCTCCGGATCCGGTGAGGCTTCGACCGCATGGATGTAATAATGACAGGCGCCGGGGTGATCGGGATGCTTCGACAGAATCGACTCCAAGGTAGAAACGATCTCCTCCGTACCTGAGACGATCCCGGCCGCCATGAGATTCTCCATACGGCATTGGCCGATGGCTTCGTTCGCGTACTCGAGGCGGCGCGCTGGTCCCGCGAGCTCTGTCTCCGATCTGGCCGTTTCACCGACGGCAAACGATTGCGGTCCCGGGGGCGGAAGATATTCCGGATCGTCGGGTGACACGTGGGCGATCCGCTCAGCCCGCATGAGCGTCTCTTGGACCGAGCCGGCTGTAAAATCCGTCGTCGCGGCGGTGCCATGCCGTCGTCCGAAGGCCACCGTCACGGCCAATGTGCCTCGCCGTGTATCGACGTTCTGCACGACTTGGTTGTTGGCAAACCTGGTGGTGCCGGAATGCAGATCGTGCAGTTTCACCACGGTGTGGTCGCCGGACGACCGGGTCAGGACCAGATCAGCGAGGAAGCGAAACTCCTCCCGGGTCGTCATTTTAGGCCAGGATTTGACACCGGAGCCGGTCACGATCTGCCCTCTCCTCTGATGACGGCGACCTGTCGGAACCGCGCGGGCGAGGCCGCATGGGTCATCCACCCCGACTGGCCGGGCTGTCCTTTCCCACACGTGATGAACCCGTACCGGCGCCGGAACGACCGGTCCGCCACCCCGTCGCAGCTGTTCCAGAATTCCGGCGTGATCCCATGATAGATCACGTCGCGCAGCATGTGGGTACGCCGGCCATTTTCGATCAGCCAGAAGGCGTCGCCGCCGAACTGAAAATTATAGCGCCGTTGATCGATGCTGTAGGACCCGTGTCCTTCGATGGCGATCCCGCGCTTCACGTCGCCGATCAGCTGATCGAGCGTGGCCGCGCCGGGAGCGAGCCCGATATTGGCAATGCGCACGATCGGCACGCTACCCCATCCGTCCGCCCGATTGGACCCGCGCGACCGGGTCTCCCCGATTTTGGGGGCCACTTCCCGGTTCGTACAGTACCCGACGAAGATGCCGTCGCGGACGATATCCCATTGCTGGCATGTCACGCCGTCGTCATCGTAGCCGGTCGCGGCGAGCGTCTGCGGCTCGGTGTTGTCCGCCACGAGCGTCACATGCGGGGAACCGAAGCGAAACGTGCCCTGCTTGTCGGTCGTCAGAAAACTCGTGCCGGCGTAGTTCGCTTCGTATCCGAGCGCGCGGTCCAGCTCGCTCGGATGGCCGCAGGATTCATGCATCGTGAGCGACAGATGTTCCGGGTCAAGGATGAGGTCATACAGACCGGCCTCGACCGCCGGCGCCAGCACCTTTTCAACCGCCTGGCCGGCCACACGCGGCGCTTCTCTCGCAAAGTCAGCTTCCTCGATCAGTTCATAGCCTGTCCTGAGATGTGGCGTATTGAAGCTGCGTGACGAAAACCGGCCGTCATGGAGCGCGGTCGCGGTACAGTCGCCTTGCCCTGCTAACAAGTCGAATTCCAGGTGCGTGCCTTCGGTGGAGAGAAACAACTTCCTGTCTCGGCGCGCCCACAGACTGGCACTGCTGCGCACGATCCCGGCCTGCCGGTGCAAGGCGTCCATCGTGTTCAGCAGCAAGTCGGTTTTCTTCTCCAGTGCGATGCGGAACGGGTCGATCCTGCAGGGGGTCACGACACGGTCACGATGCACCGGCTCCTCGGCCAACCGGACTTTTTCTGTGGCGATCGACGCCGAGCCCTTGGCAATCTCCACGGCAAGGTCCGCAACGCGGGGAACTTCTTCCAATGACAGGATCGAACTCGCGGCGAATCCCCAGGCGCCGTGATAGAGCACGCGCACCCCGAATCCGCTGTCCTCGATATTGCTGATGGACGCAATGCGGCGGTCTTCGCCGTGGATGGTCTCGGTCACACTGTGTTGGATGCGCACATCGCCGTACTCCGCGCCTGACGCGGCGAGGCGTTTCAGCGCAAGCGCGGCGAATTCGTCCCAGGAAGGAGTCCCCATGGCGGCGGGCCTCAGGATGAACGAAGAGACGAATTAGTATAACAGGTGGCGAACAAAACGGTGAGAGTTTCGGAAC
>JABMDG010000087.1:37210-48645 GCA_015904045.1 Nitrospira sp.
GAGGCTTCGACCGCATGGATGTAATAATGACAGGCGCCGGGGTGATCGGGATGCTTCGACAGAATCGACTCCAAGGTAGAAACGATCTCCTCCGTACCTGGCCTTGGCTGCCCCTCAGGGGTCCACAAATCCCAAGGCCGTAAGTCCATCATGGCCTCGGCGAACAACACGCCGGCATCCGGATCGTCGGGAAACTCCCGCCAGAGCGCTCGCATCGCCTCTGCATACGCTTTGTCGAGCGCCGCCCTGGATCTGCCTTTAGACACATACCGCTTGCTCAATGCGTCAATGTACCCGCGCTCGACTGCGCTCAGTCTTGCACTCTGCGCGCGCGCCTTGCCCAGCGCCTCCACGGCTCGCCGCTCCTGCTGCTTGCTCATCGCCGCATTGATGTTGGGACCTAACGCGAGGGCAATACCCCAATAGGCCATTCCGGCAGTGGGGTCGAGTTTGGCTGCTTCTTCAAACGCCTGAATCGCTTCGTCATGGTTGAAGGCATACACAAACCGGAGACCTTGATCGAAATACCGTTGGGCCTGCGCTGAGGATGTTGTAATGGCATGGTGCAGGGTGCCGAGATTGTCATACAGCGGAACCCGCTGACGAGTATCCTGGGGAGCGGCCGCAGAGACTTGAGCCGGATCATAGCCCGTCCAGATTGCGGCACAGAGCAGGCATCCGTTGAGGATTCGGCTTATCAGTAGCATCTCGTGTGTCATGCAAACCGGAATTCGTCGAGAGGACAGAGCACGATGGGAGAACCGATACTCTGACAGCTCACTGGGCGAGTGTTAGAGGTTCCGCGACGACAGCATGGGATCGTTGTCCTGAACAACGGCCTTCGCTTTGATCTCCGATGTTTTCACCACTACCTTTTGACGAACGGGTCTATTGGGCTTGGCGACAGCTGAGGCAATGCTTCCTGTCATACGCGATAGGGAACTGGCTTCTATTTCCTTGCCAAGATACGCAAGAATTTGCCGCTGCGAGATGACGAGGGATTTCAGCTCCTGCACTTGCTCGGCAAGACGAGCGATGTCCTGCTGCTGACGCAGGAGGTAGGCCCTGAGTTCAGCGACTTCTTCAACGTAATTGCCCGTCTGCGCCATAGCGGGAGTCGCGTGCGTGGCCTGCCGGACGCATGGCGTCACGTCCTGCGACTGGTAGGGCAGCGCATGCTCCACGCCCGATTCCCCGGCGAGACTATGGTCGCGATGGTCATGCGCCCCCGGGAGAGCGTGCGGCATTGCCGCCTCAGTCGGTGCCGTCACCGATGGTTCCTGTCGAGCCGGCGGCGCGAACAGTTCCATGGCCGATCGAGCAACCGCTGCTCCGGTTTCCATCAACTTCTGGCCAAACGACGGCTTCGCCGGCCTTGCCGACGACAGCTGTTCCGGCGAGGGAATACGCTGGATCAAATTGATCGGTTCATCATTGAATCGGCGAGACATCTGCGCTTCTCCACGCCTATTTGCACCACCACACGACATTTGGTGACAAACAGTCTGTTGTCTACTCCTGCCCGACACAAGAGTCAACGATTTTCTCGGGCTATCGATGGATAGCAGGCTGCTAACCCGCATTATTCATGAGCGCTTCTGCTGCAATCGCCGATCCGCTGCTGCGACAAGCCTACGGGCGGCGGGCTCGCCCCTCGGTCCCTCGAGGTACTGCATGAGTACGCCTCAGAACCTCTGGGCTCCGCGCGCCGCTCTCGCGACGCGGCTTGGCGATTTCGTCCCTCGATCCCGAGCGAGGCCGAGGGATCGAGCCTGAGCGAGGTCGAAGGCTCGACGGTGCTCGGGACTCTGAGCTTGTCGAATGGGCGACGAACCGTCATGACTACTGCGGGCTAAGGAGCGATTGGCGAGGTGTGCCGTAAGGACGAGTAAGAACGTGTTGAATTGTGAGTGGTGAGTGATTCTGACTCCAGTGGATTGGATACTCGTGGACTGCTGACCGAAACACTAAAAGCGTGTGACACTCGAAAAATTGAACTCCGGCAGGACCATCGCAGGCGCCAGCATCTTTCCAGTTTCCGCCGTGACCGCCTCCATCGGCCCCGTTGCAGCATCGATCTGTTGAAACACCCGGAGCGGACTGTCGTGGAATCGAAAATTCCTGATCGCGGAGACGATTTCTCCTTTTTCCACGAGGAATGTGCCGTCGCGAGTCATGCCCGTCAGGGTGAGATCGATGGGGTTGACGGTGCGGATATACCAAAAATTTGTGACCAGGATCGCGTAATCGGTCCGTTTGATGAGATCCTGAAGGTTGCTGCACGCGGCGCCGTTGACGGACAGGACAGGCGCGTCCAGAGTGGGAACGTCTTGTACTCCGTGGGTTTTTGCCGTGAACCGATCATGGGCCAGTTGGGTGAGCACGCCATGGTCGATCCATGTGGACGGCATGCTCGGCAGTCCTTCTGAGGTCAATCCCACCCCGAACAGATCGGTATGATTGGGCGCATTACACAACATCAGCCGGTCGTCGACGATCTGCGCTCCCAGTCTGCCTGCAAATGGGCTGGTGCCTTTGTCGTAAGATTTGGCGTCGAGCGACCACATCAGCCATGTCCACAGACCTGCCACGGCGGCTGGTTCGAAAATGACCGGATAGGGCCCGGCTGGGAGCTCTATGGGCTCTCGGCCGCGCTTCGCCTTCGCAATGGCCGCCAGCGTCCGTTCCTGAATCTTCAGGTGATCCACCGAGCGATGCGCCGCCGCACTCCACCCGGTCGCGTCGCCGGCCTGGACCGTGAGGCTGAATCGTGCATCCGCCCGCGCTTCGTACCCGAAAAGTCCGTTGTTGGCCGCAATGCCCACAGACGCCGCCGTGGTTGAGACCACACCCGCAGCTAGGAGATTCTCCATACGGCAGTGGCCGATGGCTTCGTTCGCATATTCGAGACGGCGCGCGGGTCCCGCCGCCGTGGTTTCCGGCCTGGCTGTTTCACGAGCCACGAACGGGAACGGTTCAGGAGGTGGAAGATATTCCGGATCCTCCGGTGAGATCCGCGCAATGCGCTCGGCCCGCGCGAGGGTGTCGTGGATCGACCCGGCGGTAAAATCCGTCGTGGACGCGGTGCCATGCCGCCGGCCGAATGCCACCGTCACGGCCAGCGTCCCGCGCCGCGTATCCACATTTTGCACGACTTGGTTATTCGCAAATCTGGCGGTTCCGGAATGCACATCGTGGAGCGTCACAATGGTCTCGTCACCTGAGGATCGGGTGAACACCAGGTCGGCGAGAAAGCGAAATTCCTCACGCCCCGTCATTTTCGGCCAGCGATTGGCGTTCCCCGCATTCATACATGCCCCTCACCTCTGATGACCTGCACGTTTCGGAATCGCGCGGGGGATGCGGCATGGGTCATCCAACCCGATTGGCCAGGCTGTCCCTTGCCACACGTAATAAATCCGTACCGCCGCCGGAAGGTTCGGTCCGCGACTCCGTCGCAGCTGCTCCAGAATTCCGGCGTGATCCCATGGTAGATCACATCGCGGAGCATGTGGGTGCGCTTCCCGTGTTCGATCAGCCAGAATGCGTCGCCGCCGAACTGAAAGTTATAGCGGCGTTGATCAATGCTGTAGGACCCGTGGCCTTCGATATAAATCCCCCGCTTCACACCGGCGATCAGCTGATCGAGCGTGTCAGTCCCGGGATTGAGCCCGATATTGGCGATGCGCACGATCGGCACGCTGCCCCACCCGCATGGTGAGGGAGAGGTGCTCAGGATCGAGCACCAGATCAAACGCTCCGGCGTCGACCGCCGGAGCTGAGACCTTTTCGAAGGCCTGCTCCGCAATGCGCGGTGCTTCCTGCATGAGACCGGCCTCTTCGATCAACTCGTACCCCTTGCGGAGATGCGGGGTATTGAATGAACGTGTGGCGAATCGTCCCTCATAGAGGGCCGTCGCACTGATCGCACAGTTTGTGGCCAGCAGGTCAAAGTCGAGAGCCGACCCTTCCGTAGACTCGAACCGTTTGCAATCCCGCCGCCACCACACTTCTGCGGTGCTCCGCGCGATGCCGGGCCGGTCGTGCAACACCTCCATCGTGTTCAGCAGCAAGCCGGTTTTCTGCTCCAACGGCACTGTCGCGGGATCGAGACGGACCGGCGTGACGATCCGGTCGCGATGGACCGGTTCTTCGGCCAATCGCACCTTTTCGACAGCGATCGACGCCGAGCCTCGCGCGATCTCCACGGCCAGGTCTGCAACGCGCGGCACCTCTTCCAGCGACAGAATCGAGCTCGCGGCAAACCCCCACGCACCGTGATAGAGGACACGCACACCGAAACCGCCGTCCTCGGTGTGACGGATCGACGCGATGCGGCGATCCTCGCCCTGGATGTGTTCAGTCGTACTTCGTTGGATGCGAATGTCGCCGTACTCCGCGCCCGAAGCCTTGACGCGCCGCAGTGCGAGGTCGGCGAATTCTTCCCAGGTCGGAGAGCTCATGGCAATCACTCTCGAATTGAATGACGGGATGGGTCAGTATAACAGGTGAGCAGCAAAACAGTGAGCCCGTCGGGGTCGAACGAACGGGGCTAGAACAGCCCTGCGATGCCGGTGGAAATTTTGTCTTGGACGATGGGGGTGGCTTTGCGAATATCTAAACTTTTTTGCCGCACGTGGCCGACCATTCGCATCAGTTGCACCTTTGCACTGCCCGAGGACTGAGCTCCAGCCCGCTGGTCGATCGATTTACGGATCTTTCGGTCGGTAATTTGAACATCCGCCACGCACAGGTAGGTCACGCCATCTTCTTTGGGCGGCGGCTGCATACGGGGAAAACCGGACATCCCGCCAAATCCAGTGGAGTCGAGGAGGCTAGGCAGTAATCGACCTCCGATGCTTTATTGATCGACCTCAACAGAACGGAAGTGTCGCCCAGCCACTTGCGCTCGACTCTTGTTAATCACCTTCCGCCGCGATCACACCACCGTGCCCATGCGGGTCTCGTCGACGAAGGTCTCGGTCGCATCGTCGATCGCCCGGCTGTGGCGGCCTTTCGGGGGCAGGATGAAGAGTTGTTTCGGGTCGATCTTGTCTTTCTTCTCCGGCGGCATCGACATCTCATACTTCACCGGGCGACGGTGATCCGCCATTTGCAGCTCGGGATTGTAGACGCTGTTGAACTTCCAGAGCATTTTGATGAAATTGGTTTGTCCCCGCATCAAGTGCCCGGCCGCAATCTTAGCCGTGCCTTTGAGCGCAGCCCATCCGAGATGCTTCTTGTTGAGCACCTGTTGGGTCTTGACCAGTTCCGCATAAAACTCATGGAGCGGCATCTTGGTCGGCATCACGGCATGCTGAATGTCAAAGAGGCGGTAATCCCGCGTGTGGAGTTTGCGAGATTCCGTGAGCCAGCTCTCGGTTCCCGGGTACGGCGTATTGACGCTGATATTCACGATCTCCGGAATTTCCAAGCACCACTGCCGGATGACTTCGAACCGTTGACGATCCCAATCCGGATCGGCGATGAGATTGATGGCCACGGTAATCCCAAGAGACCTGGCAAATTCCAGCGCCTCGAAGTTTTTGCCCAACGAGATGCGCTTGCGGTGCATCTTGAGACCTTCGGCATCGATGGCTTCCACACCGAGGAACATGTACTGGAGCCCAAGCGTCTTCCAGAACTGGAAGACTTCCTTGTTACGCAGAAGGACGTCGCCGCGTGTTTCCATGTAGTACTGCTTCTTGATCCCACGCCGCGCGACCGCTTCGCCGATCTCCATGCCCTGCTTACCCTGGATGAATGCCACGTCATCGACCAGGAAAATACCTGGTTCTTGAACCTGCTCCAAATCTTCAACGGCTTTCTCCGGGCTGACCATCCGATAGCTGCGTCCATAGAATGTCCAGGCGCTGCAGAAGGAGCAATCCCACGGACAGCCTCGTGCAAACTCGACGGAAGCGCAAGGATCCAGCACGCCGATGAAATACTTGTGCCGGTTCCGCAACAGATCACGCGCTGGACGAACATTGTCCAGATTCTCGATAAATTGCGGCGGAGGTCCTTCACCGTCGAGCGTGACGACGCCCCACAGCTTCCAACAGCTTGGGAGCTGTGACTTCACCTTCGCCCCTCAGCACACAATCAATGGCGCCGTCGCCGTGCTTCAAAAAGTCCTGCGCCACAAAGGAAGCGCTGTGGCCTCCGACGAAGACGAAGGAATGCGGCAATTCCCGCTTGGTCAATTTCGCCAGATCCACGATCTCCGGAACGTTCGCGAGATAATTGCATCCGAACGCGATAACATCGGGCTTCCACGACCGAATCAGCGCCTCATAGTCCTGCCAGGTATCGGCCTGCAGATCGATCAGACGGACGTCGTGCCCAGCCTGACGAACGGCTTGTGCGACCATCTCGAGACCGAGGGGCTCCAGCCGCAAATAAATTTTGGTGTACATCAAGGGACCGGGGTGAACTGCGAGGAATTTCATTTCCTCAAACCTCCTTGAGAAACGCTCGTGCTTATTCGAAGTCTTTGCCGATGACTATTGGACGCAGGCATGTCCGGCCAAGCCTGACTCGTAGAAGCCCGCGGAGCTTATGCAACGCGGGATTCTGACAGAATGAAGGCTGAGGTTCAACCACTAACCCACATTATTCATGACCACGGCTACTGCGATCTCCCGTCGTCCGTCATTCGTGAGGCGTATCCCGTATCTCGCAAACAAAGATAAGACACGCTTGTTTTCTGTCCTACGCTTCGCAAGATACGCTCGTACCGCCGGCGAAGCAGGCCTTACAAGGAACAGCAACTTCCTCGGTCTGGTTTTTCTGTCTCTTTGTGCTTACCATATATCATGCCGCCGCCCGAACGCACCGTCCGCCAGCGGATTATCGAGCTGCTGATCGGCACGCGGTTGTCGTCGTATCAACTGGCACAGATGGTAGGCATTGCGGAACGGCTGATTGAAGAACATCTTCCGCATGTGGTCAAGACGCTGGCGCGGGACCGCACGCAACGATTCGTGCTGGAGCCGGCTGCCTGTTCCGACTGCGGGTTCGTGTTTCGGAATCGGACAAGATTCACGAAGCCCAGCCGGTGTCCCACATGCCGGAGCGAGGGGATTACAGCCCCCCGGTATGGGATCGAGGTGGTTGGAAAATGATCCGGCCATCTGGACAGACGCGTGTCAAATGAGTAGGATACTGTTCGACCATGGTTATGAAATTCCCACGCACGATATTCTGCGCTCTTGGTTTTCTCTTGGTTCTGGGCTGTTCCGACAAGGCCAAGGACTTGTTCGAAACCGCCGTGTTCGAAGAGAACCAAAATAATATACCCCACGCAAGGGAACTCTACGAAGAACTGATTCGCACCCACCCCTCCAGCAAACAAGCCGAACTCGCCAAAGCCCGATTAGCAGACTTGAAGGAACGGTAACGCGCGGCGCATTCAGAACAACCGCAGTGCGTCACAGGCCCTTGGGGAACCACGGGAAGAACGCGTTCGTCGTCTGTTGATAGTTCCGATACTCCTCCCCACGGCTTGCCAGCGCCTGAGCTTCCGTCCGTGGAATACCGGTGACTTTCAGCAGCAGCGCTCCCATAAGAATCGGCCCAACCCAGGTCAATAACCAGCCGGGCGCTCCCATCGTCATCACGACATAGGAACACCAATGGAGCCATTCGAAAAAATAGTTGGGATGGCGTGAGTAGCGCCAGAGACCGTCCCGGCATACGCGCCCATGGTTCCGTGGATCGGCGCGAAAATGTGCGAGCTGCCGGTCAGCCCTCGTTTCACCGGACACCGCCACACCCCAGATCAACAACCCGACTATCTCGATCAGCGAGGATGGAGGCTTGGGATTCCAGAGCAGCACCAGAAACGGCACGGAGAAAACCGCCACGGCCAGAGCTTGCAGCTGAAAGTACGTGAACATCTTGGCCGACTCTGAATCCCCCCATTCCTTCCGCAGGCGTTGATAGCGGGCATCTTCCGGTTTTCCGATCACGCGATCGAAGAGAATATAGCGCCCCAACCGTCCCGCATAGAACACCACCAGCATCGCCGTAAGAATCGTCCGCTCAATCCCGGTATCAGCTTGGGTGGTATACCAGATCACCGCCGCCATGAGCCCCATGCACCATCCGACATCACCGATGGAGGCATTCCGCATTCGCTTCTGCAACACCCAGAGTCCCGCCATAACGACCGCCATGATGAGATAGACGATTACGACAAGGGACAAGGGGTCCGATTCAGTTATCCCGGTTTCTGGTCCCAACGTCACCCTCCTTCACGATCATAAATATTCATGACGGTTCGTTGCGAATACGCCTGGAACCTCATATCTCGTGAAGCGCATCTCGCATTTAGCAGACTTGAAGGAACGGTAACGCGCGGCGCATTCAGAACAACCGCAGTGCGTCACAGGCCCTTGGGAAACCACGGAAAGAACGCGTTCGTCGTCCGCTGATAGTTCTGATACTCCTCCCCACGGCTCACCAGCGCTTGTTCCTCCGCCCGTGGAATGCCGGTTACCTTGACCAGCAAGACACCCATGAGCGTCGGACCGATCCAGGTAAACAGCCAGCCGGGCGCCCCCATCGTCATCACGACATAGGAACACCAATGGAGCCATTCAAAAAAATAGTTGGGATGGCGTGAGTAGCGCCAGAGACCCTCCCGGCAAACGCGCCCATGGTTCTGTGGGTCGGCGCGAAAATGTGCGAGCTGCCGGTCTGCCCGCGTTTCACCGGACACCGCCACACCCCAGATCAACAACCCAACCAGCTCGATCAACGCAGTCGGAGGTCTGGGATTCCAGAGCAGCACCAGAAACGGCAGCGAAAAGACCGCGACGGAGAACGCTTGCAGCTGAAAATAGATGAACATCTTGACCGTCTCCGAATCCCCCCATTCCTTCCGCAGGCGTTGATAGCGGGCATCTTCCGGTTTTCCGATCACGCGCTCGAAGAGAATGTAGCGCCCTAATCGCCCCGCATAGAACACCACCAACATCGCCGTAAGCACGACCCGCTCGATCCCGCTGTCGGCTTGGGTGGTATACCAGAGCACCACCGCCATGAGCCCCAGACACCATCCGACATCCCCGATAGCGGCATTCTTCACACGCCGCTGTAACGCCCACAGCCATGCCATGACGATCGCCATCACAAGATAGGCCATCAGGACAAGGGACAAGGGGTCGGATTCAATTATTTCGGTTTCAGATCCCATCATGCATCCTTCATTTTCATCTTTTACGGCACGCTGGGCTCATAGTCCCACAAATCGGTGTCTCGATGCATCCGACCCTCCAGCCAACTGCGAAAGCCCGGAATGGGAAACGTTAAGACGGTCTGGATCTTCTCGCAATTCAGAGAGAGGTCGGCAGGCCGCGGTGCCCCGGCATGGGAGCGAGCGGACCCCTCAACGAGCCGGCCTTGCAGTTCCGGATACCATGGCAGCAGCGCCTGTCCAATGTCCCAACGCGACAACCGTTCCCGGCCACCGAGATGATAGAGGCCCGGCACGGCCTGACCGGCTACTTCCCAGACCGCTCGCGCAATCGCACCGGCCGGAAGGGGGCAGCGGAATTCGTCCCCGTACAGCGTCATGCTCTTGCCGGACTTGGCCGTCCCGCACATGTCTTCGACGAAGCTCCGATTCCCATGCAGCGAAGTTCCCGCCGTCAGCACGATCCGCAGTACGGTATGGCGGGGATTCTCCAGGACAAACCGTTCCGCTTCCAGTTTGGTCTTGCCATAGAAGTTGATGGGGTTCGGAGCGTCTTCTTCCCGATACCAGCTGTGCCGACCGTCGAAGACTTCCCCGCTTGAGAGAAAGATCAACGGGATATCGTTGGAGAGTCGCGCCAGCTGAGCCGTCGCTTCCACGTTGATGCGACGGGCCAGTTCGGGATTCTGCTCACAATCCTTCGTCCGGCTCAAAGCCGCGCAGTGGATGACGGCGTGAGGATCGATCAGCTGCCAGGTCCGCTCGACTGCAGCCTGATCCGTCAGATCGAGATCGGCACGAGTGAGCCCATGAACCTCCCAGCCTGGCACCCATCGAACAGCGGACTTCATCAGATACTGGCCGATCAGTCCCGCTGCTCCCGTCACAATGACACGCGGCATCATGGCACGTCATTGGCGAAACAGTTTTTCCGGAGAGCGCGCATTAAGGCAACCGGTTCGGAGAGTGGATCACTGCCTACGGGAATCGATGATGTCCCATCGAAGAGGCAGGCTCACATTGCGGGGAGATTCTACGACGTCAGACTGCCGGTTGGAAGAGTTTATACACGATCTTCCCTCGAACCCCTCATGACTACGCGGCTCGTGATTCCGATTCCGGAGGGGACGTGTCGCACGGCATCCAGCGATTCAAGGTCTCGGCGAGAGCTTTACTGGCGACCGGCTTGCTGAGAAAGTCGTCCATCCCCGCCTGCAAGCATCGCTGGCGATCCTCTTGCATCGCGTTGGCCGTCATGGCAATGATCGGCGTACGCCGACCACTGCCTTCTCGGCGGCGAATGACGGTGGTGGCTTGGAATCCGTCCATGACAGGCATCTGGCAATCCATAAGGACCATGGCATAGGCAATCCGTTCAAGCGCCTCAACGGCCTCGCGGCCATTGCCGGCAATATCCACCCGATAGCCGAGCTTTTCGATCATTTTCACCGCTACTTTTTGGTTAATGGGGTTATCTTCCGCAACAAGGATGTGCCCACGAGACTGCGCCTGCGCTTCAGACAGGCTATGGCGGGTAATCAGTGGTGCGGGAGGTTGTGCCGGGCCGGAGACTGCAGGAGATGAGTTTGCCAAAACAAGACTGAGACAACTGTACAATTGAGATTGCCGGATCGGTTTCGTCAGGTAGGCGGATATCCCGGCATCCTGCGCCGCTTTTGCGTCCCCACGCCGGCCCAACGATGTGAGGAGGATCAAGCGGGTGGAACTGATCGGCGATTCCGCCTTAATCCGGCGGGCCAACTCCAGGCCGTCCATGCTCGGCATCTGCAAATCCAAAATCGCCAGGTCAAACGGCTCACCCCGCTCCGCGGCACTCCGCAGCAAGTCCAGCGCGTGAGCCCCGCCTTCGGCACTTTCGTAGGCAAGGCCCTTCGCGCGCAGCTGATACTCCAGCGTCTTCCGACTCATCGCATGATCATCGACGATGAGCGTTCGGCAGCCTGAGAGGCTGACCGGAATCGGCAATGCGTGACGAACATCTTCGAGTTGAGCCTTGCACCGGATGGTGAACCAAAAGGTGCTGCCCCCTCCCGCCCCGCTCGTGACTCCGATCTGTCCGCCCATCAACTCCACCAGCTTCTTGCAGATGGCCAATCCCAAGCCGGTCCCTCCAAACTTGCGCGTCGTCGACCCATCGGCTTGGGTAAAGGGCTGGAAGAGTTTTGCCTGCTGCTCAGGCGTCAGTCCGATCCCGCTGTCCGTCACCTCAAAC
>JABMDG010000087.1:48745-50261 GCA_015904045.1 Nitrospira sp.
TCCACTCCTGATACGTTGCTGGCCAACACGTTGGCCACCTCATGCTGAAGAGTCAGACGCCGTTCGAGCTCTTTCCGTTCGGTAATATCGGTATAGGTGCCGAGGACACGGAGAGGTGTGCCATCCGGCGTCCGCGAAATGATCCTGCTTCGTTCGACCACCCATTTATACGAGCCGTCTTTGCACCGCATCCGGTGTTCACTGTCAAACATCGGAGTCTCATCCTGAATACATTGCTGAAGAGCTGCCATAAACTTAGGCCGGTCGTCCGGATGGAAAGGATATGACCCTGCGTCGAGGCGACCGCCGCCTTCATCCTGCGCATAGCCGAATATGTCCTTCCATCCGCCGTAGAATCGCACACTGTTTGTGGCGACACTCCAATCCCATAGACCAATGCCGCTGCCTTCAAAGACAAACCCCCAGTGCTCGTCGCTCATACTTATCGCCGGTGTAGCAGCGTCGTCAGAATTCCAATTGGTCATGAGGCCTCCGTATGCGGCAGGATGAATGTCTCGTACATCACACCCCAAGCCACAGAATGATCGATGGAGACGGGACCCCGCTGTATTTGTTGGAGCAAGAGGACGCTCTGAGCCATCACACCGAAAACCTTTTACGATTTACAGACATACGCGCCCTGTACAGAGACAAGGCTGTTCCTTCTCCATACCTTCTCGGACATCGCTGTGGATTCTTAATAGGGCCAACCGACTCAATCGACTACTCGGGCAAAAGCAGGGGAGACAGAGATCATGTGAGGTCAAACAACGGGCGGCGTCATTTCAAAGATACGAGGCGGGGACAAAGGGTGTCAGGGGAAAGAGACCCGCCTCGCGCGATGATCATCGCGCGAGGCCACCTTACAGACGATTGTTACTGGCGCGTGAGCTTCCGGTATCGAATCCGGTGGGGCTGGTCGGCATCCTTGCCGAGCCGTCTTTTACGATCCGCTTCGTACTCGCTGTAGTTGCCCTCGAACCAGACGACTTTGCTGTCGCCCTCGAACGCCAGAATGTGCGTCGCGATACGGTCGAGGAACCACCGGTCGTGGCTGCTGATGACGGCGCAGCCGGCGAAGTTTTCCAGCCCCTCCTCCAGGGCGCGCAGCGTATTTACATCCAAATCGTTCGTCGGCTCGTCCAGGATGATGAGGTTCGCCCCCTCCTTCAGCATGCGGGCCAGGTGGACACGATTGCGCTCGCCACCGGAGAGCTCCTTCACCTTCTTCTGTTGATCGGTCCCGGCAAAATTGAAACGGGCACAGTAGCCTCTGGCATTGACCTCGATCTTGCCGAGCTTGACCGTGTCCTGGCCTTCGGAAATGATTTCGTACACCGTCTTGTTCCCGTCCAAACTGCGGTCCTGATCGACGTAGCCGAGCTTGACCGTCTCGCCGATCTTGATTGACCCCGCATCCGGCTTCTCCTTGCCGATGATCATCTTGAACATGGTGGTCTTGCCGGCGCCGTTCGGCCCGATCACCCCGACGATCCCGCCCTTCGGCAGGCTGAAA
>JABMDG010000088.1:0-1919 GCA_015904045.1 Nitrospira sp.
CTCTCCCTTTACACTCCGGGTTAGTTATGGCGTTTCGGTGATGCGCGCGCGCCGCTCCTGACCGGGACCGCCTGAAATGGTGAGTACCCGCTTCCATTCGCGCACCTGGTAGATTGCCCAGGCATTCGGCTGTCCTTTGAAGAAGGCTGTCGGATCTTCGCCGCTGGCGTTCAGGAAAATCGGTTCCGTAAACCCTTCTTCCAGGACGTAATCCAGAAGGGATTCAGTAGTAAAGCCTGCTCCACAGAGCGTCACATCGGCTAATACGTTGAGGATCTCATCGGGATTTTGGACCGTAATCGGATTCATTGATTCGCTCCCACGTTGTGCCAGCGAATTGTAGCGACGCACCACTCAAGAAGGCAAGAGACGATGGCTGCTTACATGACGAACTCAAAATTTCTCGACGCTCTCCTCCGCATCATGGATGGAAAGCACCACTGGGCCTGGGATCACTTCGCCACCGGCACCCTCACGAAAGAACAGTTAAAGATTCACTTCCAGCAGGAATATGCCGTCTTCGTGAGAGATTTTCCTGTTTTTCTCGCCCGTATTCATGGAAGGAATCCTCCCGCTCCCGTCCGTCGCATGTTGGCCGAAAACATCTATGAGGAAGATACCGGGGGCCTCTCTCTGGGAACGTCCCACCCCGCACTCTTTCTCTCCATGATGGAGGGACTGGGATTCAACCCTGACGACTTCGAGCGGGTTCGTCTATTACCGGCCAGCCGCGCCTACCGCGCCTGGCTCGACCGGATGTCGAACCATCGCCAGTGGGTGATGGGCGCTGCCACACTGACGATCTTTGTCGAAGGCAGCGTGAAGGACCGCAAAGAAATCCATCAACCGTCCGAACCTAAAAGCGCGGAAGATATCGAAGCGGTCATCCGGAACCATCCGCTCGTCCGTCACCATAGCCTTTCACCCGACTACATGGATCTGATCCGTGCCCATCAGTTGGTCGAGGCAGGACACCGCCATGATGCCTATGACATGGTAGTGAATCACACAGCGCCGCCGTTACGGCGATCGGTTCTCACCCACCTCAAGAAAAGCCTCGCCTTGTGGCTCCGCTACCGCGACGCCGTCGCCAAGGCGTGCAGAATTAAGAAACCGTGATCCCTCGGATTGCTTCTGCTCCTGTGTTCGTTGCGGCCCTCTCGTTCATACTGTTGGCTCCCGGCCATCAGCCGTCAACAATCAGCTCCGAGATTCCAGATGACATGGTCATGATTCCTGCCGGAGAATTCCTCATGGGTAGCCCGGATGACGGCGTCAGTTTCGACGATGAACGGCCGCAGCGCAACGTCTATGTCAGCTCCTTTTTCATCGACCGCCACGAGGTCACCAACGCCCGCTACAAGCAGTTCGTGGACGCCACCGGGCATCCGGCACCGACTCATCAAAAACCGGAATTCAGGTTGTGGTTCCACGGTATCCCGCTTCCCGGCAGCGAAGAGCATCCGGTCGTCAACGTCAGCTGGGAGGACGCCGTCGCTTACTGCCGGTGGCAAAGCAAACGGCTCCCGACCGAAGCGGAATGGGAGAAGGCCGCACGTGGCGCCGACGGCCGCCGCTATCCCTGGGGCAACCTCTGGGACTTCTCCAAAGCACCTAGCGCCAGTTACTGGGCCGGCCGCACGGTTGAATTCAAAGACGGAGAGGAATGGAACGCCTTCTGGGTGACCGGCGAGGGCGCGCGCATCTCTCATGAGCGGGGGCTCAGGGGTGAAGTCCTCACCCTGCCCGTTGGCAGCTTTCCGGACGGCGCCAGTCCCTATGGTCTCCTCGATATGGCGGGTAATGCCTCGGAATGGGTACAGGACTGGTACGAACCCTATTCCTATCTCAACGCCCCACTCTCCAACCCACAAGGGCCTAACGGGCAGCTTCTCAAAGTGGTACGCGGCGGGTCCTGG
>JABMDG010000088.1:2019-5234 GCA_015904045.1 Nitrospira sp.
ATTCCTCTCCATGCCTACGCCCTCGACGCCTCTCACTATCCCCACGACGACCGAACGTATTCAGACCGGCGCCGGCACAGGGTTCGAGTCCCGGGTGGTAGTCTTCAATTGCGACTGCCATACCTATCAACAAGTCATCGACCTGTTCTGCCGGTTCATTCCGGGCATGACGTCGGCAAAGGCCTTCGAGCTGGCCTATCGAATCGATCACGAAGGAGAAGCCGTGGTCTATAACGGCTCACTCGAACAGGCCGAGGACGTCGCGGCGAAACTGGCCGGAGGGGGACTGCGAGTCGTGGTGCAGTAGCCAGGGAACTGCGGCGGGCATCAACTATTTGTGCTTGGCCTTTGGCTTTTTTCCTACAGCAGCTTTGGCAGGTTTTCCCGCGGATTTCTTCGCCGGAGCTTTGACCGGCTTTACGGGTTCCGTCTTCGGCGGTTTTGCCGGCTCCGGCTTGACTCCTTTGGCCGGTAACTTGACCACAGCCTTGCCCTTTCCCTTGCCTCCCTTGGAAGGAGCCACAGGCATCACATAGACAGCGCTTCGGTTCACCTTGGCAAGCTGGTCTCCGCTCAGCACACGTACTTGGTAGAGCTCAAACAATTTACCGATGGCTTTCGTATCTCCTCGCCTGGCTGCATTGAGCAGCTTGCGGCGTTGGTTCATTTCCTCTTCTTCGGTATGAGAAGCAGCGCGCCGTTCCATATCTATCCTTTATCTACCTTCCTAAGCGCCTAATGATACAACCATGCTGGCGCCAATCAACACATGATCAGCCACAAAATGGAGGGAGTATAGCAGAGTCAAGCCGGGATTTGGAACAATCCGGCTTCGGTCCGCCTCTCCACGCCAGCAGGTCCCGGGATCGCCTGAGCACCATAAACCACGCCCCTCTCTACCATTGAGCCCCCTCAACTGCAGCGTGTATACTCTGTTGCGACTTCACACTGTCTACAGGAGAACACATTATGGATCAGCCCAAGCACAACCAGCCGACCGTCGCCGACGACGTAAACGCACGTGAATTGCTCCGCCGGGCGTTTGACAACACCGCCCGATGGCCCAAAGAGTTCAACGGCTTCACTGCCGACCTGACCGTCAACGTCAACGGAAAGGAGACCAGCGGTCCCGTCCTCGTCAAGAGTCCGCGTGAAGTCTCCGTTCAACTCGGTGATGCCGACACGCAAAAGTGGGCACAGGAACAACTCGGCATGATCGCCGTCCACCGTGGTCCGCGCAGCTTCGAGGAATCGGACGGAAAATACTCCTTGACGATGGAGGAGGATGGGCACCCCTTGGGCACCAAACTCATCATCCACGGCTCGAATTCGTTTTATCGGCTCAAAAACAACCGCATCACCCAAATCAACCGGACAATGGCCCATCCGGGCATGACCCCGTTTGCCTTTACGATCAATGTCGAAGACAGCGCCGTCACGCAGGATCAGAAAAATCTGACGACCCGATACACCGTCTACTACTACTCGCCCACGGACGGCAAACTGAATAACGTGGAAAGCTTTACCGACACCCACACGCGCCTCGGCGCATCCGATCTGCCGGCGACTCGCCGGATCATTTCGTACGAGAACGGCACCGTCACGGTGAAGAACCTGACCTTCACGAACCATCGTCTGTTGTAGCTATGGACTTGAGAACCGGTTTCCCTCGCAGCATGAAAGTCACGCTGGAAGGCTACGTACATCTGGCCCGCATGATCGATAAATGCCGCGCCGTGCTGGCCGGGACCGAGGGGGAATACATCTATCCCTGCCCGATGGATGAACGGCTGATGGAGTTTGCCGGCATCACCGCTGAACAATTCACCGCAGCCGTCAAGACCCACCCTACCGATGAAGGAGTGGCGGCGTGGTTTACGCACACGGCAACACCGCACAGGCCGGCTGAATTGGAAGAGTGGAATCAGAAGCTGCTGGCACGCGGACCGAGCTCTCCTGAGAGTGAGGCCAAGTTCAAAAAATACCGCGACGCCATCGACCCCTCCCGCACCGATCTAACCGCTTGGTCTGATCTTCAAGATTTAGAAGAGGGGCGGGTGGTACCGAGACGAGAGCCGATACCTCAGCATCAATAGGTCAGCGCGGGGTATTTCCCGAGACAGGTGGGATTTTCTACCTGCGCCACCATGAAGTGGGCCACATCGGAACGGGAAATGGCGCCCACCTTCATTCCTTCCACAAGGTCGTCCAGTACGCGATAGTGCCTCGTCATTTCGCCGTTGGTCAAGCGGCCCGGACGGACGATTTCCCAGCGCGAATACCCGCCGGCTATCAACCGTTCCTGCTCACTCTTGTCTGCGTAGGGCGCCTTGAGGAGCAGTGTGAATAAGAGCTTCATGGGGAGCGAGTTGTAACTCCAGCTGTCGCCCGCACCGAAACCGGTCAGCACGATAAGTGTCGCGGAGGAGCCGGCTTCTTGGAGCACCCGCAGTAAGATACGCGCAGAGTCGGAAAACAGCGTGGTGGGAAATGGACTCTTCACACCGAGCGTCACCAGGATCGCGTCGGCCGCTTCCACGGCGGCCCTGACGTCGCTCGGATTTGTCGCACTCCCCTGCACCCTTCTCAGCCTGGCGTGATTGGGCAGCGGAACGATCCGGCGGGACAAGGTCGTGACCTCATGTCCCTTCTGAAGCGCGAGACGTGTAACCTCAAGCCCGATACCAGCGGAGGCTCCGATAACAGCAACTTTCATATTTCCTGCCTTAGGGACGGTCTGATTTATTCAAAATTCCAAGTGGCGACCAACTGGATTCCCTGTATTCTTGAGTGCCACCTGCTTGAAATCGCGAATTAATCAGACCTTCCTTAGAATCAATCCGGCACTAAAGTTCGCCATGGCGTTAGATGACACAGCACATATTGCCGAGTTGAAAAACCTATGTGATTTGACGAAAGAGCATGAAAACTATCTCAAGAAGTTCTTTTTATGAAGGCGAAAAGAACATAACAATCGCTTCGAGGTTGACCTCGTAAAGAGCTACGTCCTTTCCTCGGCGCCTTCCGAGTCACAAGGAGGAGTATCAATGTCTCACCATTTCTTAGAGGGATAATGCCGAGCATCGCCGTTCACGGGGATCACGTTGATGAAGTACGTGGATGAATTTCGCACTCGTGCCGTGGCGACAGTGCTGGTGGAGTTGGAGGAGTGCTTTGTGGAAGGCGAGCAGTTGAAAGGGGTGCGCGATGCCGGA
>JABMDG010000088.1:5334-11670 GCA_015904045.1 Nitrospira sp.
GCAATCTTCATATTTCCTGCCTTAGAACTACTATCATGATGGACCGGGACAAGCGGGCCTTACCTTCCATGCCCCGCCCGCGCAATGAGTTCTTTTAGCCCGTTCAAATCCAGCATCCCGGGCACGAGTTCGTTGCCCACGATGAAGCCGGGTGTTCCTGAGATACCGAGCTCAACAGCAAGGGCCCGATTCTTCTCAATGACGGCCTGCCATTGAGGATTGGCCATATCAGCTTCCAGGCGTTTCACGTTGAGACCAACACCGGTCGCAATCTTCAAGATTTCTTCCTTGGTCATGTCGGCGTGGGATGCAAGCAACGCCTCGTGGAAGATTTGGTGCTTGCCTTGCGCCTGAGACGCAAGCGCGGCCTTGGCCGCGAGCTCCGATGGTTCGCCTAGAATGGGAAAGTCCTTGTAGACCACCCGCACCCTGGGATCGACCTTTTGGAGTTCCGTGACTGCCGACGCCGCCTTCTTGCAGTAGCCGCAACGGTAGTCATAGAACTCGACCAACGCGATCCCGCCCTTCGGATTGCCGCTGACCGGAGAGGTCGGATCGTGAAGCAGTTCGTTCTGCTTCGTTGCAAGCGCTACTTTTTGACGTTCCCGCTGTTCCGCTTCACGCTTCGCTTCCATCGCCTGGAGCGATTGGACAATGACTTCCGGGTGGGTGCGAATATAGCGTTCAATCGCCGCATCAGTGAGGTCATTCGAGGAGGCCGACGCAGGCTTGGCCTCGTTGGCCGTGACGGCACACCCGGCTACAAACAGGGCAAGGATCGCGAAGCCCATCAGAGTCAGTGTATGTCTCATGTTATCGATACCCCTCCCCGCTTGTGCCGCCACCAAATCCCCCCCAGTTGCCGCCGAATCCACCTTGGCCGGTCCCCCAATATTCTCCCTTCTGAATCCGCCGATAGGGATGGCGCAGATCAGGCCGGCTGATCCACCAGAAGAACGAGACCACCGCAATGGTGGTCCCGAGCGTAATCCACAGGCCGAGCCCCTTAATCCGGGTCCGTGTCGGGGGCGTAAGGCGCGCCTCTTGGGCCGGTGTCGCCAGCGCGACCGCCGTCCGATATAACCCTTCGCCGAATTGCCTGCGTTCAATCGCAGGCTGAAGATACAGACGGCTGACCTCACTTCTGATCGCCGGCGTGATGACTGGAAACATTTGTCGCCCCAAGGCCATCGCCGCCTGCCGCTCCTCCACCGCCACCAACACCATCAGCCCATGGTCTTGCTGCGTCGAGCCGATTTGCCATTTTTCATACAAGGCGTCGGCATAGGCCGTCGCCGAGGGATACGGCTTGATGCTGGGCACCGTCACGATCACCATCTCAACACCGCTTTTCTTTTCCAGATCGATGCAGACGGACCGGATGCGCTCCCTCCACTCCCGCTCCACGACTTGCGCATGGTCGCTGACATAGCCGACGGGACTGGGAAGCGGCACACGTTCCTTCGGACGATCGTAGAATGAGGCCTGCGCATCAACGGGCCAAAGCACGAGGCTCAGGACAGCGAGACCGGTTGCCTGTCTCTCCATACACACCCTCATATGGTGATCCGCGTTTCCGCAGCCGCGACAAGGCGCGTCAGGCTCTCGATGTATCGATCCATGAGCCGCGGAAGCTCTTTCTGGCCTGGAGAGATGTGCCCCCGTTTCAGAAGCAACGCATCGCGGAGTCCCGTCAAATCGAGGTCAAAATGAGATTCGAGGTCCTGTAACAACGCTTCTCCATGAGACAGTACAGGACGACTCAGCAAGCGCTGCAGCCCTCGAAGCACCGGCAGGAGTCCGGTAATCGAAAGCGACAAGAGAATGGTGATTGCTTCTTCGGTGCTTCGCCCTTCCACGAGCCGCTGGCGGAGGCGGAGTAGATTGCCCCGCAGGCCCTGCAACACCTCCATCGCGAGATGACGGGAATCAAGGTGAAGTCCTACGAAGGGATCCTGCCCCCACAGCAATCGATGGCAATCGTGAATGTCCTGATACTCCAGAGGGAATACGGACGCAGAAGACTGGACATCTGCGGCAGTAAGGAACAGCGGGACAACCACCTGTTCCTTGCCCCAGCGTTTGTGAATCCCGTTATACTTTTTCAAGACCGTGAGATCATAGGATGACATCACCAGCAGCATGTTGAGATTAGACCGGCCTGGCATGAATTCTCCCCGGACCGCGCTCCCATACAGCAACACGCCTTCTAGTTCATTTCCATATGTTTTCACCACATCATTCACGTATGACTTTAAGAGTTTACGCGTGCCCTCTGACAACCCCTCTATGGTCCAATCTCCCGCCACCATGATTCTACTGAGCGCCTCCTACCGCGACCCTGTCCGCTGAGGGATCAGGCAACAATCCCGCCGCCATCAGGCGGTCAAGCATGCCAAATGGAGGGCTCTGTCGAAGACCTGCCGTGGTCGAGAGCACGCGATAGCGCAACCGGGCATTGCCATCCAGCGTGCGGAAGACACGGTCACGCAAACAAGCAATGACCGGATTCGCGGTGTTCCAATACAACACTTGCTCGTCGGCCAGCTTCTGAAGCATCGTGACCTGAGGACGGCGCGAAAGTTCGAAGCGTTTCAGCCTTGCCGCCGAATAGTCGCTCACAGCAAGACAGTCGGGCAGGAGATCCGCGAGCGTCATGGCATCCACCATGGCCTGCATGCGGCCCTGTGACGCATGCGGATTCATGGCGTGCGCCGCATCCCCGATCAACACCGCTCCATCGGCAACCCACGTCGGCGTACGGACACGGCCGGTCGGCATAAACGCGGTCTGCTTCCAATCGGTCAATGCCCGAAACAGAGATTCACTGGAGGGGTCGATCGCGGTCCAGGCCTGCTGCAAGGCCGGCAGCCCTTGTGCTTTCACTCGATCATAAGACCCGGTATCGATCATGTAAAACACATAGACCTTGTTCCCGGCGGCAGGAAACATACCGAGGATGGCCCGCTTCCCGACAAAGTATTTCGACTCGGTGATCGGCACAGGCGCTTCGACGATCGCGATCAAATAGCCCTGTGGATACAGATGCAGGTCGGCAGGAATGTGCAGTGCTTCCCGGACTTTTGAAAAGGCCCCATCGGCGCCGACGACGACCTTGGCTTTCACCGTAATCTCGTCCGTCCCTTTCTTCGCCGTGAGACCCACAACCCGGCCGTGTTCTTCAAGCAGTCCGGTGAATGAGGTGCCGTACCAGAGCGCAACGGATGGTTCCCTTTGGATGGCATTGAGAATGGCATGGTGTGCCACGTTCGGCAACGTCACCACAGCCCGATTATATGGCGGCGGCAGCTCCCCATAGTCCACCGTGCAGAGCCGTTCACCGCCAACCCGGCAAAAGTGGAATTTACTGACGGTACGGGTGGCGTCCGCCGGCAGGGCATGTAACAATCCAAGCTGATCGAGGACCCGCTGCCCGTTCGGCTGGAGGATTTCTCCCCGCAATCCGCTCGGCGGTCCCGGGGCCTGCTCCAGGACAATGGTCTTGATCCCCTTCTGAGCCAGTGCGAGCGCGAGCACGGCCCCGCCCCCACCGGCACCGACCACCACAATGTCGGTTTCTTCAATGCGCACTCAAGGCTCCAACAGGCCCCGGCTATCTCCAATCCTGAAACCGTTCCTGATCTTTCCACATGGACAGAAACTTCTCACGGGCCTTGGCTGACACCACATGGTCGCGAATTACATCCACCCGTTCGTCGTTGAAACGATTGCTGCTGGTCGTGTGATTCATCGAGCCGTTCGTATTGACTTCGTCGGTTCCCCAATACTCGCCCTTCTGAATGCGGCGATAGGGATGGCGAAGATCCGGACGGCTGATCCACCAAAAGCACACAATGGCGACAAGAGTGGTACCGAGCGCGAGCCAGAACCCGATGCCACGGAAATGCGTTTTCGACAGGGTGCCGACGCGGACTTCTTGAGACGGCGCAGACAAGACCACCGCTGTTCGATACAGCCCTTCGCCGAAATGGCCGAGTTCAATCGCCGGCTGGAGGTATTGGCTCCCCGCCTCGCGCCTGACCTCCGGTGTGATGATCGGCAGCATCTGGCGTCCCAAGGTAATCGCCGCTTGCCGTTCCTGCACTGCGACCAGCACCATCATGCCATGCTCCTGCTGCGTGGAGCCGATGTGCCATTGTTCATAGAGCGCCGTCGCATACTCATTCGCCGAAGAAAATGGCTTGATGCTGGGCACCGTCACCACGACCATCTCAACGCCGGTTTTCCGCTCAAGATCCTGGCAGACTGAACGAATCCGCTCTTTCCACTCGGCATCGACCACCTGGGCATGGTCGCTCACATAGCCCATCGGGCCGGGCAGCTGCGGACGGTTTTTCGGCCGGTCGTAGAACGAAGACTGCCCCGCAGCCGGCCAGGGCAGCACGGCGCTCATCAACAACGCAGCAGCCATGTACGCAATCCACACCCGCGTCATCTCTGCCCTACGTGCCGTTCCACCGCATCGACCAATCGCCCGAGACCGTCGAAGTAGCGATCCATTACTCGCGGTATTTCCTTATGTCCTGGAGAGATGTGTCCCCGCTTGATCGACAGCGCCTCAGACAGGCCTGTCAGATCAATTGCAAAACAGTCTGCGAGATCTTGCACAAGAGGCTCGCCGTGGGACAGCACCGGCCTGCCCAACAGTCGTTGCACACCGCGCAGCACCGGCAATACCGCCGTAATCGAGAGGGGCAACAACAACATCATCGACTCTTCCGTGGTTTCCCCTTCCACCAACCGCTGCCGCATGCGGACAAGATTCCCCCGCAGCGATTGCAAGACCTCTCCGGCCAGATGACGTGGGTCGACCTTGAACCCGATAAAGGGGTCCTGTCCCCACAACAGCCGATGACAGTCCTGGATATCCTGATACTCCAATGGAAACACGAGGGCCGAAGCCTGGAGGTCGGCCTTCGTGAGAAACAACGGCACCACGACTTGATCGTTACTCCATTTTTTATGCACACCGGCATAGGCCTTCAAGAGCGCCACATCGTAGGACCGGAGGAACAGCAGAATATTCAGATTCGACCGGCCGGGCAGGAACTCTCCACGGACTGCGCTGCCGAAGAGCAGCACCGCGTCGAGCTGCTCGCCGTAGGCCTGAGCCACGTCCTTCACGTACGACCGCAGCAATCGCTGCGTCTCGTCCGGCACCCCATCAATCGTCCATCCCACTGCCGCCATCCTATGACCCCGCCCCTCGCACTGTGCGCTCCGGCGCATGGGCCGCAGGGTCCGGAAGAAATCCAGCCGCCATCAAACGATCCGTCATACCAAACGGAGGACTGGATCGGAGCCCCGCCGTCGTGGACAGCACGCGATACCGCAGCCGCTCGTTGCGATCCAACGTGCGGAATACGCGATCGCGCAGGAACGCAACCATGGGATTCGCCGTGTTCCAAAACAATACTTGCTCATCTGCCAAACGCTGGAGCATGGTGATCTGAGGCCGGCGCGTGTGTTCGAAGCGCTTGAGCCGCTCGGCGGAATAGTCATGTGACGCCAGGCACTCGGGCAACAGATCCGCCAGCGTCATCGCATCCACCATCGCCTGCATACGTCCCTGGGACGCATGGGGATTCATCGCATGCGCCGCATCCCCGATGAGCACCGCGCCGTCGGCAACCCACGTCGGCGTACGCACACGCCCGGTCGGCATGAAGGCGGTTTGACTCCAATCGGTCAGCGCCCGAAACAGCATTTCGTTGGAGGGATCGATCGCGGTCCACGCCTGTTGCAAAGCAGGAAGGCCCTGTGACTTGACCCGGTCATATGAGCCGGTAGGGATCATGTAGAAGAGGTAGACCTTGTTCCCCGCGGCGGGAAACATGCCGAGGATCGTCCGCTTCCCGACAAAGTACTTCGCCTCGGTCACCGGTGTCGGCGCATCCACAATCGCGATCAGATACCCCTGCGGATAGAGATACAGATCGGCGGGGATCTGCAGGGCCTGGCGGACTTTTGAAAACGCCCCGTCGGCGCCGACAACCACCTTGGCTTTTATGGTGATCTCCTCGGTTCCCTTCTTCGCGGTCAGCCCGACAACCCGACCGTTCTCCTTGAGCAGACCGGTGAACGCAGATCCATACCAGAGGGCCACAGACGGCTGGGTCTGAATCGCATCGAGGATGGCATGGTGCGCCACATTCGGGAGCGTCACCACAGCCCGATTGTATGGCGCCGGCAGATCGCCATAATCCACCGTGCAGAGCCGTTCACCGCCGACCTTGCAGAAATGGAACCGGCGCACCGTCCGTGTCGCATCGGCAGGCAGCTTGTTCAACAAGCCAAGCTGATCGAGCACCCGTT
>JABMDG010000089.1:0-2471 GCA_015904045.1 Nitrospira sp.
TCCCATGGCCGGGCCCTCATTGCAGTTGCAGGAGATCGGGAGGGCGGTGTTGATCTTGAGCAGGTGCGGCGAGAAGTCGATGTGGTCCGCCTTGCCAAGCGGTTTTTGTCGGAGAGGGATCTGACATTTATCGAATGTGGTGATCCGGCACAGCGACATGAGCGGTTTCTGAAAGCCTGGGTGGCCAGGGAAGCAGTCTTCAAGGCTGACGGTAGGGGGATCACCTTCCCTCTCCATCGTGACTATCTTGAGCTGACGGGCGACGGAACAAACGGCTGTTTGGTTCTGGGCGATACTGCCTCAGATGAGTGCAAACGGCCCGTTCAATTTCTTTCCCTCGGTCCCGGATGGATCGGCGCGGTGGCGGCAGAGGGAACAAATTGGACTGTCACCGTCCGCAATTAGAACAATATCATATCAATCGGGGAACTTGAATTCAGACCGCTCAGCTTTTTCCAGTCCCTGTTTGACCAGGTGAGGGATATCCAAGGCACGTTCGACTTTTCGAAGTTCTTCGATTCGAGTTTTTGTGCTGGGGTGAGGCGGGGTGAACAGTTTGCAGCAATCCTCGTCCGGCTCGATAGAGGTCTCGTAGGTTCCAATGCGCTTGGCCTCGTCGGTGATCTCCAGTTTGTCCATGCCGATAAGAGGCCGGAGCATCGGTAGCTGCGTCGCCTCTCCCACGACAGACAGATTCTCCGGCGTCTGGGATGCCACCTGGCCCAGGCTGTCGCCGGTGACCAGGCCCCAGCATCGTTCCTGCCGCGCCAGTTCCTCCGCGATCCGGAGCATCATTCGCCGGTAGAGTACCACACGGAATGGCGCCGGCGTGTTCAACACGATCTCCCGCTGGATTTCTCCGAACGGGATGACGACCAGGCGAGACTCGTATTGGTAGGCGGTGAGGCTCTGCACCAGGTCGCGCACCTTTTCCTCTGATGCCCGGCTGACCAAGGGACGGCCGGAAAAATGGACGAAGAATGCGCGGCACCCGCGCTTGATCATGCGATAGGCAGCGACCGGGGAATCGATCCCGCCTGAAATCAGACAGGCGACCGTTCCACTGACCCCCACCGGCATTCCGCCAGGCCCCTGCACCTTGTCGACTGCCCAATAGACATGCTTGGAAAGCAATTCAATGTAAATGGTGACGTCGGGATCCTTGAGACTGACTGCTTTGCCGAGTCCATCGCACACGGCGGCGCCGATGACGCGTTCCACATCCATTGAGGTCATCGGCAAACGTTTGTCGGCTCGCTTCGCCGTGACACGGAACGTGGTAAAGGACTTCATCCGGAGATCGTCGATGATTGCCGTATTGAGGTCATCAAGATTGGGCTGCGTCAAATTGAGCGGCGCCGACTGGCCCAGGAAAAAATTCGCGATTCCGCAGACTCGTGCAAGCCGGTCCCGCACCCGGCCGGTGTCAGTGTCCGGTGGAAGAACAATGCGAATGCGGCTACGCAGATGCTCGATTTGCGTGATGCCCAACCCGCTGAGGGCAAGGCGGATATTGCGGACCAAGCGTTGTTCAAAATAGTCGCGGTTGCGCCCTTTGAGAGCGAGCTCATGGTAATGGACGATGGCGCATCTCATCGTGAAGGCCGTGAGGCGTGAAGCGTGAGGGGTGAGGGGTTGGCGGATGCGTTTGTAGTCAGCAGGCGGCTATTCTTTTTGAGGTGACGGAGTAACCCGCTCAGCATTTTATCGATTCGCTGAATGTGGCCATCAAGTTTTTCCCAGTCTCTATTTGGAAGATAATTGAGACGACGCGCGATTTCCAAATGCGTATCCAATTCACTCAGGGAACCTTGAGCGATGTGGATGTAGTTGGCAAACTGCTTCTTCGTTTGCCGTGCCGCACCTTCGGCGATATCGCTTGGCACACTGGTGGCAGCCCGGCGCAGTTGACTGGTGAGAGCAAATCGTTCTTCCAGGGGGAACTTTTCCGTCGCCTGGTAAATAGCCAGGACAAGATCGACCGATGAATTCCAAACATCAAGCCGCCGATGGGGCTTCTCCATCCGGTGTACTCCTACCCCGTACGCCTCACGCCTTACCCCTCACGGCTTTCGAGGAATCGCTCGGCGTCGATTGCAGCCATGCAGCCGGAACCGGCGGCGGTGATGGCCTGGCGATAGGTCGAGTCCTGCACATCCCCGGCTGCAAAGATTCCAGGCACGCTGGTGGCCGTGCCGTTCTTCGTGATGACATATCCCTTGGCATCCATGCCCAGCTGGCCGGCAAATAAGGCGGTGTTGGGCATGTGGCCGATGGCGACAAAGACCCCCGCGCAGGGCAGTGCCACGGTTTTGCCGGTCACAAGGTTCTTGAGCCGAACGCCGGTCACAACCTCCTCACCCAGGATATCCTCAACGGTGGAGTTCCAGACAAACGAGTTCTTCTAGTTCTTCATGGACCGGTCCTGCATGATCTTCGATGCGCGGAGCTTATCGCGGCGATGGACAATC
>JABMDG010000089.1:2571-4896 GCA_015904045.1 Nitrospira sp.
GATCCACGTTTTGTGGATGCCGAGCATGACGACTTCCACCTGCGTCCTGATACGGTGCTCCTCAATAAAGGGGCATTCAGGTATCTGGGAGCACTCCCTCCTCTCATGCCTGTCCGGAATAATCCATAAAAGTCTAGTGAATACAAAGGGATAGGCGGACCCCATGATAAGGGGAAGGCATGTGCTATGCTTTCTCTTAAGCGTGCAGGGTATTCAGGTTTCAGCCTGTATTTAAGAAGTAGAGAAAGAAACCGAAAAGGGCTTAACAGGGAGGTCACTCGTGGCCAGCTTCCACAGCGATCACGAAAAGTTTCGGGGAGAAAACATTCCATCTCTCCACGATATGGAATCCGGCAAGCTGGTAGGCGCGGTCCTGCCCATGTCCGAACAAGCTCAGATGCAGATGCAGAACAGTATTGAGGTCATCGATTATCTATTAAATCAGGAACGCGTTGTCTGGAGTTAAGTCTTCATCGTTCGATCGACCCCCGCCCTCTTCTCTTCCTGACCGTTTTCTTCCATTGCGATGTAGTGTGAGCGACCGGTCAGTCTGACACCGAATCATCAATCACACATAATATTCACACAGTTCATTCGACCAACGCGCAAGAATCACGCGGGCAGACTCCGCTCACTCTTGAGTCGGAGTCCAAACCGACCGAGAAGAAGACAGGTATGCTCCCGTATTGAGGCGTCGATGCGTGGCAACTCACGGTTGATTTGGCCGCGGGATGAGAGCATCGTAACGGTCGCTTCAGCCTGGCGATACGGTATCGATACGCTGACGTCGTTATCAGCTTGTTCCATGAAAGGGCTGCATGGCCGGCACAACCCGAAAAGTATCCCTCTCTGAGACCCCGCAATCAGCTGAGTGCCGGCGCCTGGAAGAAGACGCCCGCCGGACAGAACATTGGAAACGGTGGGGGCCCTATCTCAGCGAACGCGCCTGGGGCACGGTGCGTGAAGACTACAGTCCGCACGGCACTGCCTGGGAAGCCTTTCCTCATGATCACGCCCGGTCACGCGCCTATCGCTGGAATGAGGACGGGATTGCAGGGATTTCCGATCGCCACCAGCACATCTGTTTCGCGATCGCCCTTTGGAATGGACGAGACCCTATTCTGAAGGAACGGCTGTTCGGAGTGACCGGCAACGAAGGGAATCATGGGGAGGACGTCAAAGAGTATTATTTTTACCTCGATTCAACACCGACGCACTCCTACATGAAGTATCTCTATCGATACCCGCAGGCCGAATTTCCATATCAAAAGCTTATTGAGGAGAATGGCCGCCGGGGCAAGCGGGATCCGGAATATGAACTGATCGATACGGGGGTCTTTGACGACAATCGCTACTTTGATGTCACCGTGGAATATGCCAAAGCCGGTCCTGAAGATGTACTGATCCGTATTCAGGTGACGAACCAGGGACCGGGCCCTGCTGAACTCACGCTCCTGCCCACGCTCTGGTTCCGGAACACCTGGTCGTGGGGGCTCGATGCCCGTCGGCCGAGAATGCGGGAAGGAACGGCGGCAAAAGGCATGAGCGTGATCGAGTTGGACCACGAATACTATGGCCGGCGTCGTCTCTTTTGTGAACGGCAACCGGAGTTGTTATTCACAGAAAATGAAACGAACAGCCGGCGACTGTATGGCGATGTAGACGGGTCGAATTATGTAAAGGATAGCTTTCATGAATATGTCATAAAATCAGATAGAAGCGCAGTTAATCCTGACCAGGTGGGGTCGAAGGCCGCGGCGCATTACATCCTTACTCTTGAGTCTGGAGCATCGGAAGTCATCCACCTGCGCTTTACAGATGAGGACGGTGAGCAGGGCCTGTCGTCCGATGAATTTACCGCGGTATTCACGCAGCGAATCCTAGAAGCAGACGAGTTCTACGATGAGTTGGCGCCGCCGGGCCTCTCCCACGATGCGCGGCTGGTGCAACGGCAAGCCTTCGCCGGGCTTCTGTGGAGCAAACAGTTCTATCACTACGATCTGAATCGCTGGCTCAAGGGGGATCCGGGCATGCCGGAACCGCCGTGTGATCGGCTTCGTGGGCGTAATGCTGACTGGACGCATCTGTACAATGCCGATGTCATCTCGATGCCGGACAAGTGGGAATATCCATGGTATGCCGCGTGGGACCTGGCGTTTCACTGTATTCCGTTGGCGATCGTGGATTCGACCTTTGCAAAGGAGCAGCTCATTCTGATGCTCCGTGAGTGGTATATGCATCCGAACGGGCAAATCCCGGCGTACGAATGGGCCTTCGGCGACGTCAATCCGCCGGTCCATGCCTGGGCGGCCTGGCGCGTATACA
>JABMDG010000089.1:4996-8265 GCA_015904045.1 Nitrospira sp.
AGCGGAACCGTTGCGCGCCATAGTCGAAGACCTTGGAGTCTCGATCGCACCGGACACAACTCGCCCCAGGCGTATCACCATACGCTCACGCAAGGAAGCCACACGCCCTGCGGCGTCACAAAAGAAGACACGGAAACGTACCGGTCGTTGAGCCAACCGCTGATTTCCTTCCTCACTTCTCTTCTCTTGACAGGACGATGGAAGCGTCCGTACTCTCCACACAGGATTCACAAATTTGTTTTAAGCTAACAATGTCGGAGGTTTGCTATGACACAAGATGTCAATGAGCGAAAGAGTCGATGGGTGCTCATTGCAGTGGCCGCCGCGATAATGTTACTGGCAGATGGACCGATGGCAACGCGGCCGGCCTTGGCCGACGAGTTGCCGAAAGAATCGGTATTACCCCTTGGAGTTGCCAACAGAGCGATTCACGCGGCACTGGAATCCTGCAGGAAGGATGGATACCGAGTGAGTGTGTCCGTGGTTGATCGGTCCGGTGTCTTGCGCGCGATGGGACGATCAGATGGAGCGGGATCGCACACGGTCGATAGCAGCCGGAAAAAAGCCTATACGGCGGCGAGTACGCGCAGGCCCACGACGGAGTTGGCAGATCTCATCATGAAGGTGCCGACGTTGCAGGCGTTACGCGATATCAACGGTGACATGTTGATCCTGGGCGGTGGACTGCCGATTGAGATCGGTGGTGACATCGTGGGCGGGATCGGTGTCGGTGGAGCGCCGGGCGCTCATCTTGATGATGCCTGCGCGCAGGATGGCCTCGATGCCATCGGCGCCGCGCCGAAAGTGGGAACTCCAAAGTGACTCATCTCTGGAGGGCCGCTGTTCTGGGGAGTGTCGTGTGGGTGAGTGTAGGATGCAACAGCAGCGCACCTGAGCCGGTGTCCATGGAGATCCCCTCGGCAAAATTACGCCTGACGATCGTGCGAATGGCCACCGACCCTTTTCTCTCCCGGCACGTGCTTACGTTGAAGGTTCAAGGGGAGGGCAGGTGCGAATCGTCAACAGAGCTGTTCCCCAACACGGGACACGTCAGCAGACGAAACATCTTTCTGGCGTCCAAAGGGATGATTTACGTTGTGGGGCAATTCGATGCGCGGATCATCAACCCCGTCGACTGCCAGACGACGCTCTCCGAATTTCAGCATCTGGACCGCGACGTGGTCTTTATTGGAAGCTTCGATGAAGACGAGGAACACCGATGGACCTACCTCTCCGCGGCTCAACGTCCGGAGTTGCCGTTTGAGAAACGGTAATGACAGACAAATGTTCGATGGTGAAGCGACCGACATTGTTGCGCGTTCATGAACCAACCCATTGTCGGCTATCATCAGGATGAAGAGAGTGATTGGGTGGCAGATCTGGCCTGCGGCCATGGACAGCATGTGCGGCATCAGCCGCCGTTTTTCAGCCGGCCCTGGGTGCTGACGGAGTCCGGACGGAATCAGTATCTTGGCACCTTCCTGAACTGCAAGAAATGCGAGGAGCCGCCGACGGATCTCGCTTCCTCGTTGTAACACCGCATCGAACGTTCTCCCGTTCCTTTCCTAATTTTGATAGCAATTCCTGGTCGGGTCATTGTCAGGGGAGTTGCGCGCGCAGTTGGGGCCCATGGGCCTCGGTATCCTGACGTATCCTTCGACCGTATGACCTTTGTCCAGGATCTCATAATGAGACTCGTGGCAAGCTCCCGAACAGCCCGGGATCGTCGGAAGCGGATTCTTGAGGGCCACGGTTTTCCCTCCGATCGGGATAAAGCGCGGATAGGTCGTCGTGGTCGCGCCGAACGTGAACTGCCCCTGCTGTGACGACTGCTCCACGCGCGTGGTAAAGGTCGGGCGTGGAGGTTCCGGTCGCATCACCGTGGCCCAGGTCGGATCATCGGGGGCGACCAGGAAGGCATTATTCCCGCGATGGCATTCGGTGCAGGCCACGGTTCCCGGCGCAAAACCCTGAACGGGATCGCGGAGCGAGGCGATCCGTACCTCGGGCGTTTCCGGTGTCCAGCTTGTGAGGGCAGCGGTCGGGTCGTTTCCCCAGAAACAGGCGTACCCCGTGGTGGCGCTTTGGCAGATGACTTGGAACGAGCCTCCACTTCTTCCGAGCGCGAGACAGGCGCCTTTCCCCTGCGGCGGTGCATATGACCAGATGCTCGCGAATGTCGGCTGATCCACCGGTGTTGGCTCAGTCGTATTGGGTGTCAATAAGATAGTGTTGAGGTTCCCGTGGCTCTGCCAGTTCGAAGACGATCGTTTCCAATCGGGAGGAGCCGGGACGCCTTTCGCGCGGCACGATTCCAGGTAATCGCCGTTGGCTATGACGGTCAGGTTCGCTGCCTGGGAGGGGGCAGAAGAGGAGGAATGCCCCCCATCTTTCGGCGAACCGATGGGTACGCAGCCGGCGAGGAGCAACCAGGCGAAGGCTCCGATAGAGGTTGTGACTAGACTCACTGCTGACCCACGATCCCACAACATTTCCTCGACCTCCGATATGGCTGAAAATAATCAGGCGGCCTGCGTATACGGTACCCAGCAAGATGTCCTCGTGCGGCAAGCCGTCGAGGCCTGGTTCACAGCTGTCACGATCCAGGGATATGGCTTCATGTAACGATCACTGAAGCGAAGCTCGGTGATCGTGTAGTCTTGCTGCACGTCCAACACCATACACGATCAGGTCTTACGTTGAGCACTTCTTGCCTGGCTGCGGAACCGCGCCGGAGGTATCCCAAACTCCCGCTTGAAGGCGCGATTGAATGACGGTTCGGACTCATATCCCACCTCGCCCGCCACTTCGGCCACACTTTTGGACGTAGACGTCAGCACTTGAGCAGCGAGCTGCAATCGCCACCGTGTCAGGTACCCCATCGGCGTGTCTGACAGATAATGCCGAAATCGCTCCGCCAATACGGAACGGGAAAGACTAACTTCATTGGCCAGCGATGCAATCGTCCAAGGGTGAGCCGGCTGTCGATGTAGGAGCGCCAGCGCTTTTCCCACGTCCGGATCACGTACGCCGGCGAGCCAGCCCGTCTGTGTCTGCGGCAGTTGGGCAATGTAGCGACGTAATGTTTCCACAAACAGCAATTCGGATAATTTCGCGATCGCTGCAGCACCGCCTGGGCCAGAGGCCTCGGCATGATCGACTGAATAGCGGAAAGTATCTTCAATCCACTGTCCAGATGGGCTGTCCCGAATATGGACCTTGACGATCGTCGGCAGTCCGGCCAGCAAGACCTGCGAGAGTTGCGGGTC
>JABMDG010000089.1:8365-16115 GCA_015904045.1 Nitrospira sp.
CCCTCGTACACCGTCGTTCTTCACCGGCAGTGAAGTCATCAAAGAAGCCGTCAGACGCGCGAACGTCGATGTGATGGTGGCCTATCCGATTACGCCTCAGAGCGAGGCGGCCGCCCTGTGCGGGGAGCTCTTTGCCGAGGGCTATATCGGCGATTATTTCCGCGGGGAGAGCGAATTTGCGGTCATGTCACAGTGCGCCGGCGCCGCCTTTGGCGGGGCCCGTGTCTTCACGACGACCGCGGGGCCGGGAACCCTGCGAGCCATGGAAAACTTTCCGATGTGGGCCGGGGCCAGATTACCGATCCAATGTATCGTGACATGTCGAGGAATCAATTCACCGCTCTCGATCCAGCCGGACACGATCGAGATTGCCTATCTCATGCAGACCGGGATGCTGGTCTGGCATGCGGAAACCGCACAGGATTTCTATGACTGGATTCTCAAGGGCTACATGGTGTCGGAGGAACCGGATGTCCACCTCCCCCTGGCCCTCTGTTGCGATGGATTTTTCGTCACCCATACGAAAGATACGGTTGACCTGACTCCGGTCGAGATGTGCCTGCCGCCCTACGATCCCTATCGGTCCCCGGTGCCCTGCATGGACATGGAATGTCCCCCGGTCCGGATGATGCGCGATCCCTTCGTGATGAAGAGCAACTACATCAGCTATGCCACGCACGCGAGCTGGCAACAAGAAGTCTGGGCCGCCGCGGAACGGTCGCGCAAGCACACGATCGCCTGGCTTGACGGCCTGATCGAGACGGAGAACGTCGATGCCGACATCCTCATCGTCTCGTCTGGAACCGCCGTCTCCCAGGGGCGGGAAGCCATCCGCCTGCTGGGCGATGAGGGGATTCGTGTTGGACTGGTAAAGATCAAGACCCTGCGCCCCTGGCCGGAGGAAGAACTGCGGGAAGCGACCAAGCATGCCTCGCACATCATCGTGCCCGAGTTCAATGTCATCGGGTGGCTGGCGCGAGAACTCAAAGCCACGCTCCCCCGCACTGAGCGGATCATTGCCGGACCGCGCGTCTGTGGGGGCATGACCATGCCGCCGGAAATCATCGTGGAGGAAATCAAGAAAGCGATCGGCGTGCGATCCGGCGTGCTGGCTGGGCGCGGAAGCTGAACAAGCTCTACAGGGATAACGGCACAGGGCCCACAACCACAACAAAGAGAGAGTGAGGTGTCGGATGAGTCTCAATTATGTGAAATTCACGCCAGGATTCGACGTGTTCATGCCAAAAGAATATCGGGATATGGTGGAGCACGGTCCCTTCGGGAAGAAAACGACGGTCTCGCAGATGGGTAATTTCAAAGAAATCCTCGAGGAGCATCCGATGTGCGCCGGCTGTGCGATGACCCTGTTCATCCGATTAGCCATTATCGCATTCCCGAATCCCGAGGATACGATTACCGTCGGAACGGCAGGCTGCGGCCGACTGGCGATTTCACAAGCAGCGATTCCGTTCGTCTACGGCAACTACGGGGATCAGAACGGGGTCGCCAGTGGGCTGTCGCGCGGATTAAGGATTCGTTTCGGCGACCAGCCCAAGGATGTCGTCGTGATGGCTGGTGACGGCGGTACGGCCGACATCGGATTCCAACAAGTCCTCCATTCCTGGTTCAGGAAGGAACGGTTCACGACGATCATGTTGGATAATGAGGTATACGGGAATACGGGCGGACAAGAAAGCGGTATGACGACCAGAGGAGCGGTGCTCAAGATGGCGCCGCTCGGCAAGAAGTTCGAGAAAATGGACATGGTCGGCATGGCCAAGATCGCCGGCTGCGCCTACATCGCCACCGTCGTGCCGAATAATCCGCGCCGGGTGGAAAGCTGCATCAAGAAGGCCGTGCTGATCGCTCGCGAGGTTGGTCCGACCTACATTCAGGCCTATACATCCTGCAATATCGAGTACGCGATCCCAACCGACAAGGTCATGGAAGACGCCAAGATTGTCGAGGATGATCGGTACAAATTCACCGAGTATGTCAGCGACGAAGCCAAGGCGTACTTGACGGAGCGGTACGGCTACAAAGAGTTCACTCAGAAGCCGGCAGCGGCAGCAGCTCTGCTGACGACATAACGGCATGGACGGAAGGTTCGGATACAGCGTCCACACGACGCGTCCGAACCTTCCATCGCCGACCGGCTGAGCCCTAACCATCCACGACTCAGGCGTCGTCATCGCCGGAAATCTCCCCAACGCCTCCCTGGGAGGTACGCGATCATGCAAACACTCGATGTCGATCGCCCCAACATGCCCGATCTTCAGTTTGCGCTGTTGATCACGGCACTGTGCACATCCCGTCTGACCGTCCTCAATATTCCGGACCAGCTCCGCACAAAGATTTTTGACCGCTGCTGGGTGCTGGTTCACGAAGGTCCTCCGCCCCACAGGCCTGAGAAGCGGGTGCTCGACTTGCGGCCCTGGACCGAGGTGACGCTGGACGCGGTGGTCGAAACCATCCGCAGTATCCTCGCCGAGGCCGGCATCCGGACTCTCAAATGGGATCATCCCGTCAGCGAGCCGACGCAAGTCAGCACACCTGGAGCACAGCCTCTGATCGATCGATTCGAGCGATTGTATCCTCAACTATCCAACACGAGTGACGCAGCCGGTCAAGAGGAGGCGGCGGATGCGCCGGACCGCAGGCTTCACGCGGCACCAGACGTTCGGCAGTTGGTCGGTGAGATGGCCACATTGATCGCTGCGTTGGCCCCGGCATTGAGGCGTCGCGCCGCAGACCTTGCGGTGAGCGGAAGAGATACTGCGGTGGTCGGCACGTTGCTCAAGGGAGCTGATGCGATACGAGACAGTGGATTAATGTATCTGACGTGGGCCCGCCATTATGCCGCGCTGGCTGACGGCCACGGCGAAGAGACTGAAGAGACGGATGGGAGTGAGATCGAGTCAGGACCTGTCGAGCCAACGCCCCTCGCAACGGAGGTGCTTATGGACACTCAGTTGATTCAAGTACCCGATCGGATCACAAGCATCTCTGGGGCGAACACAGGCTGCGCACACCAGCGGCTCATCGATGACGTCCGA
This sequence comes from Nitrospira sp., assembly GCA_015904045.1. The sequence continues at coordinate 11,422 of JABMDG010000089.1, forward strand.
ACCAGAAGCGGCAACCCAACCGGAAGGGTGCGATGCCTGGAATGCGGCGTGATCTTCGACGATCCTTATCGCAAGGCGACCTGACCCACTGAATTTTGAGCCAGCGATCTGTCTGCCGCTCTCGTAACGCGCCCGGATGAGTGCTCTCATTCCGCGTGAACATGGTTGCCGACGCCATTTCCCTTCCTTCGGTTCAAGATTCAACCGAATCCTTCTCTTTCGGGGGTAATTGAACTCTCGTTCAATGCAAATGTAGACTGGCAGAATGCTGCCTGATAACACCTCGTCACCGAATAATTGGGCGCTGAGGGGCATCATCGCGCGATCGGTCGGTATCGTCGCCGTTGCTCTAGGGTTCGTCATCGGCATGTACGGACTCGATGACCCTGCCTCACCATGCCTTCCGACTGCACTTGGGTTACTCGTAACTGGGCTGGTGGCTTAAGGCTATGGCCTATACTCCTCGATCAAACGGCGACTGAGCTCCTGATTATGACCGGACGGTTATGGCATGAAGCGGTGAGAATCCCCCGGAAGACCTGATGCTGTGCGCCACTCGCCAGCTGTTGCATCAGCGAAATCGGCCACGCTGGGAAGAAGCAGGAAGCGCAAGAGATGGCACAGTCAGCGGAGCTTCACACCGGCACCATCACCCTGGGCGCAATGTGCATGGAAATCACGCACTATACAGTGCGTCAGCAAGGCTCCATCCTCGCCGGTGCGTACGAAGCCTTCTCTGACGCCCCCGAATCAATGCAACACTAGCCCACCCTGATCTCGATGGCCTTCGGTTTCGCCTTCTCGGATTTCGGGAGATGCACCTGGAGCATGCCGTCATTGAAGTCGGCAGTCACCTTACTTCCATCCGCATCCTCAGGAAGAGAGAAGCTGCGCACGAAGCTCCCGTACGCGCGTTCGACCCGGTGATATTTCCTCCCCTTTTCTTCCTTTTCGAATGTCCGCTCGCCGGAAATCGCCAGGACATCGTTCTCTACCGTGAGGCGCACGTCCTCTTTCTTCATGTCCGGCAATTCAGCCTTGATCAGGTATTCCTTCTCATCTTCCATAATGTCCACTAGCGGCGACCACTGGGTCACCGTCAAGGCTTCCTTTCCTCCGTTGCCCGTTGCCTCCCGACCGGCAAACAGCGTCGCCAGACGGCTTTCCAATTCATCCCGATCTTTGAATGGATTCCATCGAGTTCTGCTCATTGGATCCCAGCGTAAGATTGTGTTCATGGCCTCATCTCCTTGTTGTTGTCAAAGTGTCTTACATCTCCCATCGATCGATTCCGGTCACGGGGCCTTTTTCCCCGTCTTGTCCGGTTGAGCCTTGTGGTACCACTGATCCGCCCACTTCATCAGCTCGCGTGTTTTCTCGCCATACCGTTCCTGGACTTTGCCGACAAGCTTGTCGTAGTTTCCTCCGATTTCTTGCAAGTCATTATCGGTAAATTTGCTCCACTGTTTTTGCAGGTCGCCTTTGAACTGCAACCATTTCCCCTTGAGTTGATCAGCGTTCATACCATCCTCCTCCTTGCGTAGCGATTAACATTGGGGCCGGGTCGTCACGCCGGAAACCGTCGGAATACCAGACAGGCCCCGGTTACGTCACTCGAGCGGTGCGCCCTGTGATGAGATGAATCACGAACAATGCGATCCCGATCACGAACAGAATCCACGATATCTGGACCGCAACCGTAGATACGCCGACGAGATTCAGCACGCCGGCAATCAAGCCGACCACCAGGAACACCAGTGCATAGTAGAACATGGCTCACTCCTCTCCATGGAATGGCAGATCAGTCGAAAAGTCCTCTGGAGCCATGCCAGCGTCCTGGCCGCCTCCATCAGCAGACCAGGCTACAAGGCATGCAGCCGTTCAGGGGACCTCGGGCATCGGAGCGGCGGAGACTGGGGAATCGGTCACGCTGAGAAAAAGCAGGAAGCGCGAGAGATGGGACAGTCAGCGGAGCTTCACACCGGACAATTTCACCCTGGGCGCAATGGGCATGGGAGTCAAGCACTATAATGTGGGCTTGGAGAAGTCACCGCTACAGGCACGTTTCGACAGTTAGACTCAGAAGGAGAAGGAATGAGCGGCCAGGTACCGTGCTTGCTCGCTGGAGTGCGTAGTAGAAGCGGACCCGTTTAATGCGCGCAGTGACGGCGCCGCAGGCGAGTCCCCGGTCATAGATCCTCACGGACGGATTGGTCATGACGTGGCGCATTTGGGTTGAGCCATTGACTCGTCCGTCGCTTATGGACTGCAGAATCATACAACGATACCGTCTCTACCCCTTAATACCGCTTGACTCCCATGCCCAATGCGCGCAAGGTGATCCTATGACGTACTGAGCTACGCCGACTATCCTATCCCTCGCGCGTCTTTGCCCTTCCCTGCGCGACTGATTCCCTGGTCTCCGCCGCTTCTACGCCGAATGTTCTTCGAAATACCTGTGTAGACGTCCTTTATCCAAGAGCCATCGTCGCTTGAGGGTGCCGAGGCGTCTCCACGCAGGATTTGATTTCAGGTCTGTCGACCATGTCAGTTAAGGCAGAAAAGGAGCCACACCATGATTACCATCACACCGACGGCAGAAGAAAAGATCCGGGAACTCATGCAGGAAGAGAAGGACACGGTTGGTCTGCGCGTATACGTGAAGGGCGGCGGTTGCCATGGCTACCAGTACGGGATGAGCTTCGAGTCCGCCATGAGCGAAGACGACACGGTGATCGAAAAGGGCGACGTGAAGGTCATCATGGACTCCCAAAGCGCCCCGCTGCTGGCTGGCTGCGAAGTCGATTTCCATGACACGGTTCAAGGTTCCGGCTTTGCCATCAAGAACCCGCAGGCGAAAACAACCTGTGGCTGCGGCAGTTCATTCAGCGCATAAGGTCCTCGCGTTCCGGCATCGGTCCGAACGCGCAACCGGATCATGAAGGAGACTGGATCATGGACACCACGTCAATCATCGGCACCAAAAACAGAAAAGGCCAAATCATTACCGATCCGCGCGTGATGATGAACGAGGCTCCGCGTACACCGTCGTTCTTTACCGGCAGCGAAGTCATCAAAGAAGCCGTCCGGCGCGCCAACGTCGATTGATCGCGCGGGAAATCGGCCCCACCTATCTCCAGCTCTACACGCCCTGCATTTTGGAGATCGGCAAGGACAGCCAGGAGGGATTACAGGAAATGCGCGACGCGGAGAAACCGAACGAGCGGTTTGCGTTCAAGGAATATATCAGTGAGCCTGCGAAGGCGCTGCTGGCAGACATCGCCGCCAAGGCGAAAGACAAGAAGGCCGCCGCGAAACAGTTGGTTTCGTAACAGCCATATACATTACCCCCGCAACCGCGGGTCACAGAGAGAGTGAGGTGTCGGATGAGTCTCAATTATGTGAAATTCACGCCAGGATTCGACGTGTTCATGCCGAAAGAATATCGGGATATGGTGGAGCACGGTCCCTTCGGGAAGAAAACGACGGTCTCGCAGATGGGTAGCTTCAAAGAAATTCTCGAGGAGCATCCCATGTGTGCCGGGTGCGCCATGACCCTGTTCATCCGGTTGGCCATTATCGCATTTCCGAATCCCGAAGACACGATTACGGTCGGGACAGCCGGATGCGGCAGACTGGCCATTTCGCAGGCCGCCATTCCCTTCGTCTACGGCAATTACGGTGATCAGAACGGGGTTGCCAGCGGGTTGTCGCGCGGATTGCGGATCCGGTTCGGCGACCAGCCCAAGGATGTCGTCGTGATGGCCGGTGACGGCGGCACGGCCGATATCGGTTTTCAACAAGTGCTCCATTCCTGGTTCCGGAAGGAACGGTTCACGACGATCATGCTGGATAACGAGGTCTACGGCAATACGGGCGGACAAGAAAGCGGCATGACGGTCAGAGGGGCGGTGCTCAAGATGGCCCCGCTCGGCAAGAAATTCGAAAAGATGGATATGGTCGCCATGGCGAAGATCGCCGGCTGCGCCTACATCGCCACCGTCGTGCCGAACAATCCACGGCGGGTGGAAAGTTGTATCAAGAAGGCGGTCCTGATCGCACGAGAAGTCGGTCCGACCTATATTCAAGCCTATACGTCCTGCAACATCGAGTATGCGATCCCGACCGACCAGGTGATGGCGGATGCCAAGACCGTCGAAGATGATCGCTACAAATTCACCGAGTACGTCAGCGACGAAGCCAAGGCGTACTTGACGGAGCGGTACGGCTACAAGGAGTTTGTCCAGAAGCCGGCGGCGGCAGCGCTCCTGACGACATAACGGCATGGGTGGAAGATTCGGGCGCATGATCCACACGACGCGTCCGGATCTTCCATCCTTCAGCTGACGGTCCATGCCGACGATCTGAAACGAGGTAGATGAGGGTGGAATGGCGCGCAACGCGTACCCTGGTTTTCCCATCTACACTGAAATCTGAACTCGACCGTCCGACACCGGCACGTCGTCTGCTTTGAAGCCATTCCGACGTTTCGCGTGGGAGGCAACAGATCATGCAGACACTCAATATCGATCACCCCAATATGCCCGATCTTCAGTTCGCCCTGTTGATCACGGCACTGTGCACATCCCGTCTGACCGTTCTCAATATTCCGGACCAGCTCCGCACAAAGATTTTTGACCGCTGCTGGGTGCTCATTCACGAGGGGCCTCCGCCCCGCAGGCCAGAGGAGCGGG
>JABMDG010000089.1:16215-20135 GCA_015904045.1 Nitrospira sp.
ACTTCGGGAAACGGCGCCGCTTCGCCATAACCCTGCGTGCCGTCGCTCAGGGTGAGACGTACGAAGACATTCTCTGCAACCGTACGCGCGCCCGTTGCTACGACAAACGGGTCCGTGATGGGAATATCGACGGGCCAATAGTCGATTCTTGTCATTATGACGGGGCCTTTGTGCATGAACCGATCGCGCAACTGATTGCGCAGACTGGATCAGCCTACGCTGTCCGGCGAAAAATGAAATCAGAATTGTAATCCGCCTGGTCTGCGCAGATTCCGCTTCACATGTCGCTAGGCCCCTCCAGGCTAAGAAAGAGATTTGCTTGAGCCATGGCGAGGATTTTATATACTGCATGGTTGGAGGACGTACGATGAACGATCAGCAGGCAGCATTGGCGATTCTGAGTCTCGAAGAGTGTGTTGAGCAATATGTCGAGGATTGCCGTAACCGCGTAGACAGTTTCGTAGAACGGCACTATTCGATTCAGGAAACAATCGCACTGCAAAAACAGTCGCTTGTCACCGATCTGCTGTACCATCCGGCGAATGCGCTCTGGGCGATTCCGTCGCTCTTTCTCAAGAAACTCATCGAGATTCCGGTGAAGTTAGGCTGGCGTCCCGGCACAGATTTGATCAGTCTTCTGCCGTCCGGCTTCAAAACAAGATACCAAAGAGAAATCGAACGGTTGGTCGCCAGCGAGTTACTGGAATGGCCGCTGACGATAGAGAATCAAAAACCCCGTCCGAATGGTTTTCTTGGGTACATCGAACGGCATCACCACCTGGGCCCATTGCTCAAAGCAGGCATGCTGCCGAATGAAACGCTGAGAGAACTTTCCGACATCCGGGCTATCATTGCCGCCCATTCTTCCAGCCGTTCGGTGATCCTCGACGCGATAGCGACAGTGGCGACTTTGGGGACCGGCTGGCTTGTTTTCGGCGATCATTCGCTGAGCATCTCCGGGATCGGTGAAAAGATCGCCAGGGACAGGGCTCATGATAAGGCGGCTTCGAAATTTATCTTGGGATCGAGTCTTGGTTCGGTGTTCTATTCGGTGTTTCCACCGAACCCATCGTTCTGGGAAATTGCGGGTGCGACGCTCTTGGTGGGACTCTTCATTACGGCGATCAGCCTTCTTGTCGGGCTTCTGAGCGACCCCTGTCTCAAACGGATAGGCTTCCAGCACTCCCAGCTCAATCTGCTGATCGATGCCGTGGAGGACTGCTTGCACCGGCAGACGCGAAAGCGTATCAAGCCGGCGTTGAGACAACTGGCGGCATGATGAGCGCCCGTCTCAGCCTGCGCTTCATACCGCCGGTTCCGTAATCGCATAGACGCGTGTTCCTCACGAATAGACTAGTAGAACGTATACACCAGCAACGCACTACCTTGAACCCGTGTATACACGCTGGAGATCTGCGTGTAGTCCACCATGATTTTCAGGAGCCAGGGTTTCGAGAGGCGCGCCGTATAAGCCGCGTGGGCGTCGCCTCCGATGCGGAGATGTGAGGCTTGCGCCGATTCATCGACATATTGTATCGCCGGGCCTGCCGCAATCGCGAAGTCCTGTTTCTCATTGATCGTATAGTTCACGGCGAGCCGAGGAATCTGATTCACAAAGATTTGCGGACTGAAGTAGCCGCCGGCCGTCGGTTCTGTAGGACTTGAACGGAAACCGCTCTGATTCTCTCCGTAGTGCGTCACATAGAAGAGATATTCCCCGGACCATTCCCACTTGCCGGTTTGGGGCAGCTCTCGCCGACTCATCAACATATTGAACTGCCGGTCCGGCTGCAATGGTGAAGTCCTGTTTTTCGTCGATGGTATAGCTGGCGGCGAGCCGGGGAATCTGATTCACAAAGATTTGCGGACTGAAGTAGCCGCCGGCAGTCGGTTCTGTCGGACTTGAACGGAAACCGCTCTGATTCTCACCATAGTGCGTCACATAGAAGAGATACTCCCCGGACCATTCCCAATTGCCGGTTTGCCAGAGGGGCATGGCCCCTTTGGCGGCGAGGCCTGCCTGCTCGTTCTTACTCACAGATTCTGCGCTCACCCATCCGACAAAGGGGGTGATGTCCAGATGAACGGAACCGATGTCGAAGGCGACATCAGTATAGAACAGCGTCGATCGCGCCAGGCCGAGCAGTTGCCCGGTCGTTCGCGAGCCGACGAGTGCGGCAAATGAATCGTAGCGGAATTCTCTCTTCACGCCCGGGCGGATCGAGATCGACGGTCTGTCGTACACGTACTCGAATTTGTAGGCCATGCCGTCACCGCGCGGCGCGTCATGATACTCGATAAGCATATCGAAGCGGTGTGTCGGGTTGATCCGCAGTTGGTTGCCGAATGAAAGATATCCGCCGGTTCGTTGTTCCGATGAACTCCAGAAATGCTCCCCGCCGACTTCCAATGTAGTGGTGGTAAAGGGACTCACATCCACTTTGCCTCGTGAACCCAGACGAATTCCATACAGCTCGAACGGTTTCTCCGGCTGCGCCAACACCGAGAGCACGCCCTCCACGGCCGGTTCCCGTCCTTTGAGCATATCGCGCCGCAAGGCGGTCATGTCGCCGGGCTCACGGCGTGCCGCGTGCCGCGCGAGATTGGCGTGATGGAGTGCCAGATCATTCTGGCCGAGCCAGGCATAGGCCTTGGCCAGTCCCTGATGCGCTTGTGAATTGTGCGGCTGTGAGGCCAGCACTCTGTCGTACTGGGCCACGGCTTCTTGCGCCGTCTCCTTTTGGCCGGCTAAATGACTGGCGTATCGTAACCGCATTGCCGGATCGTCCTGTCGCTTGAGTCCCATGCGGTAGTACTTGAGCATATCTTTCTCGCGATACGTGGCATAGCGGGGCCACTCCAGGGCCTGCGCTTGTTTGAACGCAATCTCAGGATCGTCGTCATACTTCGCAAGATAGCGGTCGAAGGTCTCGATCGACTTATCCTTGAGTCCTTGCCGTTCGTAGGCAATACCCAAGCTGCGTAGGGATTCGCGATGGTCCGGGTCATGCTCGACGACTTTCTCGAACGCTTCGATCGCGGCTTTGTAGTTCTCGATCTCCATATTGGCTCGTCCGCGTGAGAGGTACCACGATTCGACGAAGTCCGCGGCAAACGTATCCGGCGAACACACGAACAGATTCAACACAGTCAGAGAAAATATGAAAAGACGGTGCCACATGCGTTGTGTTGCCTTTCAGTTAGATCGAAACGGGTGTTGGTGAAGCGATTGCCGGGCCGGAGTCCGGGATGACGGGGCCGGCTGCGCTGGACATTGCGCCGAACCGCCAGATTCCGGGAGCTATCAGTTTGCTGTAACACGATCTGTAGCGGGTCGATCCGGTCGTGTCCTGAATAATCCAGTCCTCAGTCGAAGGCAATGGTGATCCGAACAGGAGGAAGCCAATGCCGCAGGCGGAACGATTACGGAGGAGTACGGTGCGCTTTTGATCCTGGGTCTGGATTGTGGCCAGACGGTAGAGCCTTGTTCGAGGAGTCCTGCGCCGTCTGGTTCGCAGCGGGGCGAGGCTGCGCCATAAGCCGACCAGTAAATGGCCTGCCATCAGCAGTCTGCTGCGGACGCTAGTCTGGTGCGCGGCTGACCATGTGGCCGGATCGGAAAAGATCGTCAACACCATCGCCCGGCGATGCTCCTCATTCAGATCGACTAAGGCCAGGCCACATCGAGCACGGCTAGCCAGGGGCTCATGATAAACGACTCGAGCCTGACAGGTGAAGGGCGGAATGGTATGAGTTGTGAGATTGACAATTGAAGGGATCGAGTCGGTGAAGTCAGTTTCCAGAGATACTCCGGTCAGGCTCACGTCCCGGCTCAGGCCATCGAGTGAATAGCCGTCGGCCTCCAGACGGAGCGGAATGGCTTTCCGAATTCGTTCCTCGGCGCGCCGTTGTGGTTGTTC
>JABMDG010000089.1:20235-21746 GCA_015904045.1 Nitrospira sp.
CATATCTTTCTCGCGATACGTGGCATAGCGGGACCACTCCAGGGCCTGAGCCTGTTTGAACGCAATCTCAGGATCGTCGTCGTATTTCGCAAGATAGCGGTCGAAGGTCTCGATCGACTTATCCTTGAGTCCCTGCCGCTCGTAGGCAATACCCAAACTGCGTAAGGACTCGCGATGGTCCGGGTCATGCTCGACGACTTTCTCGAACGCTTCGATCGCGGCTTTGTAGTTCTCGATCTCCATGTTGGCTCGTCCGCGTGAGAGGTACCACGATTCGACAAAGTCCGCGGCGGACGTATCCGGCGAACACACGAACAGACTCCAGATAGTCAGAGAGAGTGCCAAGAGACGGTAACGCATACGCTGTGCTGCCTTTCAGTCAGATAGTCGCGGGTGTTGATGAAGCGATCGATGGACCGGAGTCCGCGATGACGGGGCCGGCGGCGCCGGACGTTGCACCGGACCGCCATATGCCGGGAGCCACAAGTTTGCTGTAACAGGGTCTGTAGCGGGCCGATCCGTTCGTATCCTGAATCGTCCAGTCCTCATTCGAAGGCAACGGTGGTCCGAACACCAGGAGCCCGATGCCGCGGGTTGAACGATTACGGAGAAGCACGGTGCGCCTGTGATCCTGAATCTGGACCGTGACCAGACGGTAAAGCCCTATTCGAGGATTCCTGCGCCGTCTGGTTCGTAGCGGGGCGAGGCTGCGCCACAAGCCGGTCAGTAAATGGCCGGCCATCAGCAGCCTGCTGCGGACGCTGGTCCGGTGTGCAGCGGACCATGTGGCCGGATCGGCAAAGATCGTCAACACCATAGCCCGGCGATGCTCCTCATTCAGATCGGCAAAGGCGAGGCCACATCGAGCGCGGCCGGCCAGGGGCTCATGATAAACGACTCGAGCCTGACAGGTGAAGGGCGGAATTGTATGAACTGTGAGATTGACAATTGAGGGAATCGAGTCGGCATGAGCCGTCTCCAGGGACAATCCGGTCAGACTCACGTCCCGGCTCAGGCCATCCAGTGAATAGCCGTCGGTCTGGAGCCGGAGCGGAATTGCTTTCCGAATTCGTTCCTCGGCGCGCCGTTGTGGCTGTTCCCAGGCCATGAGCAAGCCGGCGCTGAGGCCGATCAGATTGACGGCGGCCCAGCTCAGATTGAAGAAATAGGCATCTTTCTCGATGCCGAAATACCAGAACTCCCACAGTCCTTTGCCGATCGCCACGAGGGTAATGGTCGTGGCAATCAGCAAGCCTGCAGATGAACGCCAGTCGAACGACCGGCGGTGCGAGACCAGCCCCTACGGGGTGACCTTAAAGCCCATCCGTTTCGGAAGAAGCAGGTCGAACATGGAGCGGAAAAGCGGAAAGCAGACGGTGGTTTCGTACACCGTCGACCACAGTAGCCGGGGCCAGCCTGGCAGCAGTACCGAAGAGATCAGAGGAACCAGCACAAGAAAAGGGAGCAGGTACGCCAGTAAGATCGAGACATCGGCAAAGATCGGGTGCAGA
>JABMDG010000089.1:21846-26414 GCA_015904045.1 Nitrospira sp.
ATAGCGGTCGAAGGTCTCGATCGATTTATCCTTGAGTCCTTGCCGTTCGTAGGCAATACCCAAACTGCGTAAGGATTCGCGATGGTCCGGGTCATGCTCGACGACTTTCTCGAACGCTTCGATCGCGGCTTTGTAGTTCTCGATTTCCATATTGGCTCGTCCGCGTGAGAGATACCATGATTCGACAAAGTCCGCGGCAAACGTATTCGGCGAACACACGAACAGATGCCAGACAGTCAGAGAGAGTATGAAGAGACGGTAACGCATACGCGGTGTTGCCTTTCAGTCAGATAGTCGTGGGTGTTGATGACGCGATCGATGGGCTGGAGCCCGCGATGACGGGGTCGGCTGCGCGGGACGTTGCGCCGGACCGCCAGATTCCGGGAGCGACCAGTTTGCTGTAACACGATTTGTAGCGGGCCGATCCGGTCGTGTCCTGAATTATCCAGTCCTCATTTGAAGGCAACGGTGGTCCGAACATCAAGAGGCCGATGCCGCAGGTTGAACGATTACGGAGAAGCACGGTGCGCCTGTGATCCTGAATCTGGACCGTGCCCAGGCGGTAGAGCCCTCGTCGAGGATTCCTGCGCCGTCTGGTTCGTAGCGGGGTGAGGCTGCGCCACAAGCCGGTCAGTAAATGGCCGGCCATCAGCAGCCTGCTGCGGACGTTGGTCCGGTGTGCAGCGGACCACGTGGCCGGATCGGCAAAGATCGTCAACACCATAGTCCGGCGATGTTCCTCATTCAGGTCGGCAAAGGCGAGGCCGCATCGAGCCCGGCCGGCCAGGGGCTCATGATAAACGACTCGAGCCTGACAGGTGAAGGGCGGAATTGTATGAATTGTGAGATTGACAATCGAGGGAATCGAGTCGGTATGAGCCGTCTCCAGGGATAATCCGGTCAGGCTCACATCCCGGCTCAGGCCATCGAGTGAGTAACCTTCGGCCTCCAGGCGGAGCGGAATGGCTTTGCGAATTCGTTCCTCGGCGCGCCGCTGCGGCTGTTCCCAGGCCATGAGCAAACCGGCGCCGAGGCCGATCAGATTGATGGCGGCCCAGCTGAGATTGAAGAAATAGGCGTCTTTTTCGATGCCGAAATACCAAAATTCCCATAGTCCTTTGCCGAGCGCCAGGAGGGTGATGGTTGTGGCAGCCAGTAGGCCTGCAGATGAACGCCAGTCGAACGATCGGCTGTGCGAGACCAGCCCCTTCGGGGTGACCTTAAACCCCATCCGTTTTGGAAGCAGCAGGTCAAACATGGAGCGGAAAAGCGGAAAGCAGACGGTGGTTTCGTATACCGTCGACCACAGCAGCCGGGGCCAGCCCGGCAGCAGCACGGAGGAGATCAGGGGAACCAGCACAAGAAATGGGAGCAGGTACGCCAGTAAGATCGAGACGTCGGCAAAAATCGGGTGCAAATGGAAAAGTAAAAAGTACAGTGGGGTGATCCAGAAAATCACACGCGCAACAGGGAAGAAGAAATAGTAGAGCGAGGCAAAATAGCCGACCCGGTGGCGGATCGACAGACCGCGGCAGAAAAGAGGATTGTCTTTGAAGAAGATCTGGAGACAGCCCAGCATCCAGCGTCGCCGCTGGACCAAATAGGAGGCCAGGTTCTCTGCCGTCAATCCCACAGCCAGATCCTTATCGACGAATGCCGATTTCCAACCATGGGCATGCAGGTGCTGACTGGTGTGGATATCTTCGGTGATGCTCATCAGCTTGAATCCATTCAATGCCATGATAGCGGTCCGGCGAAACACCGCTCCGCTTCCCACAAAGAATGAACCGCCCCAGCTCTGGCGCGCACCCTGGATGGCATGGTTGAACATGTCCTGCTCGTTTGGGATGTGAGGAGACGTCCGGAGCGCGCGCTGAAAGATGTCCTGATTATAAAAGTGATGCGGGGTTTGGACGAATCCCATATGAGGATCGGCAAAGAATGGCACAGTTTCCTGGAGAAAGCTTGTGACGGGAATGTGGTCCGTGTCGAACACCACGATCAATTCACCGTCCGTCTGAGTGAGCGCATGGTTGAGATTTCCGGCCTTGGCATGTTTGCGGGGTCCTCTGATGTAGGTGGCCCCAAAGCGACTGGCCAGCTGCGCGACCTCGTTACGATGGCTGTCATCGAGGACATAGATGCGCTTCGGTCCATAGGTCATCGCGCAGGCCCCAATGAGTGTTTGTTCCAGAATGGCGCAGGACTCTGAATAAATTGGGATCAAGACATCGACCGTAGGGGCGAATCCCTCCGCTGTCGAAGGTGCCATAGTGGGAGGACGGCGCCGCCCCACGCCGACTTGCACGAGCAGAAGCAGCACCGTCGAGAGAGCATACCATTCGGCGATCCAGAGAGAGAGGCTGATGACGAGACCGCCCGATTCGATCGTGTTCAGCGTGTTGAACAGCCGCCACCAGAGATAGCGAACACACAGTGTCAACGCGCACAGGAGGAACGCCACCATGAAAACCGGATGCCATCGAGCCAGGAAAAACCAGTAATGATGCTGCGCAACCTTGGCCCACGGCGAAGAGTTCCCAGGGGAAGTGAGCCGAAAATCCCGCGAAATCAAAAGGCCGCAGAAAGCCGAGGAATTCGTCGTAGTGTCTCGCCTGTTGAAGCGACGTGGCCTGGCTGAACCACAGCCAATTATGCAAGTAGTACGGCGTCGCTTTTCCCGCCAATGCAGTTCGTAGCAGATCAGTCAATTTTCGCTGAGTGAGGGTCGATGCGAAGTCCGGTTGTTCGTGGAGTGCCAGCGCAGATACCGTCGCGTAGAGCGGCAGTCCTTCGATCACGGAACGGGCAGTTCCATCGAGTGCGTAATGATCGACGAGCCGTCCATGGGCGCGCCATTCGCGTTGGAAGAAAGCGAGCATCGTGGTCCGCAACGGCCCCTCCGCACGGTTGAACCACTGTGCATCCAGGGCGACACGCCAGAAGATGGGGAATGCGTCATAGCTGAATTCCGATACGCGGCCGTTCGTGGGATGCCGCAGGGAGAGCTGCTGTGTCGTGCGATTCCAATAGATAATGTCCGGGGGCAGCGCAACTTGCTCCTGGTCGTACAGCCAGTGCAGGGTCGCGTACGCATCGTCGATGACGCGCGCCCAGGGATGTGCTCCATCGACGGCTGCGAAGACTTCATAGGCATAGGGCGCAAGATAGGCGACATGGATGACCGGATGATCCTCGTATCGCGCCCAATTGCCTGCAGTGACATAGATGTGGGAATCGGTATGCAAAAGTTCGAGGTCCCAGATCGACGTGAGAATCGCCAAGGCTTCCTGCTCATAGGCCGGCTGATCGAAGCGCCGCGCGGCCAGGATGAGCGCGAGCGCGATGTCCGTATCGGCATCGGTAGCCGAATTCACCGACAAGACCGTGCCCTTCCATTTCCAGGCGAATAATTTGTCGTTGCGCACTTGAAGATGTTCTTTTGTCCAGGCCCATACACGGTCGAACATGAGGCGATCCCCGGACCACACCGCGCGGAGCATGGCATACCCCTGACCTTCAGACGTCGTGACACCCTGTTCATCCCAGCTCACCACCCGGCCATTCACAATGAAGGTTTGTTTGTACAAGCTCCAGAGAGCGGAGAGATTATCCAACTCCCGGATGTACCGGTCGCTCGACCGTTCCGACTGCGTATCTGCCGCGAAAACGGGCGGTGTCTCTGCAAGGCACCCACAAAGAAGCGCGAGTGTCATCGCCCATGCGTGCGGCGGAGCCGGTGTAACGGTGCCCGAGATGTTGAAAAAACGGCGGGCGGATTGGATAGAAAACAATGTGTGACTCGAAGCTTGTGGTCGAAAGAATGTTGGCACACGATACCGGTCTGGGTGAAACCCTGTCAACGCAGACGCGCTGGAGTCGGGGGAGCTGCGTTGGCGTGCGTCAGTCCCCTTGACAGACTTGTGCAAATATTCGACAACCAATCGGACCAGTATTACGTTTGGTAAAGCCAATGCTGTCACGTCGATATCAGATCGGTCTGTTTTTCAGCGTGCTCGCTGTGGTGGGTATCTATTTGATCCTCCCGTTAACGGCATCGTATTTCCTGGCTCAAGGACTTCGTCAGGACGGCTACAAGCATGTGATGATTCAGCTGGGGTATCCACGTTGGGACGGGATGCACATTCCCGTCGTTGCCTTTCAGCAGAATATCGGCGGAGAGCAAGTGCTCATCTCCCTTACGAACGCCGAGATTGCCTATCGGTTGCCGGAGTTGGCCCGTGGGCGAGTCACCCGGGTGTGGCTTCCCGATGTCGCCGTGCAAGTGCTCAATTCGGCGGCGTCCGGACTTGATCACGGGGAAGGGGTGACGCGAAGTGAGGCTGACGACGACGAATCGCCCTGGAGCTTGTTGACGGCCGGTGATTTGTTGCGTCGTTTGCCGATTCTTCCGTTCGATGAGTTACAGCTGGATCGGGTCACAATCTTTCGAGAACAAGCGACCGGCCCGCTTCGCAAGGTGACGATTGCCGGTAATCTCAAGTATCGGGATGGGGAACTGGGAGGACATCTCACATTTCAAGGCCGTGATACCGCGTCCTATGGTC
>JABMDG010000089.1:26514-30558 GCA_015904045.1 Nitrospira sp.
CTACGGAAAAACTGCAGGACCATTGGTTGGGCAGTTTCAAACGAGCCGCGCAGAAGGAGCGGGGAGCGAGCTGGTGTCGGCGGAGGGAACCTATCGGGTGACAGGAGTCGTTCCCAAAGCCATCACTGAGATGCTGTCTGCTCAGGAAGCGATGGCCGATCTCCGAGGAACCGTGTCTCTGACACACGCATCGATAGGAGGAACGCTGTTCCCCGAATCGTTCGTGACCGTCAAGCAGATTCACCACGGGACTGTTGCTGTGCCGAAAGTGATGCTTCAGCTGTCCGACGAACTTTCCGTACGTTGCGATCTCCCTGATATTCATTGCAGCGCCGGGCCGGCGACTGTGGCGATGCGTCTTTCAACGATGAACGTGATGGGCCAGGACATTCATATTGATCAAGGCGCCGTCGCGCTGCAGCTTGCTGAAGTCACCGCGAAATCATGGAATGCGCAAGGCAGGATCTCAATGGGTGGAGTGTCGCCCGATCTTGCTCCATTGAAAGTTCCGGCGACGGATTGGAAAGTCCGGTTTACCGCCAATCAAGCAGGGATCAGAGCGGATCTTCGTATTGACGCTCCCTTGCGCGCGAGTTTGGTCACAGCCGAGATTGAGCAGCCGTTTACGGCAGGGCAGGGCACCGCGCATGGCATGATTGGTCCCATTGTCTTTGATAGCGAGGATCGCCGGTTGAGCCGGCTGGTTTCCGGATTGCCGATGCCGGTAGAAATACTGGATGGCCGGGTCGCGTCCACGATCAACGCCTCGTGGTCGGGCGGATTAGGGGAGTCGGCGCATGGATTTCAGCTGACATCGGGAATGATCAAGATCGTCGCCGATAAACTGTCCGGCCGGTATGACGGGTATGTCGTCAAAGATGCCAATACAACGATGGCCTTACGCACAAATGGGTTTGACTCGCTGGTGACTGTCGAACCGGCGCCGGTGACCATCGGATCGGTACAGATTGGCATTGAAGTGACGAACCTGTCTGCACTACTCCAAGGATCATGGAAATTTCATGAGGGACTACAGGTCATTGAGGCGAAAGATTTCAGATGCGAGATGTTCGGAGGCTCGGTCGCCAGCCCGGGTATCCTGGCGGACGTTGCCAAGCCACCCTATCATGCGACAGTGATACTGCGAGATCTGGATCTGGCCAAGGTTCTGAGCGTGGAACACAATCAGGGAATACAAGGAACCGGGACCCTGAATGGAACGTTGCCGATCGCGATCACACCTGGAGGACTGACGGTCAAGGATGGAATGGTGACTGCGCTACCTCCGGGAGGGGTCATACGCTACGGATCGACGCCGGAGTCATCAACCGTCATTTCGGAGACCAATACCCAGTTGCATCTGGTGACACAGGCGCTAAACAACTTTCATTATACATTGCTGCGAGTTGGTGTAGACTATGCCGAAACCGGGACGCTGATGCTGACGGCTCGATTGGAAGGAAGAAATCCGGATCTCAAGAAGATTCCTCCGGTGAATTTCAATCTAACCGTGCAAGAACACATCCCGGCCCTCTTGAAAAGCCTGCGCCTTGTCGATGATCTTCAAGATGCAGTCGAGCGGAAACATAAACGGCAATGATCGCGATGAGGTTTGCAATGCGGCGTCCGAATAGTCTGACGACAGCGATAGGGTTGGTGATCGGAGGGATAGTGGTCGCAACAGGAGCCTGTACGCCTCGTGTTGAAGTGATGGCGCCGGATAAGCCGATCACGATTAACTTGAACGTCAAAATCGACCACGAGATTCGTGTCAAGGTGGACAAGGATCTGGATAAGGTGCTGTCCGAGGACAGCGGCCTATTTTAGCGGGAGATACGGTCATGATGGTATGGATACAAAGACTTCTATTGGGGGTGGCGGTGGGATGCCTGGTCTGTACGCAGCCTGTTTTCGCTCTTTCGCTCGAAGAGGCCAAAACAAAAGGTCTGGTTGGAGAAAAAAATACCGGCTACCTGGGGGCCGTCGATCCGGCAAATCCTGAGGCGCAGGCCCTCGCCGATGAGATTAATAAGAAACGCCGCCAGGCCTATCAGGACATTGCCCGCCGAGATGGAGCGAGCGTGAGTACGGTCGAATCACTGGCAGGGGAAAAAGCGATTGAAAAGAGCAAGCCGGGGAACTACGTCCAAGGTCCAGGCAGCAAAAGGAAGAACTATGGTCTCCGTCGTTATCCCCGCGTACAACGAAGAGAAGGCGTTGCCTGACACGTTGGGATCGCTTTTTTCTCAACCGGGAGACTACGAAGTCATTGCCGTCGACGGCGGAAGTGCCGATTGCACCAGGGATGTCCTCTTTGACGCCGGGTTTTCGGAAGGCCCCGTACCCTTCACGCTTCACCACGAACGCCTTCTCATGATGGCGCCAAAGGGCCGTGCTTCTCAAATGAACGCCGGGGCGAAGGAAGCCAACGGCGAGTGGCTCCTCTTTCTCCATGCCGATACAGTCCTTCCGGAGGGAGCGATTGAGCGGCTGAACAAAATGGAGGCAGATCGCACGATTCAAGCCGGCGGGTTCATGCATCAATTTTCAGGAGACGATTGGCGGCTCAAGGCGATCTCGTTTCTAGACAATTTCCGCTGCACCAGGAGCCGGATCATCTATGGCGATCAGGCCCTCTTTGTCCGGCGTTCTCTGTTCGAGCGGTTGAAGGGATTTCCCAACCAACCGATCCTCGAAGATGTCGCTTTTTGTGAACGACTCATTCAGGCGACGGAACCGCTTCTGCTCTTCCCGCCTGTTATCACCGATGCCCGCAAGTTCATCAAGATGGGCGTCTGGCGAAGTTTCCTCCGTGTCTTGCTCATCATTCTTCACGTCGAATACCGCCTGCCGGTCCTCCCGCGCACATTTTTCCAAGATATCCGCTAGTTGCAAGTGTTGGCGGCGTCCAAAGAAATGATCGTCGACGTTAGTGCGTCGGCTGTTTACATTTTGCCCGCCGTCTCGTCTTACATATGTTGATCCTTGTCTCACTGCTGTGAGGTCCTCTCAATAATTAGGAGGTTGTGATGAGAATACAGTCGCTGTCTCGCTCGTTCTCCTGGCTCAGCCTGTGCCTCATGCTTACTACGGCCCTGACAGCAAGCCCGGCGCAGGCGAGCGATCCTCGGATCATCTTCGAGCTGACTGATGAGCCGGGTGCCTGGTTTAAGAATGCCGCCGGACCGGTCGCCGGGTTTCAGTCGCTGGCCGTTGCCACGCCGGGAACGGAAGTGCGATTTACAGGCAAATCCAACACGGTGCATACCAGGACAAGTCTGATTTTCCCGACCGGAGCGATTAATATGCCGTTCGACACGACGCCGCGAAAAGGCACGGACGAAGTAGTTCTGCATACGCCAGGGCTGTATGTCTTTACCTGCAAGATTCATCCGTACATGTTCGGGGCGGTGATCGTGGACAATCCGGGCACGCCGGGACTCGATCTCGGCGAGTCGATCACACTGGTCAACGGCATCACGGTACCGACGAGCAGCGATCTTGCCACTCGCCTGTTGCGCACTTTTTTTATCGCGACCCATCCGGCAAATTGGAAAGATGTCACCTCGCCCACGCCTTGGCACATCGCCTATCCAAGCGTAGACGTGCGGATTACCGGCGGAGCGGTCGCCAATCTCGATGCCGTCTTGAGCGCTCGCTACGGGAACGATCTGCAGAAGGAGCCTCTGTTCGATCCGGCCACTGCAGCGGTCGGGGAAGTGTGGGTCGACACGCAGTTCGAGAAGACGAGGGGCAAAACGAAGCCGGGAACTGCCACGGCTGTCAGCGGTCAAACGTGGAAGCCGACGCGCAAGGTGGCGATTCCACAAATCAACATGAACAACCCTCACAATATGTGGACAGATAAAAACCAGACCCTGATCTACCAGACCCAGTGGTTTGACAGTAAGCTGACGGTGTTCAATCGGACGACCGGGCAGTTCCTGAACAACATTTCCGTGGGCGAATCGCCGGCGCACGTCATGACCAGAACTGATACGGACCAGCTGCACGTGACCTTGAACGGCTCGCCGAACAACGATT
>JABMDG010000089.1:30658-36367 GCA_015904045.1 Nitrospira sp.
ACTCTGGTCAGTTGGCCGCGAGACAACAGAAGGTGACCCATTCCGGGCTCGGCGATATTATTCTCAGAGGGCGCTATTATGCCGTGGAGGAACAGGAGTACCTTCCGCTCATTGCCCTGACGGCTCGGATCAAGGTGCCGACAGCCGATGAGGGCAAAGGTCTCGGCACCGGCGCGCTCGACCACGGCTACGGCGTGGAAATGTCCAAGCGGTTCGGCAAGAGCTGGATCGGGTTCTTCGACGGTGGCTACAACTTCATCGGTGATCCGAATGGACGAGAGCTTCGAAATCAATATTGGTATGACGTCGGAGGCGGGTACTACTTTACCAGGGAATTCTTGGTAAGCGCCTATTACGAGGAATATCGTTCTCTGGTGGCTGATTTTGTGAACATCAGGGATGTCTTTTTTGCATTCAACTACAGAGCCTCGGATGCCTGGCGGTTCAACGGTGGGGTCACCGTCGGTCTTTCCAACGGAGCGCCGGACTATGGGGTGTCGCTTGGCACCAGCTACAGATTCTAGCCAGTATTCAGCGCCGTTATGGCTGTTTACCTTCCCTCCCGTTATCCGTCTAACGATACAAGCAGGCCGATGCAGACGGTCCAACGGAAGTAAGCCAGGCTGACTGGAGCAGGATCATGCCGTTGGATCGACAGGACGAGCCGAGCGATGCGCAACTTGTGGCGCGCAGCCTCGCTCAAGACCAAGAGGCCTTCGGGCAGCTGATCGACCGGCATGCGTCCGCGATCGTCAATCTCGGCTATCGGATGGTCGGCAATCGCGCAGAAGCGGAAGATCTGGCGCAGGAGACGTTTCTTGCGGCGTACAAAGCTCTATCGACGTTTCGGGCCGACTCGAAGTTCTCAACCTGGCTCTACCGGATCGCCACGAATAAGTGCAAAGATTGGCTCAGGGTCAAGCGGCCGGGGCAAGGGCAGTACGATCTGGACGCGGATGAGAGTCTGGATCTCTATGTGACGGAAGACCGAACGCCGGAAGTGCTGTTGTCCCGGCAGCAGGTAGCCCAGGAGTTGGAGCAGGCGATTCAACGATTGCCGCCGCTCTATCGCGAGGCCTTCGTGCTGAAGCATGTCGAAGGATTGAGTTATGAGGAGATGGAGGACATTCTCGGCGTGAGCGGCGATACCTTAAAAATGCGTGTGTATAAGGGGCGGGTGCAGCTGAGCCGGGAACTGGCGGCGCTGAACCCTATTCAATAGTACCGGCGCACAAGCGGGATGGTTCCTATGAATAACCACGATCTCTTGGTTCAACGGTTTCTCGACAATGAATTGTCTCCGGAGGAGCGAACGGCGTTTCTTCAGGCGGTGGATGCCGATGCTGCGCTGCGCCGGCACTGGCTGAATCTTGAGATGATCGCTGCGGAAGCAGCGCAGTTGCCGAAGATCGTGCCCTCGATGCTGCCCAGTCCTCCCACGATGATGATGGCGACATACCAGATGGAATCATCGAGCGTGAACGATTCGAGCTGGGCCCACATCATGTAGTGCACGAGCAGCGAGCCGGCCACGCCGGCATAGAACGTACAGATGGCGAAGGCGAGGAGCTTGTACCATGCGGATCCTGCATTGCGCCGGCGCTGGCTTAATCTTGAGTTGATAACCGCGGAAGCGTCGCGGTTGCCGAGGATCGTTCCGTCGGCTGAGTTCCTCCGCCGGGTAAAAGCGCAGACGGCTCCGGTTACTCCCGGCCTCTGGGATCGCCTGTGCGCGCTCTTCACGATGCCTCGAACGTTGGAATGGAACCTTGCCGGGGCAATGGTGGCGGCCTGCCTGGCCCTGGTTGCGGTGGCGGGATTAATCCAATTCGGACCGGAACGGATCGTGGAAGTGCCGGTGGCGGCTCCGCCGGTGCAGACGGCCTCCTTCAACTCCACGCTGGAGCCGACCGTGTTCGTCCGCCTGGTGCTCTTGCAGCCCGACGCGCGTTCGGTTTCGGTGGCGGGGGATTTCAACGGATGGAATCCGGCGAAGACCAAACTGGAACGGACGGACGGCGGGATGTGGACGGTGACACTTCCACTTAAGCCGGGCCGGTATGAATACATGTTTGTCATCGACGGCAAACAGTGGATCGCCGATCCCCTTGCCGCGGAAGGCACCGGCGATGGCTTCGGCTCACAGAATGCGGTGCTCGATGTGGAGATTTAGTATGCACTCGGATCTCCTTGCAACGGGCCTGATGCTTCAGTACTCTCTGGCTCATGGGAATGAGACTGAAGGGACCCAGCCGCCTTTGCCGGACGGTCTTTATTGCGCTCATGCTGTCAGGCGGACTAGGAGCCTGTGCCAAATCACCGGTGGTAACACCGCATGTGCCCAAGACTATGGCCGGAGGTGTGCGGTTTACGGTGCTCGCGCCAGGGGCGAAGCAGGTCTTTCTCGTCGGGTCCTTCAACGGCTGGACCAAAGGAGCGACGCCCATGAAAATTGTAAACGGCTCGGCGCTCTGGACCGTAGACATTCCACTGAAAGCAGGCGAATACACCTTCATGTATCTGATTGACGGGGTTCGGTGGGTCACGCCGCCCCTGGCTGAGGATTTTGTCACTGATGGATTCGGGCAGACGAACGGAGTCGTGATTGTGCGGTAGACCAATGACGAAGCACACCGATTTCACCATGTGGGTTTTGAGCGGGGTCTTGGTGTTCGCCGCTGCTCCGGCGTCAGCCGAACCCCTCACAGCTCACGATCGGGAAGAGGTCAACCGGATCGGCTCAGCGCAAGGCCGCTCGGCGGGCGAGATTAATCCCTTGCTGGATCAAGTCAGCAAGGCCGGTGAGCGGGGGCTTCCGACCGATTCGTTGCTGAACAAGCTGAAGGAAGGTTTGGCGAAGGGGGTCGAACCTACTCGCATCGATCCGGTGCTGCGACAGATGACATCCCGGCTCGAATCCGCTCGCGAGGTTTTGGAGGAAGCGAAAGCCCGCGGCATGGAGGAGGGAAACCGGCAGCGCGCGCTGGAAACGCTGGCGGAAGCCTTCACGCGGGGAGCCACGAAGGATGAAGTGCGCGAACTGAGCCGCTTGTCGCAAGACGACCGGCATAAAGCGACACAGGAAGAACTGGCGGCAGGGGCCAAGAGTTTGGCGGTTATGAAAGAAGGCCGGATTCCCTCCAAAGAAGGGACCGCCTTGGTCGGGGAGGGCATTCGCCAGGGCTATCGCTCGTCGGAACTCCTGGATCTTGGCCGGGAAGTCAAACGCCGTGGGTCGGATTTTGAGGAAGGCCGTGCCAGCCTGCAACAACTGCGCGAACAAGTCAGCCGGGGTGAGAAAGGCGACCGGCTGTTCCGTGAAGATCGCGGCGGCTCCGGAGGCGGCGATCGCGGAGACCGCGGAGATCGAGGCGATCGGGAAAAACGGGATGACTCCGGGCGCGACCGGCCCGATCGTCAGGACCGGTCCGGCGGCGATCGGTCGGATCGCATCGATCGCCCTGAGAAGGCGGATCGTGTCGAGCGCTCCGACCGCATTGATCGTCCTGACAGGGTTGAGCGGCCTGAACGGTCCGACCGCTCAGGTCATGGGCGGGACTGATCAGAAGAGTTTGAGTTGTGAATGTTCGGCATTGAATTGCCCCGCTAGCCCGTAACACCCATTTGCCATCAGCCATAAGCCATCAGCTCTTTCGACTGAACGGCATTTCGCACATCGGACGACCCTGCTAGAATGCAGGCATGGATGTCATCGCCACGCACAGCAATGCGGATTTCGACGGCCTTGCATCCATGGTGGCTGCACGCAAACTCTATCCCGACGCTAAGCTCATTATTCCTGCAGGCGGGCAGGAGGCGCTGCGGAACTTTCTCGCCGTGCACGATCTCGGCATCACCAAACTCAAAGACGTCGACCTCGCTCAGGTGACCAGGTTGATATTGGTCGACACGCAGGAGCCTGATCGAATCACGATCAATGCGCTGGCTGTCCGGTTGAACGAAAAGGGCTTCGGGGATGTGCTGGACTTCTACGGCGGGCAGCGGGATTTGAATGACAAGGTCGTGCGGGTGTTGCACGGGTTGAGTTTCGTTGAAGATCCGACCAGGGTGTTTCGCGCCGTTCGCTTTGAGCGTCGGTTTGGTTTTCATTTGGGCCGGGATACGGCCGCCCTGATCGCCGGGGCGGTCAAGATGAATTTGTTTCATCGGCTGTCCGGCCATCGTGTGCTGGAAGAACTAAAATTGTTGCTGGACGAGCGGGAGCCGAAACATGCCCTTCAGCGTTTGGCGGATTTGGATCTGCTGAAGTTTATCCATCCCAAGTTGCAGTGGACCGATCGGTTGAAGGCACTGTTGGATGCCATCGAGCAGGCCGTGGATTGGTATCAGCTGCTGTATCTCGACCGGAAGATGGAGCCGTGGCTGGTCTATACGATGGGACTGTTGGAGGTCTTGCCGGAACGTGCGGTGGCAGAGGCGCTCAAACGATTTCCCTTTTCAGAACCGGAAACCGCCAAGCTCAAAATGGCCCGCGCCGGCTGCCATGCCGTGATCCGTAGGCTTGGGGGTAAAACAGTCCTCAAGCCGGCGGAGATCTATCGCCTGTTGTCCGGTCTGTCTGACGAAGTGCTGCTCAGCCTCATGGCCAAGAGCAAAGGCGATTCGGTGAAACGGCAGGTATCGGCGTTCCTGACGACCTATCAACACGTAAAGCCAACTCTGACCGGTGCCGACCTGAAGGCGATGGGGCTGAAGCCAGGGCCTCGATTCAAGCAGGTTCTCGATCAAGTGCTTGATGCGCGTCTGAACGGAGAAGTAAAGACGGAGGCGGAAGAGCTTGATCTCGTTCGCCGGATGACGAATCTTTCTGTCTGATGCGACGCAGAGATGAAATCAGTTCATCGGAACGATCGACGCAGCAACCTCGTTCGGCAGTAGGAGAGTGGCCATGGCCCTGTTTTCTTCGTCGGGCTGAATCAGCGCAAACAACGGCACTGGCTGCGGGACCGCGCCCGGCGGCATGGCTAACATGGCCGGAAAGTCGATCAAGGGCGAGAGTGTTGTCTGCCCGGCCAGACGGAGACGAAAGGCCATGAGCACGTCACGCACCCGTGCACTCTTATCTTCCTCAGACATGGTGGCAAGAGGGGCAATGCCCACCTCCCACAGTGGCTTCGTAATTGTCACGGGGAAGGTGAGGCCGAGCTTTTTGGCATCCGCAGTCACGTCGATCAATATACCGGCCTGAATAGCCTGCTGCCGGTTTTCACTCACCTGTCCGGTTTGGGCAGGGCTCCCGACCTCTGGAGTTTCTTCTGATTTTCCAGCGAGTTCGAGATGGATACCCTCCGTCACCGGGATCGGAGGAGCCGTTTCACTCGTGGTATTCGCATGCTCAACTACTTGATCTGATTCAGGAATTGTCTCATCCGGCAGAGTCGGTAGTGCGTGCATCAACCCGTCATAGACTTTTCTGGCGGATTCAGACCAGGCAGGATTGAATGCACGGCCTGCAAACGCCGCCTCGGCTGCCTTTCGTTCATCATGAGAGAGTATGCGTGGAGTTTGTGTCGTATCCATGCTGTGTAGATAAGCAGGGGGTTATGCAAGTCAAGGGTGCCGGTACATGATTTGTGTCCATCCGATGTGAGAGTGAAGGCCCCGGAACCCCCATGGTATAGTCCATTCCCATGTCGCGGATGGATTACTACCGAGTTCTGGGCGTTTCTCGCGAGGCGTCTGAGGAAG
>JABMDG010000009.1 GCA_015904045.1 Nitrospira sp.
CTGCCGACCCTTCACTTCTCAGTCGGAAACCCCGCCTGTTTCCATCCCTGCATCCCGCCCATCATTACCTGGACCTTCGGAAAACCGGCCTGCATGAGAATCTGCGCGGCGGTATGGGCTCGCCCTCCTGCTTTGCAGATTGCGATAATCTCTCGATCGCGATAGGTCTCCAACTCGGACAGTCGACGCGAAAGCTTGGCGACCGGGATGTTGGTCACCCCTTTGATATGACCAAGTTCCTCGCTCAACTCGTGGCGGTCACGCACGTCGAGCAGGAACAGGCTGGCTCCTACAGCGAGTTTACGGGAGACGTCCTCCACAGGAATCCCGACGACCTGCTGATCGTTCGCTCCAATTTCCAACGTTCCTTTGACCTCACAGGCAGGGATATCGACCGGAATCCAGGCCGCCTTAGGATCGCGTGCGCAGGCATAGTTGGCCTTCAGCACATCCTTCATCCAATCGGCGGGACCGAGTGTGAGCCCTTCGAGGTAGTCGATGTACTCCTGTTTGGTGCGCGGTTTCAAATTTGGATTGCGGAGTTTCTGGTCTTTTAAACTCGATGGTTGGCGCCCCCGATACTCGTGGGCCGGATACACGATGAGGTGATCAGGCAGGCCGAGCACCCGCTGCATGCTGTCCCAATGTTCGCCTGGATCACCGCCGGGCAGATCCGTACGGCCCGCGCCGGCATCGTCCAAAAACAGGACATCTCCGGTCAGAATGCGATCCTCAAACACGAGGGCAAGGCTGTCTTTGGTATGACCCGGCGTGGTCATCACCTTGACTGGACTATTGCCGAGGTGACATTCGAACCCGTCCGTCAGGTGAAAGGTCACGCAGCGGGCTGGAGCCTTTTGGTGCATGACATATTGACAGCCGATCTGATCCTTGAGCGCGGCTCCACCGGAAATATGATCCGCATGGGTGTGCGTATCGATGACATGTGTGAGCGTGAGTTTCCGTTGATCCAGCGTCTTCAGGTAGTCCTCGACGTGCTCCAGAACCGGGTCGACGAGGACGGCCTCTCGACTCTTCTCGTCGCCGATCAGATAGGTCCGGCAGGCATTGGGATTGAGCTGTTCGAATATCATACTGCGCCCCTCCTTCTTGTAGGCGATATCAGTCAATGAGAGCCATGACCACAGGAAAGGATTCGCCTTTCCGTGGCCCGCCATATCCTGTGTCCATTTACAGGGTGCTTCAGGATTTCTACGAGTCTGGTCCGTTGCGCGAGTTCCTGAAACCCGTCGGTCGTGTACTTCAGCTGTGGGTCGATAGCTGACATTACCTGCCCAGGTCGTGTCTGAACTGCTTGAGCTGCTGTCGGTGCAGATAGAAGTGGGGTATCAGGCGGATAGCAACCGCGGCCCAGTCCGAAGGTCTCTGCTTAGGCCGCAATACCTTCGACGATCAGATGCCCGTGATCAAAATGCAGGAGGTCAAATCCGGCGAATCAACCTGTCTCTACTTCAACGGGAAAGAGTGTAAATAGCGGCAAAGGATGCCGCTACAGCGGGAGTGCCCGTGAACGGCTACTCCCCGCTCCCCGCCATGTCGTCGATCAGGGGGCGGTTGATATCGGTACAGCCCATGCAGATCAGATCAAAGAGTTCCTCGTGGTTGGCGACGAAGTTTTTGGCGTCCACGAGTTTTTCGGTCATGACCAGGGCATGACAGGTGTCGCAGAGCATCATCAGGCCCCGCGAGACTCCTACCGTTTTTCTTCCTGCGCTCGTAGCCATATCGATTAGACCGATCCTTTTTGAAGGGCCATAAGAAAATCTTCCGTTTCGAGGTCGATGCCGCACTGCCCGCACTCATAGGGACGATCATCCTGCGGCACAGCCAAGGGCGTCGGCTCCACCCTCCCCCGGCACACATGATAGAACTTCCCCCTGGCATTCTCATCGTCCAAGGGATCGCTTTCATAAATCAGCACCATGATTCACTGATACTCCCTATGCCTGCCGGCGAGTATACCGACGGGCCCGCCCAACCCGCAACCGCAAGGGGACGAGGCAGGCTAGGGTTCTCCATCCCCTCAAACCTGGAACTGCGCTTCGGATATTTGGCCAGCCTCTTCACGTCGAAACGGAGACTTCCAACTCCCGGCCTCTTACCAGACAAGATCGAGAACGGTTACCGAGATAAGGCCCACATCCGGGCCATTTACCAGTTCAAGTCAAACCTCTCAGCCGAGTGCTTACTCTCACAGACCTTGGCTGGGTCGCGCTTCGGTGGATGCAGGAATGTTTCCGCTTCCTTTCTATTTAATGCCGGTCCTGCTAGAATTTGCTCCCATGAAGAATATCTTCACGATGGTGCTCGCCGGCGGCAAGGGCGAGCGCCTCTTTCCGCTCACGGATCAACGCGCCAAGCCCGCTGTCCCATTCGGCGGGAAATACCGAATCATCGACTTTACCTTGAGTAATTGTTTGAACTCCGGGCTCCGGAAGATCGCCGTGTTGATTCAGTACAAATCCCATTCGCTCGACCGGCATATCCGGGTAGGGTGGAACATTTTGAATGCCGAACTGGGAGAGTACATCGCCTCGGTCCCGCCGCAGCAACGCATCAGTGAAGATTGGTATAGAGGCACCGCCGACGCGGTCTACCAGAATATGTTCTTGATCGACAGCGAACAGCCTGAGTTTCTCCTGATTTTGGCGGGGGACCATATCTATAAAATGAACTACGCCGAGATGTACTATTGGCTGATCGCCAAGCAGGCCGACGCCGTAGTCGGTGCCATCGACATCCCGATTCAAGATGCCTCCCGATTCGGCGTCATCTCCGTCGATGAAGACTATCGCATCGTCCGATTCGATGAAAAACCTGAGCAACCGACTGCGCTCCCGCATGATCCGGCGCACGCCTTCGTCTCCATGGGCATCTACCTGTTCCGCACACAGGCGATCCGGGAACACCTGATGGCCGATGCCCAGCACGTCGGGGCCCATGACTTCGGCAAGAACATTATCCCGAAGATGATTGAGCATGGGCGCGTCTATGCGTTCAAGTTTCAAGACGCGAACAAGAAAGCCGTGCAATACTGGCGAGACATCGGCACCCTCGACGCCTATTGGGAAGCCAACATGGATCTGGTCGCCGTCGATCCGCAATTCAACCTCTACGACTCCGAGTGGCCGATCCGCACGTACCAAGGGCAATTTCCTCCGGCCAAGTTTGTCTTCGCGCAGGCCTATGACGGTGGCCGCATGGGCGTGGCGCTCGACTCGATCGTCTGCGGCGGCTGTATCGTATCCGGCGCGCGCGTCCAGAATTCAGTGCTGTCGCCCAACGTGCGTGTCCTCGACCATGCCGATGTCCGCGAATCAATCTTGATGGAAAACGTGAACATTGGCGCACACAGCCGCATCCGGCGCGCCATCATCGACAAAGACGTGACGATTCCTCCGCACACAGAAATCGGCTACAACCGGGACGAAGATGCCCGGAAATTCACCGTGACGGATTCGGGTCTTGTCGTGATTTCAAAGGGAATGAAACTGCATGCCGCCGTCGATTCATCCGGTTGACCTGATTACCGCCCTTCGCCAGAAGCATCTGACCCCCGCCATCGTATTTCTCACTTCGCGCCGGGCCTGTGACGAAGCCATGGAGTCGTTTGACCATGCCGACATCGTACTGCCGCCCGCGCGACAGGAGGTCATCGCTACAGCGCTCGATCGGGTGATCGCGAATTATCCCAGCGTCGCGGAGCATCCGCTCATTCCCACGGTACGGCGCATCGGCGTGGCCGCGCATCATGCCGGCCATCTCCCCTCCTGGAAGATCGCGATCGAAGAACTCATGCGCCAGGGATGTCTCGATGCCGTGTTTGCCACCACCACCTTGGCCGCCGGCGTAGATTTTCCCGCGCGCACCGTGGTCATCACCCAATCCAGTATCCGCAAGGCGCGTGACTTCACGGATCTCACCATCGGTGAAGTGCAGCAGATCGCGGGCCGTGCGGGCCGTCGGGGAAAAGATCAGGTGGGATTCGCCGTGATCACGCCCTCCCCCTACATCGATCTCGGCGTCCTGACCAAGGGACTGACAGGCCACCCGGAATCCATTGACAGCCAATTTACGATTACGTATCCCATGGTGCTCAATCTGTTAAAAGCTCATCCGCATGAACAGATTCAGGCGATCCTGGCCAAGAGCTTTGCCCAATTCCAACTCAACCAACGGGCCGAATTGTTGGAGCGCAAACTGGACGCCCTCCATGTGCAGATGGAACCGTTCGGGCCTCGTGTTTGTACGGACTGGATCACGCAATGGCAGGCCTTCGACCAGGCCCGCAGGCACCGGCCCCATCGCCATCAGGTCAAACACCAGGAATCGCCCGAACTGACCGCCAGGTTTCATTTCATGACCCCGGGACGAGTCGTGGGACTCGCGCGTGGCCGAGGGATCGTCCTCCGGCAATATCGGAGCAAGGGCCAACGAAATCCGATGATTTCCGCCCTCCGGCCGGACGGAGCGGTGACAGAATGTCCTGCGGCAACCGTTGCGGAGGTTTTCGACCGCGTCTTCGAGTGTGACGAAACCTCTGCGTTCCCTTGGTGTTCGGCGGCCTCCTTCGACGAACTGCACTACCAGCTGACAGAACTGCCGACCAGGCTGCCGACGCTGCCGATCTTGGTACCGAAAGTATCCGAGCCGCTTCCCGACGCGATCGTCCAATCGCTGGGCGACTTCCCCTGCCCAACCTGTACGTCGCGTCCGGCGTGCCAGAAAGATGTCGTGGTGGCATCGCGCCTTCGTCAAGAACAACACCGCCACACAAAATCCATCCAGGCCCTGAGGGCCAGCTTGTGGCATCGGTTCCAGGAACGGGTCGAGGTGCTCCAGAAGTTCGGCTATCTCACACCTTCCGCCCATCTCACTGAAGATGGGGAATGGGCGCGCCTGATCCGCATCGATCATTCGCTGTTGATCACTGAGCTGATCAGGGCCGAGGCCTTTGCCGGAGCGGACCCGGCATTGCTCACCGGGGTCATGGCCAGCATCGCGCATGACGACGACCGTCCCGGTGCCTTTCCACGTATCAGCACGGGACTCAGCTCGCTCCTCGGTCAGGTGCGAAAACTGGCGGAGAGCCTGTCGCCGTATGAAGATCCTCCACTCCTCAGAGCCGATATCGCGGCGGTCGCCGAACGCTGGATTGCCGATCCGACGCTCACCTGGATTGGGCTGTGCCGGTTGACCACCATGGCGGAAGGCGATATTTATCGGTTGCTGGCGAGAACCTTGGAGTTCCTGTCGCAAATCCATACGCTGCACGCTACCCATCCAGGCTTGGCGGACTCCGCCGCGAAAGCCATTGCCCTGATTCGCCGCGGCGTGCTGGAGGAGTTACCGTGAACCGTATAGGACTGAGGGCCGAGGACTCAGGACTGAGTTGGGCTGAGACTCAGTCCTCAGCACTCAGTCCTCAGCACTTCACTCCATGACCATCGACGAACTTGAACATCTTCTCGCGCAGCAGCCGGTGGCGATTCTGCATCGCTTGGCCCGCGGCCGTGTGCATCGGCATTTCCGATCCGGCAAACGCCGCCTCATCGAGTTACTCCTCCAACATTCGAGCCAGAATCTTGCGGGCCTCGAATCCGACTTGCAGACGTTGATTGCGGAGCGCCACGTTCAGTCCCAACCTCTTCCGTCTGGCACTCGATCAGCCCCACGAGCCCCGGTTCCCGCTCAGAAGCGAGTACCGCATCGGGGAGCAGAACCAGACAATTCTGAAGCTGCCGTGTCGCTGACGGCGTGGCTGGAGGGGCTGGGTGTGCCGCCCCCGCAACCGTTTGTGCCGGACCCGTGGCAGAGCGAGGCATTAGCCGCGCTGGACGACACCGACGTCGTGGTCAGTGTCCCGACTGGAAGCGGAAAAACTTACGTGGCCGTGGAAGCCGCGAGGCGGGCCATGGAGGACAACCGCACCGTTATTTACACGTCGCCGTTAAAAGCCTTGTCCAACACGAAATTCACCGAGTTCTCCAAGATCTTTGGCTCAGACAAGGTGGGCATTTTGACGGGAGATCGGCAGGAAAACGGGCAAGCGCCCTTATTAATCATGACCACGGAGATTCTACGGAACTTGCTCTACGATGCGGCCAGCGGCGAGATCGATGTCCGGCTGGATACGTTGGGGCTCGTCATCCTGGACGAATCGCAATACATCGCCGATCCTGAACGCGGCGTGGTGTGGGAAGAAACCATCATCTTTTGCCCCTCGCAAGCGAAGTTGTTGCTGCTGTCCGCCTCAATCGGGAATCCACAGGACATCGCCGATTGGCTGACCTCGATCCGCCCAACGGCCAGCCGATTGGTCCGACACAGCAAACGCACCGTGCCACTCCGGGCCGGATACCTCCATCCAAACGGCAAGCTGGTCCCGCTCTTCAAAACGGCCGCCATCCCCTCCGGCCATCCCAACCACCTGCATCCCGAAGCCAAACGGCTGGTCCATGAGTACGAAGAAGAGACCATGCCGACCGGCCGATCCAGGCGGTAACGGACGACTCTTAAAAAGAATACGAGAGGCTAGCGGTGAGCCCGTGGCGGAGCGATTCCATCTCCGTCAGCGGAAAGGAGAACGATCGCCCGTCAGCCAGATGGTTCTTCCAGGTTCCATCAATCATTCGGTTCCACCACACGCGATAGCCCACCTGGCCGGACAGCGCTTTCGTGAAATAGACCCTGGCGGCGATATCGGCATCCGCGCCAAAACCAAACCCACGCATCGTAAAACTCGGGTCCTGGAACTCACTCGGAGTGCGAAGGTGGTGCGTGTCCTCGTTGATAAATAGGTTGATCGGTTTGAACACAATGGAACTGTGGACACTCAACCACCGCATGATCCGATATTCTGTCTGGAGGCCGGTCCGAAGCGAATACCACGTATTGGTGTTTGAAATGACGAGTTGGGAATTGGGGGTCGGGGGATTGCCTGGCACACATAGTGGATTAAACGCGGGGTCAGTGGGATCCAAATCAACCGTGGCTCCAGCCGCCGAGCAGGACACTTGCCGGATTCCGAAGGCTTCATGTTTCTGCCGCCAATATTGAAATCCGACCAGTGCGTCAAGACTTCCCCGGCTATTCGGAAAATTCAGAATCCGGGCCCCGGCATCTGCATTGAGATAATACATCCCAGATCCGCTGATATCGCTATGCGTCCGTAAAGAAGGATTACCACCATCGGGAGTCAAAAAATCGTCGTCGGTGAGACGCCCTCCTCCGATGGAAGCTCCGCCGATATTCAATCGGCCGAAGAAGCGAGGGCCCACCGAAACTTTTGCGGTGAATTCGACGACATTGGTGGAATGGTCGCTGTAGGTCAATCGGGAGGTCGGATTTCCGAGCGGCGATTGCGAGGACGCATTATGACTCCACCGACTATCGCCGACACTGATCCAAGTGCCGAGGCCGAGTTCCACTCTTACACGTTTCATCGGCTCCGGTTCTTGAGCACTGGCAGAAGACCACACGGGCGGCAGGCAAAAGGCCAGTGTGATCAGACAGCCGATCCTGGCAAGATTCCTCCTCACCGGCGCACTCCGCCCCGCTGGATCACCACCGTATCAACACAACGGTCCGTGGTTTCCGGCATCACGCGCTGACAAGCTTCCCGGATATCTTCTTGTTGGAATTGCCGCTGAATCGATGCAGAGAACCAGACCAGCCAGGTCCCGATCACCGCCAGCAGCACGGCTCCTGCGAACAAGTAGCCCCATGCCCTCCAAGGAGAGGGCGCAGCGGCGGCAACCGCAGGCGGCGCGTCCCCCTTATCCGAATCCGACACCAGATGAACCGACGGCATGACGGCATCTCCTGTTGTGCAAGATTCCGAAGAAAGTAGATTGC
Organism: Nitrospira sp.; assembly: GCA_015904045.1. Next base: position 7,879 of record JABMDG010000009.1, read on the forward strand.
GTACAGCCATTTTCAGGACAAATCATACCTGAGGGCCCACATCCTGGACAGAGTTTTCCACTCTTTGTCAGAACACATAGGGGTCAGGCCAATCAATGATCCTGCCCGTCGCTTGTAAAAGATGTGGAACTGGGACAAGGCATCTTGGTAAGATGCGCCTCGGTTGGAGATTGATCGGTGAGATCAGTGCCCCGCTCCCTATCCACCCAACCCCGCCGCGACCACAAGATGTGCCGAGGTAGCTCAGTTGGTAGAGCACAGCCCTGAAAAGGCTGGTGTCGACAGTTCGATTCTGTCCCTCGGCACCACGTCGCACTTCCGGTTTTTTCTCTTTCGATTCAGTTGGGGTCAATCAGAACGAGAGACGATGGAGAACTAGCGTGAGAGGGTTCGAATGTACGCCAGGACGTCCCGGCTGTCCTGCTCCGACAACCGCACTTTCCACGAGGGCATGCTCGGTTTGCCTTCATGAATCGTGTTGAGCAACGCCGCGTCGGATTTCTGCTTCGTCGAGGGTGCCGTAAAAAACCGGCCCAGCCCACTCCTCTTCCGGGAGACCCCGCCCATGCGTTCGCCTCGATGGGCATCTATCTGTTCCGCACGAGCGCCATTCGCGCATTACTGAAGGCAGACGCCCAGGAATCCGGCGCCCACGACTTCGGCAGGAACATCATTCCACGGATGATTGAGCAGCAGCGCGTCTACGCGTTTAAGTTTCAGGATGCGAATAAGAAAGCCGTCCAGTACTGGCGCGATATCGGTACGCTCGACGCCTTTTGGGAAGCCAATATGGATCTGGTCGCCGTCGACCCTCTCTTCAACCTCTACGATCCCGAGTGGCCGATCCGGACTTACCAGGGCCAATTCCCTCCGGCCAAATTCGTCTTCTCGCAGGACTATCAGGGAGGGCGCATGGGCGTCGCGCTCGATTCGATCGTCTGCGGCGGCTGCATCGTATCCGGCGCGCGGGTACAGAATTCCGTGCTGTCGCCCAACGTCCGTGTCCTGGACCATGCCGACGTCCGAGAGTCCATCGTGATGGAAAATGTGGTGATCGGCGCCCACAGTCGTATCAGGCGCGCCATCATCGACAAAGACGTGACGATTCCCCCGCATACGGAGATCGGATACAACCGGGACGCCGATGCCCGGCAATTCACCATCACTGATTCTGGTCTCGTGGTCATTTCAAAGGGAATGAAACTGCATGCCGCCGTCGATTCACCCGGTTGACCTTATCGCCTCGCTTCGCCAGAAGCACCTGACGCCCGCCATTGTGTTTCTCACATCTCGACGCGCCTGCGACGAGGCGATGGAGTCCTTCGACCATGCCGATATCGTGCTCCCTCCGGTACGCCAGGACGCGATCGCGGCGGCGCTTGAACGGGTCATCGCGCAATATCCCAGCGTCGCAGATCATCCGCTCATTCCTACGGTGCAGCGGATCGGTGTGGCAGCCCATCATGCCGGCCACTTGCCCTCCTGGAAAATTGCCATCGAAGAATTGATGCGGCAGGGCTGTCTTGACGCCGTGTTTGCCACAACCACCCTGGCCGCCGGCGTCGACTTTCCCGCCCGCACGGTGATCATCACCCAATCCAGCATCCGCAAATCGCGCGACTTCACCGACCTCACCATCGGCGAAGTCCAACAGATCGCCGGACGAGCCGGCCGCCGCGGAAAGGATCACGTGGGATTCGCCGTTGTGACGCCCTCTCCCTATATCGATCTGGGCGTCCTCACGAAGGGCTTCACCGGCCACCCGGAATCCATCAACAGCCAATTCACCATCAGCTATCCCATGGTGTTGAATCTCTTGAACGCCCACCCCCATGAGCAAATTCAGGCAATCCTGGCCAAGAGCTTCGCCCAATTCCAGCTCAACCAGCGGGCCGAGCTGTTGGAACGGAAACTGGATACGCTCCATGTACAGATGGAACCGTTCGGCCCCCGCGTCTGCACCGATTGGATCAGTCAGTGGCAAACCTTCGATCAAGTCCGAAGACAACGGCCGCAACGCCATCAAGTCCGCCGGCATGAATCGCCGGAGCTGTCCGCCCGTTTCCATTTCATGACGCCGGGACGTGTGGTCGGGCTCGCACGGGGACGCGGGATCGTGCTTCGCCAATACCGCAGCAAGGGCCAGAAAAATCCGATGATTTCCGTCCTGCGGCTGGACGGCGCCGTCACCGAATGTCCCGCGTCGAATGTGGGGGATATCTTCGACCGGATATTTGAATGTGACGAAACTCCGGCGTTTCCCTGGTGCTCCGCCGCCGCCTTCGACGAACTCAGCTATCAACTGACAGAACTCCCCACCCGGCTGCCGACGCTGCCGATTATGGTGCCCAAAGACTCGGAAGTGCTCCCGGATGCGATCGTCCAATCTCTCGGCGACTTTCCCTGCCCGAGCTGTCCCTCACGGCCGGCCTGCCAGAAGGATTTTTCGACTGCGCTCCGTCTCCGCCAGGAGCAGCACCGTCACACCAAATCCATCCAGGCGCTGCGGGCCAGCTTATGGCATCGGTTCCATGAGCGAGTCGAGGTGCTTCAGAAATTCGGCTACCTGTCGCCGTCTGCGCATCTCACGGACGAAGGGGAATGGGCGCGGCACATCCGCATCGATCATTCGCTGCTCATTACTGAGCTGATTCGGGCCGAGGCCTTTACCGGCGCCGACCCGTCTCTCCTCACCGGCGTCATGGCCAGCATTACGCATGACGACGACCGCCCCGGCTCGTTTCCGCGCATCAGCCCCGGATTGAGTTCCCTCTTGGGCCAGGTGCGAAAACTGGCGGAGAGCCTGTCCCCCTATGAAGATCCCCCGCTGTTACGGGCGGATGTCGCAGCACTGGCCGAACGCTGGATCGCCGACCCCACCCTGACATGGATCGGCCTCTGCCGCTTGACGACGATGGCGGAAGGCGACATTTACCGGCTGCTCGCCAGAACCCTGGAGTTTTTGTCGCAGATCCACACCCTGCGCGCGACCCATCCGGGCTTGGCCGAGACGGCATCACGCGCAATCGCTCTGATCCGCCGCGGCGTGCTGGAGGAATTGCCATGATCGAAGACGTGAAGGGTGAGGGGTGAGGCGTAAGGGGTCAGACTCCTCTGATCATGAAAACGTGACGGCGGCATTCATCGCCTCACGCCTAACGTTTAACGCCTTACGAAGACCACTATGACCATCGACGAACTCGAACAACTACTCGTTCAGCAACCGGTTGCGGTCCTGCATCGCTTGGCGCGCGGCCGCGTTCATCGGCACTTTCGGGCCGGCAAACGACGCCTGATCGAACTGATTCTCCAGCATTCGAGTCAGAATCTCGCCGGCCTTGAATCTGATGTACAGGCACTGATCGCGGAGCGGCAATCGCAGCCGCAGCCCCCCCAGCCGCCGGCTCGTCCGGCAGGCCGTGCGGCAGTTTCTCCTCCGAGAAGAACGGCGCCTCGCGGTGGAGCGTTCCGGCTCCGCAACCGTTCGTACCCGATCCTTGGCAGGAAGAAGCCTTGGCAGCGCTCGATGAAACAGACGTCGTCGTCAGCGTCCCGACCGGGAGCGGAAAAACCTACGTGGCGGTGGAAGCAGCGAAGCGAGCGATCGCGCACAATCAAACAGTGATCTACACCTCACCCCTGAAAGCGTTGTCGAATACCAAATATACGGAATTCTCAAAAATATTCGGCCCGGATAAGGTGGGCATCCTCACAGGAGACCGCCAGGAAAACGGGCAGGCTCCGCTGCTGATCATGACCACGGAGATTTTGCGCAACCTGCTCTACGATGCGGCAAGCGGAGAAATCGATATCAGGCTTGATACCCTCGGGCTTGTAATTTTGGACGAATCGCAATACATCGCCGACCCTGAACGAGGAGTCGTCTGGGAGGAAACCATCATCTTTTGCCCATCACAGGCCAAACTCCTGCTTCTGTCGGCCTCGATCGGCAATCCACAGGATATCGCCGACTGGCTGACTTCTATCCGCCCTACGACCTGTCGATTAGTCCGCCACAGCAAACGCACCGTGCCGCTGCGCGCCGGCTACCTCCATCCCAACGGCAAACTGGTACCGCTGTTCAAAACAGCAGCCATTCCCTCCGGCCACGCAGGCCACCTTCACCCGGAAGCCAAGCGACTTTTTTTCGAATATGAAGAAGAGACGCTCCCGTCAGGCAGGCCACGGCGATAACGATTGGAACTGTTGGTCGCGATTAAAACGAGGCGGTGAGACCGACGGTCGCCCCGTGGCGAATGGTTTGAAATTCGGTCAGCGGAGCTGACTGAGACTCACTTGCGACTGGATGGTTTTTCCAGGTTCCCGTATAGGTGCGATTCCACCACACACGGTAGCCGGCGGTGACCGCAAGGTTGCGAGTCAGCATGAACTTGACCGTCGGTTCTGCGCTGCCGCCGACTCCGACCCCCCACATGGAAAAACTCGGATCCTGCTGGAGATCGGATCTCAGATGATGTACGTCTTCGTTATAGATGATACTGATAGGAGTCACGGAAGCCTTCAGCCCGACGCTCAAACGCCCCGTCAGTCGATAGTCCGTGTTGATTCCGACCTGAACCGGTGTGATCCAATGACTGGTGTTCGTGATTGCGCGGGCTGTCGAGCTCTGAGGAACACAGGAAATGACGACAACTGGATCGCACACTAAACGATCAAATCCGGTTGCCTCGTGCTCAGTTTGCCAATACCGAACGCCTCCCACCACATCCAGGTGTCCGCGCCCGTTTGGAAACTCCACCGCGCGATAGCCGATATTCCCGTTGACATACCAGGTGCCCGTTCCCGTGATGCGGCTGCTTGTTCGAGAAAACAGATATTGACCCGCCAGGTAGTCGTCATCG
>JABMDG010000090.1 GCA_015904045.1 Nitrospira sp.
GCAGGACAGGTGGTTATACAGTTGTCTGGGAGGGGGGGTCAAGTGGAGGAGCAGTGCGTGGCGGTAATTTGGAGAGAGGAATGGTAAGCCCGCATGATTCATTACAGTTCGTCGCGAAATCGTCAAGCCGCGTCATGAGACCGGCGCGCGGAGGCCGGAGGCCCTGAGGCGTACTCGTGCAGTACGTCGAAGGTCCGAGGGGCGAGCCCGCCGGCCGCAGGCTTGTCGCAACAGCGGATCGGCGATTGCAGCAGAAGTGTTCATGGATCATGCGGGTTAGGGGCCTTCTGTTCCGGTAGGTCTTTGGAGCAGGGAGGCTATGGTAGGAAAGGGAATGAGTGTGCCTGGCCGGATTGGGGAAGCAGGCGCCGGTTCGGAGTCCAGAGCCGTTTTTTCGGGAAGTGTCAGAATGAAGGTCGTTCCTTGGCCGACGACGCTATGAGCTTCGACCCTGCCCGCGTGCTCTTGAATGATTTGATGGACGATCGAAAGACCGAGCCCGGTTCCGACATGCTCTGTGCTTTCATGTTTCGTGGTAAAAAATGGATCGAAGATGTGCGGCAGGTCCTCAGGCGCGATCCCACAGCCTGAATCCGAGACTTCGATCTGTATCCATCGGGTGCTGTCAATGCCGGTCAATTGACGCGTCACCACGGTCAGGCGTCCACCGTTGGCTTTCATCGCGTCGATGGCATTGAGTGCGAGATTCATGAGCACCTGTTTGATCTGTTGGCGATCAACCATGATAGAGGAGAGCTCTTCGGCCAACTGCTTCTCGATCACCACTCCCAGGCTGCTGGCTTTGACATCCATGAAGTGCAGGCAGGAGGTCACGATCTCGTTGATCGATTCCAGTGAGAACTTGGGCTTCATATAGCGCGCGTAGTCCAGGATTTCCTCGATAAGCCGCTCGATGCGAGCGAGATCGTCGGCGACGACCGAGCCGAAGCCATCGAGGAATTCGGGATCGTCGCGTCGGGTAGGGACCAGTTGGATGAAGGTTTTTATCGAGGTCAGAGGATTCCGCACCTCATGGGCAAATCCCCCCGCGATGGTTTCCAATGAGCGGAGGCGGTCTGCGCGCCGAATGAGGACCTGCGAACGTTTCCAGTCGTCATACAGCGTGGCGTTGTCGAGCGCGATCGCGGCATTGTCGGCCAGTGAGCCGAGGAGATCCAACTCGTCCTGGGAATAGATGCCCAACGAGGGCTTGTGCCCGAGATTGACGAAACCGATGAGCCGGGCCTTGTTGACAAGCGGAATGCAGACTTCCGCGTCCAGTTTCGTCAACGTTTGGACGAGAGCGCCAGGTTCTGTCTCATGTTTCCCCTGGAGCCCGTGCTGGAACTCTTCCTTGACGATCGGTTGGGCATGTTTTAAGAGAAAGTCGGTGAAGGGATCATGGCTGGTGAGCTGAACCGCACTGATCCGGGCATCGTCGATCCCGCACGAAGCCCGCAGTCCATACCGTCCCTGTTCCTTCTCAAAGAGAAACAGGGAAATCCGCTCGATCCCCATGACGGTCTGAAGTGTGTGGACGATTTCGGCCTGCAAATTGGCGAGATCGAGATTCGTCGCCATGGCGCGGCTAAACCTCGTCAAGGTGTTGTACGCGTCATACCGGCTGGGGAACAGGGCTTTATTGAGGGCGGACTGGAGGCGTGGTTGGAAGGTGACGTACAGGACCGTGAATGTCACGGTTGTGAGCACGAGGATGCCGGCCAAAGTGGTCGGAGCGAGGTCTCTCATCGTGTGCGCGAGGACGAGGAGCACAAGCGCGAAGGGGATCAGCGGGAGATACGTGGCGCTCGTGGAGACGAGCAGTGTGGCATCGAGAAGCTGATAGCGCAGAATGGCGCCGGTCACAACAACGGTCAGAAAAAAAATCGGGATATAGCCGAAGGGATAGAGTGCATAGCCGAAGGCCGGGAAGAAGTCGACAGAGCCGAGGTAGGCGATGACGAACGCGCTTAGGACGAACTTGATCTGCTGACGCCTGATCGGAGTGGCGGCGGTTCGGAATGCGCGAAGGTGGTCGGTGAAGGCTGTCGACATGTAGGCAAAGAACACGACGAAAAATGGTGCGCTGGCCGGCCCCCACTGCGGGAAGTATCCCCACCAGTAATGACGCACGCCTACGACGAAATCCTGGCTGAGAAGGACGGTGGCGCTCAGAAGTGTGGAGAGCCCATAGCCAAGCCATATTGAGCGGGGGCGGCGAAGCTGGAGAAATTCTGCGGAGAATGCATAGAACGCGACGGAGATATACATGACGCCGACATTGTCGAGTTTGTACCAGACCAGCGCCTGGTCCGGTGTCGTCGCGCAGAGGCCGATACTGGTTGCGATGAGCCATAATGCGATACTTCCACAGAGCACGAGGAAGTGGCGATGCGCAGCCGACTGTCGGTTCGATCGACAGACCAGGATCCCCAGCCCAAGCGTAACGATGCCCATGAGCAGCATGGGAATGGCATGAATATTCAGCTCGTAAGTCGACATGGGATACATCGGGTGTCTTACGTCATACGTGTGTGCGCGATGCGGAGCAGGTGTTCGTCTGTGACATAGCCGGTGGAATTCCGAAACGGCGCGAGGCGGAAACCAAGCGCGCGACCGGCAGCGATGACCTGAGCAGCATGCGATGGGTCGGCTTTCCCGAGAGAGTAATGTCCCTCCCATCCCATGGCCGTCAGGATCATGATTTCGGACAAGCATCCCAGGGCTTCCCCCGGAGCGAGATCCAGGGGAAAGTTCACATCGATATCGGGGGTTTGCACCACAGCAGATTCGATGACGACGACATCGGGTCGCTGGAGTGGGATCTCTTCCGCCACATTCTTGGGTTGGGCGGCATCGATGACAATCGCGCCCGGTTTCAAGTGTTTCGCGGTCAACAGAATGTGCGGGTTATTGGTTGCGGCAATGACGATATCGGCTTCTGATACTCGATCGAGCTTCGCCATCCCTTCCACCGCTGCAGACTGATCTGCCAGTTCTGCTAGCAACGTCTGAAGCGCATCTTTCTTGATGTCGATGATCAGCAGATGTTGGACCAGTCGGGCAAGCATTTTCGCGCAGGCGGAGCCGACCGAGCCCGCTCCCCCCACGATCGCCGCCGTGGCATGCGGCAAACTGAGATTGGTCAGCGCCGCTGCATGGATCACGTTCTGAACCGCAATGGCTGCAGAATGGGGATTTCCCGTCGTCAATCCGAGGCGGACCTTTCCTTCCAGATCCCGTCCGTCTCGCGTGACGATCGATGTAAAGGCGCCTAGCCCGGCGATCTTCGCTCCCATCTGTTCGGCCAATTGAACGGTCTCCAATACACGTTGCCGGGCAAGCCGGGGATTACGGATCATCTGCTCTGTCGTCAGCGGAGAGATCAGCATGGCGCCGGTGATCGGTGTTCCGTTTGATAGCGTCAGGCCCGTGATGTACGAGGCGACAAACGGCCATTGGTATCGAAACCATCGCGCCACTACGCGAGAAGGTAGAAGACGGGCAAACGGAAATTTTCGCGGGACATCGTTCAACGTGCGTGGATGGCCGATAAACGCGAATCCGATGGGGGTGACGAGGAGGCGGGCCAGACGGCCGGGCAAATATCTGACGGCCAGATCGCGAAGGACTTGCGCAAGCAGACCGAAGCTCTGCCAGACCATTCTCCAGGAAAGATGGACCGGAGGTGTCTCTGAAAGCCGGGGCGCCGGATCGGATTCTGTCTTCCGTTTCGCGTACGACTGTGACATGGCCATCGAACCGATCTGCCGGGCTATCGTGTCGGGCTGAGTGGATGTGCCGACCGGCAATCGGTATGGCAGGCGATACGGATTATCCGTCACGAACACAGAGAGAATAGACCGCGGGTTGCTCGTAATGAGTTGTTCGCGAGCCGCTGCGCGGCCGTATTCTCCTGATTCGTCGAGGCTGCGCAGGTAGGTCTCCAGCTCTTGAAAGGCCGACTCAAGGATACGTTCTTCCGCATGGCCCAACGACGAAAGGCTGAGATCGGTGCGAAACCGAGAGGCCGTCTCGCCGGGATCCTGAGTGACGGCTACGACCTGGCCGGTCAACGGCAGGTAGGCGATGTTGCGGCCAAAATGGAATAGCACGGAGACTGAGGTGCCGAGGGTCGGTTGGCAATCGCTCCAGAACGAAATCGAACGAAGATCCAGATCCTGAGTCACTCCGCGTGCCAATGTGCCTTGGAAATCAACCACGACGGGCAGGCTTATCGCAAGTCGGCTTGTTGCCGTGTTCGTCATCGCTCCCCCCTGATTGAGACAAAGTGTCTCACGTACTCACCATGCCGTGAGACATGCCGAGGTCAGCTGATTAGGAATCGCGATTCGTGTAAACCAACTGCTGTCGTGTGCTCTGGTCTGTGCGCAACATAGAGAACAGCTCTTACTATGGTCTGGGATATATGGATTGTCAACGAAACGAAAGGATGTATCGAGTAAAGCCATACGGCCTGGATATAGGGCTGAATGGTACCGGCCGAAGGCTCTGCCGGCCGGGCGTGCGCACTTTCTCAATTTGATAGCCGGATCAGCGCCTTGTTGCTATCTATTGGTTAGCAGATTGTTAAGAAGCCGCTGGAAACCCATGGATGTGCGGGATTCCCGATGGGGCAGGTCGAAACCGTATTTCGCGCTTATTAATTGGTCGGAGCGATCTTGAAAGGAGGCATGACGAATGCACCCGTGGACGATACGCACCGGCAAGACCGGATGGTTGAGCGGAGTTGGACATGCCCGGTTGAGGAATCGGCTGAGATTGGCAGGGACTGGCGCTCTGTTGCTGATCGTGGTCAGCCCCGCCGTCGTCTTCGCCGGCGCGTTTCGGATATTCGATCAGAGCGCGTCCGCGACCGGCCAAAGCGGCGCCTTCACGGCACAGGCGGACGATCCTTCGGCCGTCTATTTCAATCCTGCCGGAATGACTCAGTTGAGAGGCATTCAAAGCAGCGCCGGAACGTTGTTGATCGGCGGGGGAACCGACTATACGAGTCCGTCCGGAGCGACAGCCCGTGGAGATTTTGGAGGGGTCGTGGCGTATCCGCCTCCGAGCAATTTTTATCTTACGACGAATCTGAAACGAACCGGGGTGGCTGCACTGGAAAATGTCTCTGTGGGGATCGGCCTGGTCTCGCCGTTCGGAGTCCTGTACGGATATCCGAATAACAGTCGCTTCGCCACGGCGGTGACGTACCAAGCGCTGCCTCTGATCGATATCAAGCCGACTCTTGCCTATAAGCTGAATGACCAATTGTCAGTCGGGCTCGGCGCGGATATCTATACGTTCGCGAGTTTTTTGGGTGAAGGACAGTTAGTGACCAGATTCAATTCGTCTGGCGGGCCGGGCTTGCCCCCGCCCGGAACACCCGTGGAGATCAACGGGAGCGATACGGCAGCCGGATTCAACGTGAGCGCGCTCTATACCCCGTTGCGGAACGGGGCCGGTCGGCCGCTGATCAACGTAGGTCTGGTGTATCGCAGCCAGGCGACCCTTCATTTGGATGGCCAGTTTCTCGCGAACGGAGTGCGTGTGTCAGATGCGTCGACTACGCTGGTACTGCCGCAGATCTTTACGGGGGGTATTGCCGTATGGCCGATCCGGGATGCAGGAGTAATTTCCAGCTGAAAGTCCGGTCAAATCGACGCTCGCCGTAAGTTGGTCGCGCTCCGTTGAAATCGTTCCGGACGACGGTGATACCGTCATCCAGGCGGATCCTGAAGTCGCAGTCCAGGTTCTAGTCCGATCGTTGCCCTTCCAGAATGTGATGGCTTGTGCCGGTGGAGTGACTCCTCCCTGAATTCCGGAAAAGCTGAGTGAGGATGGACTGGTCGTGAGGGCCAACGCCTGAGACGGTGGCGGAAGAAACATGACGGTTGCCGTGATGGTTAATGTGACTAAACATTTCACAGCATGAGAAAAAAATCGGGCTATGGATTCGGATGTGTAAAAGCGTCTGTCCAAGGTCACGTGCAGCCTCCCTACGTTTCCAGTGTTCATGGCTGTACTCGGAAATTTGGCGAGTGCATGCTGGGCATGGATTCCTGCGTCCTTCATGTTGTTGAGCAATGCTTGTGCCTGTGGAGGAAAGAAAACACCTACACCGATAACGCAAGGCTCAGAGCAGAATTTCTGTCACTCGTGTGAAGAACCATACAGCAGACAGGACGATAGGCTGTGTAGCTGATAGCCTGCGATGGCCAAGTGTTGCCTTCTGAAGGACGATCGCCTGCTTGCGACTATTTCCAGGAATGCTTTGCGCATCACGCTCCCCTGGACTACAGTTGCTCTATGCGGCTGCAATCATCGCCATCACAGGATCGTGCGGCGTTCACGTGCCCCAAGTGCAGTTTCGAGCAGGAAGAGGGGGTGGAGTGTCGGCGATGTGGAGTGATCTTCTCGAAGTTCAAGCCGTCTGCTCAGACGGCTGAAAAAGCGCCGGTTCCGGCTGCAGCGGCTGCGGTGCAGCCGGCGACACCGGGGCTCTGGTCTCGTCTGCTTCGCCTTCTGCCGTGGATTTCATTGACGCTGACTGCCGGGGTCTTGCTGCTGATTCTTCGTCAGGCCCCGCCGCTACCGATTCAAGCCGATCCGCACGCAGCCGATCGAGTCGCAGAAAAGATGGCACAGCTTCAGATCGCCGTGCAGGCGGGGCACTTACACTCCACGACGCTCAACGAAGCCGAGTTGAATCAATGGATGCGGGATAATCTGGCGATTGCATCCACACACCAGGCGCGGCAGGCCGGCATTCCTGTGCCTGCCGGCCATGAGGCGGAGGTCCAGGAGGTTCAGTCTGCGTTGAAGGACGTGCGGATGAATCTGACGGGCAACCAACTGAAGGCCTATGCGTTGTTCGTACTCTATGGGAAAGAGATTTCTCTGCAACTTGACGGGACGATTGAAACTCGCGACGGTTTCATTCGATTGAAACCGACTGCAGGCAAATTGGGCTCTTTGCCTATTCCCTCGTCGACGCTCGATCGTGTCGCCCAGCAACTGTTCGAGTCGCCCCAGAATCGGGAGACGTTTCAGCTCCCGCCTCAGATCGAATCGGTCCGGATCGAGAACGGCACGCTGGTGATCGCCACCAGGTAAACGGAAGTCGTCTCCGCGATCTATGTTCCGCCCGAGATGACCGGCCGGATTTCGATATGATCCTGGTCGGCGAGCATCTCGTCTTCGGTGACCAATTCATCCCCGCGAATGACCAAGTGCGCTTCGACTACGAGATTTAATTCGCGCAGGACATCCTTTGCCCGTTTCGGGCCCTTGATGTCCACGGTGCGGGAGGGATGGCTGAGTTGAATGTGCATGGGTGCATCATATGCTTCCAGGAGATCGTCGGGCAAGGGCTGGTTGGCTGGTGAGGGGTAAGGGGATAAGGGACAGAGGCAAACACGATCGCTTGATCGGAGTTTCGGGTTTTGAGTTTCGAGTCTCACGTTGTGAGATCGGTTCGACGGCTTGAAGACCGGAATCTGTCACCAGAAACGTCCGGGCTGGTAGAGACGAACGACGGTTTCTACGGTCAGCGAGAAAGCGTGAGCTGTGCCCGGGCGTAGGTGAGACCCTCTTCCAGGGTTGAGAACAACCCATCCAATTGGGCTTCGTAACAGTCGTCAAGCAGCCGGCCCATTTCAGGTCCGGGAGGCACGCCCAATTCCAGCAAGTGGCGGCCCATGATCATCGGGGCGGGGGCCTGGGTGTCGACCTGCAGCGTGCGCGCGCGGTCCAGCAGCCATTCGCCCGCGGGAAAGCCGTCGAACGACTTCGGCGGACGCCCTGCATGATCGGCCCGCGCCACACGCACCAGGCAGTCGATACGTCGCACCTGCCTTGCCAGGCGGCGCACGGCGCTGTCGGAGGCTTGCACATCGTATAGCGCACGGGGCCTGAGGTGACATTGTACGAGAGCCACAATGTCGTCGATCACATCCTGTTGGTTCGTCAGCCGTTCGAGAAAGCGTCTAGTCGGTTCCTCTCCTTCCTGTTCATGCCCGCGCGAGGTAATCCGTCCATTGTCGGCTCTGGTCGTCAAGGGTTTGCCGAAGTCATGACAGAGGATGGCA
>JABMDG010000091.1 GCA_015904045.1 Nitrospira sp.
GTCTTGGCGACGCCGCGCGCGAAGACGGGGATCTTTTCCATCCGGCGCAGGGCTTCTTCCGTCCACGCGATCGTGTATTCCGCCTGGGTGTCGATCGGCGGTACGTATTTGCGGTTTGAGACCAGCACATTGCAAGGCGCGCTACGGAGAAGGTTTTCCGTGTTGCTGCCGATGTCCATATCTTCGTCGCTGTGGACGCCGATGCGGCCGACGATCAACAGGGCCGGAATGTCCTTGCGCACGTATTGGATGATCTTCTCGAAGGCCTTGCCGTCGAGCAGGGTGGTTTTCACGTCGGTTTGCTCGGCCTGGGCGATCTCACGCGAGATGTCGAGGTGGGATTGATAGATCTTGGCCAGGCCGCTGTCGATGATTTCCTCGTGCAGTTTTTCTTGTTCCTTGAACCGGAAGACCTTACCCGCTTCTTCGTTCAACACGCCGGAAATACTGTGAAACGCGGCATAATGGAAATAGGGGTCGAACGCCGAGATGGCTTCAACCGGCATGTTCAACGCTTTGCCCAATTGGAGACCGGTCATCAATCCGCCGAAGGAATAGGGGCTGCCGTCCACCGCCACGACGATCTTGCCGGTCGTCATCGGCTGGGTATGCTTGATGATCAGCATGTCGGAGTTGCGGACCCGGCGCACCACCCGTTCCGTGTTGCTGCCGATGACACTGTCCTTCACGGCGCCCACACCCAACGCGCCCATGATGACGAGGTCGTACCCGTTGGTGTTGATGTCTTCGGACAGCACCTTCCAATTCCGCCCTTCGAGCGACCGGCGTTCGATCGGCAGATTGGACTCGGTGCATTTCTTGTCGACGTAGTCGAGGTAGGAATCGGTGATGATTTGCAACCCGCGGGTGATCAGCGAGTCGTGGATCTGACGCTGGCGGTCGAGCTCCTTCTCGTCGTGATACTCCTCCGGCAGTCCCGCCTCCATTTGCTTGAAACGCTTGTCGTGCATCTTGGCGGCATACACGTGGCTACCCACGATTTTAGAGCCGAAGATCTTGGCCATGTGCACGCCAATATCCACGGCAGTGTTGGAATGGTCAGAGTTATCGACCGGGATATAAATTGTCTTATACATGAGGCGCCTCCTTGGGCGCTGTCAGCAACAGGGGGACACGGACATAATCCCGTGAAAAACCAACTGGTTGAACCAATGCGCCAGCCTCAAAGAAAGCGGATGATAGCACCTGCTAGAACTGGAATGCAAGGAGGGGAAGAGCGAGACGTCAACCGCCAAGCGTCAAACGGTGAGACCAGGAGTAGTTCTTCATGGTTGACGGTTAACGACTGACGGAACCTCAACTGGCTGACGTCGCTCTTGGTTCAACTGTATGGGAGGGAGAGGGAGTCGGCCTCCGCGAGCGGATGATTTCTTCCAGCGACAGCAGAGCGTCCCGCCCGGAGTTGCCTTCAATTCCCTTGCTCAAGCTCTTGTCTGCATAGGCGCTGGACGTGTCAGTCGTCTGCGAGAGAGAGCCTGTCCATCGGCGGGGATCACGGCTGCCCTCCTTCCGTTCCCAGGCTTTGAGGCAGGCCTTGGCGATGATTTTGTTGAGCGGAGCGGGGTTATAGAGCAGCTTCTTGATGCTGGTCGGCGTCAGCATCAGCGGGTTATAGCCTGCCGACAGGTAGCCTTCTTCAAGCAGCCGCTGCTCCAGATCCGTATTCGGTTGGATGCCCAGGAAGAACATCAAGGGGAACACCCGCTCTTCACCAAGGATCGAGGCCACCATCTTGTAGGACTCGACGCTTTGCAGCAGGCTTTCTTCCGTTTCTTTCGGGCTGTTGAGCGAGTAATTGAGGATGACTTTGCCCTTGAATCCCGCCTCTGCGAGGTAACGGCAGCCGTCGTAGAGTCGTTCGAGCTTGAAGCCCATGTGCAGGTTGTTGAGGACCTCTTGTGAGCCGGAGGTAATGGCGACTTCCAGATCGCCGACGCCGGATCGGACCATCAACTTGGCCAGCTCAGGCGTAATCAACGATGTTCTAATGTAGCCGGACCACTCGATGTCTAATTGTTCACTGACGATTCGCTCCAGAATCTCGGTGCACTGCGGATAGGCCTCTTTCCCGGTGATGAACTGGGCATCGGTAAACCAGAACCGGCGGGCGCCCCATTGGTGATAGTGCTGTGCAATGTCTTTCACCACCATTGCCGGAGGCCGATACCGGACGCGCTTGCCTTCGATATAGGGATAGAGGCAGAAGGCACAGTCGTAGGGACAGCCTCGCTTCGATTGGACGCCGATCGATTCGCCGGCGTATTCGCGATATTGGGGAAAGATCGACGTGAGATAGGGCAAATCGACGGTCAGGGCGTCGAGCAGCGCGGGCGAGCCCTGCGTGCCTTTCCGTATCCGGCTTCCTTCTTTGACGATGTACCGCTCATCCTCGATGGATCGGCCCTCGATCACCTTGAGGATGGCGTCTTCTCCTTCACCGAGAAGACCGATCGTCCCTTCCGGCAGTTTTTCGATCAACTGATCGGCAAAAGCCGTAAAGGCTCCCCCGCCGATCATGATTTGGCTCTTGGGGAACTCTTTGCGGATCAGCCAGGGGTACGACAGGATCGTATAGATGTGGCTGTAATAGCGATAGAGCTGCTTCACGCCCTCGATGGACGCGGCGATTTTCTTGAACGGATTGCTGGCGAAATAGAAATTAAACGCATGCTCCAGCGAAGAGTCGCCCTCATGCGGTGAGAAAATCTGGATGTCCCGCCAGGAGAAACAGACCAGATCCGGCTTAAACTCCGTCGCGGCGTCCCGGATGGCTTGGCTCCGTTGCGCGACAGGGAAGAGCGAGAGATCGAGAATGCGCTGACGGACCTCCGGCTTCCGCCGATGGATGAAATCAGCCAGATAGGTAATCCCGATGGGATAGACCTTCTTACAGGGGAGGAAGATGTAGAGAATGGAATTCATAGTGTTTCAGGACTGAGGACTGGGGACTGAGGGCGGATTCCCGATTCCCAAAGAGCAGTCTTCATACCTCAGCACTCAGTCCTTCACTTGACGGCAATATGGATCGCCACAATCCCGCCGGTTAGGTTGCGGTACTCGACGTGTTGGAAACCGGCCGTGCGCAGGACTTGGCAGAGCCGTTCCTGATCCGGAAAGGTGCGGATCGACGCAGGTAAGTATTCGTAGACGCCGGTGCGGTCGCGCGCGACTTTCGTGCCGATCCAGGGCAAGAGCGTGAACGAGTACCAATCGTACAGCGCCCGCAGCCAGCCGAAGACCGGCCGGGAGAACTCCAGACAGACAAACCGACCGCCTGGTTTCATAACCCGGCGAATCTCACTGACCGCTTGCGGCAGATTGCCGACGTTGCGCATGCAGAAGCCGGTCGTCACCGCGTCGAAGGTATTGTCCGCGAAGCCCAAGTGCTCCGCACTCGCCTGTAAACAAGTAATGGCATTCGCCCGCCCCTTGCCGGCGACTTTCTTGAGCCCTTCAGCCAACATGGCATAGTTCAGGTCAGATGCGATCACGCGTCCCTTGCTTCCCATGCGGGGCTCGACAAGAAGCGCGAGATCCGCCGTGCCGGCTCCGACATCCAGCGCCGTGCCTTGGTCGACCGGCGTGACGAACGAGGCGGCAATCTTCTTCCACCGGTAGTGGAGGCCAAAGCTGAGGAGCGTATTATTCAGATCGTAGACGCCGGCAATGGCCGTAAACATCCGCTGCACGGCCTGTTCGCGGGCCGGTCCCGACCACGTCGAGACGGCTTGGGGTGGAGCAGGTGCTTCCTGTCTCACAGACGGTTCTTCGACCTGTACCATGCCGAAGGTGGTAGCACCTGGTTCAAGGCGGTGTCAAGCCGGGTAATGGGTCAGTTTGAATTCGGTTATGCCCCGGGATACGAATTTCCCAGCTAAAGGGTCCAGGCTCACGGACCCAATGGAACAGCGCTCACTTTTGACCGTTTCCCGTTCGGGAGCAATGCTACGGGGCTAGTCCAGCTTGCCTCACCATCGGTCTATTCGTCAGCCGTACCTGCTTGATACAATCGTTGCAAAATGAAAGTCTTAGTGCGAGCAGGGCTGCGAGTTTGACCGGCGCGAACACATGCGATAGTTGACGACGAAAGAGGTGCCCATGAAGGCGGCAGAACTGCTGGTTCGATGTTTGGAAAATGAAGGCGTCCAGTTTGTCTTTGGTTTGCCCGGCGAGGAAACGCTGGAACTGATGGATGCCTTCCTCGATTGCCGCATTCGCTTTATCGAGACGCGGCATGAACAGGGGGCGGCCTTCATGGCCGACGTCTATGGGCGACTGAGCGGCAAGGCGGGGGTTTGCCTATCGACGCTGGGACCCGGCGCGACCAATCTGCTGACCGGCGTGGTTGATGCCAACCTCGACCGGGCTCCTCTGGTTGCCCTTACCGGACAAGCGGCATTGAATCGCCGCCATAAGGAATCGCACCAGTACATCGACGTGATCTCGATGTTCAAGCCTGTCACCAAATGGAATGCCTCGATTCCGAAAGCGGAGGTCATTCCCGAAGCGATTCGAAAGGCGTTCAAGATTGCGCAGGCGGAAAAGCCGGGTGCGACTCATGTGGAGCTTCCGGAAGATGTGGCAGATGAAGAGCTCGGCGATGCCGGCGGGATGGAGCCTCTCTTTGTCCAAGCGCCGGCCTTGCCTGAGCCGGCACCCAGCCAGGTCTCCCGAGCAGTTCGAGCGATTGCCGCCGCACAGCGCCCTGTCATCCTTGCCGGGAACGGCGTGATTCGCGGTTGTGCGCACGAGGCGGTTCGACGGTTTGCGCGGCGCTTGCAGATTCCTGTGCTTCACACCTTCATGTCCAAAGGGGTGCTTCCGGACAGCGATCAGCTGTCTCTTTACACGATCGGGCTTCAAGCGCGAGATTACGCCTCGGTGGTCATGGAGCAGGCGGACACGGTGATTGCGCTGGGATATGATTTCGTGGAATATGCGCCGTGCCTCTGGAACCCGCGCCGGGATAAGCGCATCGTGCACCTTGATGTGTCACCGGCAGAGGTCGACGCGCACTATATCGTCGAGGTCGGCGTGTTGGGGGATCTCCGTCTTTCGTTGGAGCTTCTCGCGGAGAAGGTAATGCCGTTCGATTCCCCATGGGCCCGGGAGGCCCGGAAGACGGTCGTCGATGGATTGGACGCCGAGCTGGCCGTCGCGCGGTCCTGGCCGATGCGGCCGCAGCACATCGTGCAGGACCTGCGCGCCGTGCTTGCGCCTGACGATCTGGTGATCTGTGACGTCGGTGCGCACAAGCTCTGGATGGCCAGGATGTTTCCGTGCGAGGTTCCCAATTCCTGCATCATCTCGAATGGCTTTGCTGCGATGGGGATTGCCGTGCCGGGTGCGATCGCCGCGAAGTTACTGTATCCTGAACGGCGCGTGGTGGCGGTGACCGGCGACGGAGGTTTTCTCATGAACTCGCAGGAGCTGGAGACGGCGGTCCGTCTGGGATTACCGCTGGTCATCCTGGTCTGGCGGGACGATGGATACGGCGTGATCCGTTGGAAGCAACAGGTGCGTTTCGGACGGACGTCATCGGTGGATTTCGGCAATCCCGATCTTGTGCGCTATGCCCAGAGTTTCGGCGCTGTCGGGTATCGCGTGACGGACCAATCCGAACTTCGGCCCATGCTCGCCGAAGCGCTGAAGAGTACGGTGCCGGTGGTGATCGATTGCCCGGTTGATTATGCCGAGAATCTTCGCCTGACGGAACGTCTCCAGGCCCTTCCGCACTGAGCCGGTTCCTCTCTGTCGACACACGATTCTGGTTGTGTCGGTATCGAGCCGACTTGCATAATGATTACTATGGACACAGCCGATCTCCTCTCGCTGTATCGTCAGATGTTACTGATCCGTCGATTCGAAGAGAAATCGGCGGAGATGTATGCCCTCGCGAAGATTGCCGGCTTTCTTCACTTGTACATCGGTGAGGAGGCGATCGCAGTCGGCGCCATCGCCTCCCTCCGACCGGACGATTATGTCATCAGCGCCTATCGCGATCACGGGCATTGTCTTGCGCGCGGGTCCGATCCGGGCCGGGTCATGGCCGAGTTGTTCGGCAAGGCCACCGGCCTCTGCAACGGCAGGGGCGGATCGATGCACCTGGTCGATCTGCCACACCGGTTCATGGGCGGGTATGCCATCGTCGGAGGCCACATCCCGCTCGCAACGGGCCTGGCCTTCGCAAATAAGTATCAATCGCTTGACCTGGTCACGGTCTGTTTTTTCGGGGAAGGGGCGTTGCCAAGCGGGCAGGCACACGAGGCATTCAATCTGGCCGCCTTATGGAAACTGCCGGTCATCTTCATCTGTGAGAACAATCGCTATGGCATGGGCACTCCGGCCGAGCGGGCGATCGCGTTGTATGCGGATGTGGCTGAGACCGCTCGATCCTACGGCATCACGGCCGAGTCAGTGGATGGCATGGATGTGCTCGCGGTTCACTCAACGATGCAGCAGGTGGTGCCGCAGGTTCGTGCGGGGCATGGGCCCTGGTTCATCGAGGCGACGACCTATCGGTTCATGGGGCACTCGATGGCGGACCCGGCGCATGGCCACTACCGCACTAAAGAGGAAGTGGAGGAGTACCGCAAACGCGACCCGCTCGTCTTGTTGAAAAACACAATGATGGCTCAAAAGCTGGCGGGCGAGGGGGATTTCAAACAGCTGGAACGGGAAATCGGCGAGGTCGTGCGGGCTGCTGTGAAGTTTGCGGATGAGAGTCCGTTTCCGGCCCGCTCGGATCTGCACGCCGACGTCTTGCAGGAGTAAGCGAGCCATGGAGTTGTCGTATCGTGAAGCTCTGAATCAGGCCATGCGCGAGGAGATGCGCCGAGACCAGCGCGTCTTTTTGATCGGCGAAGACGTCGCCTACTATCAGGGCGCGTTTAAGGTCAGCAAAGGCTTCATAGAGGAATTCGGGCCGCACCGCGTCCCTCGGACTGCGCTGCCACTACAAAAATCTTCTTATCGACCAGGTTGAATCGGGATCCATCGGCAGCGCAGACCGGGCATTTCACCGGGGTCTCGCCCTTGCCGATGTACCCGCAGCCGTCGCATACAAAGTAGTTCTGAGTCATCCGATCCAGGTAGGCTTGAGTCGCTGCGGACGTTGTCGGAGCGGGCTTCTCCTCGACGATCTTGGTCATGATGCCGCTCAAGGTCGGACCCATCAGCTCCTCGGCCACCGCATTGTCGGACTGCATCTTGTTGCGATCGATGCCGGCTGCGTCCAGGCTGCCGCCCAGCGCCCTCATCGCGTCCATCGCGCCCTTCGGCAGGATGTGGCCGATGGCCGTATCCACGACGGTATTGCTGATGATCGTATGGCCCTTTTCGATGGCATACCGATGGATCGCGGTCTTGGCGACCCCGCGGGCAAAGATGGGGATCTTTTCCATCCGCCGCAAGGCCTCTTCGGTCCAGGCGATCGTGTATTCCGCTTGGGTATCGATCGGCGGCACGTATTTGCGGTTTGAAACCAGCACGTTGCAGGGCGCGCTCCGGAGAAGATTTTCCGTGTTGCTGCCGATATCCATGTCTTCGTCGCTATGGACGCCGATACGGCCCACGATCAGCAGCGCCGGAACATCCTTCCGCACATATTGAATGATCTTCTCGAAGGCCTTGCCGTCAAGCAAGGTTGTCTTGACGTCGGTCTGCTCCGCCTGAGCGATTTCACGGGAGATATCGAGGTGTGACTGGTAGATCTTAGCCAAGCCGCTGTCGATGATTTCTTCGTGCAGCTTTTCCTGTTCCTTGAAACGGAAGACTTTGCCGGCCTCCTCGTTCAACACTCCGGAAATGCTGTGGAATGCCGCATAGTGGAAATAGGGGTCGAACGCCGCAATCGCTTCCACCGGCATGTTTAAGGCCTTGCCGAGCTGAAGTCCCGTCATCAGGCCGCCGAAAGAATAGGGGCTGCCGTCCACGGCCACCACGATCTTGCCGATCGTCATCGGTTGAGTGTTCTTGATGATCAGCATATCGGAGTTGCGCACGCGGCGGACCACACGTTCCGTATTGCTGCCGATGACGCTGTCCTTCACTGCGCCGACACCCAACGCTCCCATGATGACGAGCTCGTACCCGTTGGTGTTGATGTCTTCGGCCAGGACTTTCCAATTCCGACCCTCGAGCGATCGGCGTTCGATCGGCAGATTGGCTTCATTGCATTTCTTGTCGACGTAGTCGAGGTAGGAATCTGTGATGATCTGAAGCCCGCGGGTGATCAGCGAGTCGTGAATCTGACGTTGGCGGTCGAGTTCCTTCTCGTCGTGGTATTCCTCAGGCAGGCCCGCTTCCATCTGCTTGAAGCGTTTGTCGTGCATCTTGGCGGCATAGACATGGCTACCGACAATCTTGGAGCCGAATGCCTTGGCCATATGGACGCCGATATCTACGGCCGTATTGGAATGATCGGAGTTATCAACCGGGATATAGATAGTCTTATACATGGAGGCGCCTCCTTAGGGCGCTATCATGAGACACGCGAAACGCCGTAATCATTTGAAAAACCAAATAGTTGACGTGCTAGCAGAGCCGTAAAGAATGCGGATGATAGCACTGGCTTGAACTAGAATGCAAGAAGGTGAGAATCCCAATGGTCATAGGATATACATCATGACAAAAATGAGAGGAGTTCCTCGTTCCCTGCCCGACGACCATCGACGAACGGCTTGACTAACTGGCTGAAGTTACGCGTGGTTCCCCCGTCTGTGAAGGAGTGGGGGAGGGCCGGCGTGACCGGAGAATGTCTTCAATCGCCAGTAAGGCGTCTCGTCCCGAGTTACCTTCGATGCCTTTGCTCAGGTTCTTGTCCGCATACGAAGGGGTTTCCGCACCAGATTGTGAGAGAGAGCCGGTCCATTTTCTGGGGTCTCGACTGCCTTGTTTCTTTTCCCAGGCGCGCAGGCAGGCCTTGGCGATGATGCTGTTGAGCGGTGCCGGGTTATAGAGCAGTTTTCTGATGCTGGACGGAGTCAACATCAAGGGGTTATATCCGGCCGACAGGTATCCTTCTTCGAGCAATCGATGTTCCAGATCCGTGTTGGGCTGAATACCCAGGAAGAACATCAAGGGGAAGACCCGCTCCTCACCCAGGATCGAGGCGACCATCTTGTAGGATTCCACGCTCTGGAGCAGGCTTTCTTCCGTCTCTTTCGGGCTGTTGAGTGAGTAGTTCAGAATGACTTTGCCCCTGAAACCGGCTTCAGCCAGATAACGACAGCCGTCATAGAGTCGTTCCAGCTTGAACCCCATATGGAGGTTATTTAGAACCTCTTGCGAGCCGGATGTGATGGCGACCTCTAAGTCGCCGACGCCGGATCGCACCATCAATTTGGCCAATTCCGGCGTAATCAATGATGTTCTGATGTAGCCGGACCACTCGATATCGAGTTTCTCGGAAAGAATCCGCTCAAGGATCTCCGTACATTGCGGATAGGCTTCTTTCCCGGTAATAAATTGCGCATCGGTAAACCAGAACCGGCGAGTCCCCCACTGATGGTAATGCTGTGAAATGTCTTTGACGACCATCGCCGGGGGCCGATAGCGAACCCGTTTGCCTTCGATATAGGGATAGAGACAGAAGGCGCAGTCATAAGGGCAGCCACGCTTGGTTTGCACCCCGATGGATTCGTTCTGATATTCTCGATATTGAGGGAAAATCGAGGTGAGATAGGGGAGATCGACCGTCTGAGCATCGAGCAATGCCGGCGAGCCTTGGTTGCCCTTTCTGACGGAATTCCCCTCCTTGATGATATAGCGTTCGTCTTCGATTGAGCGGCCTTCAATCACTTTCAGAATCGCATCTTCACCCTCGCCAAGCAGGCCGATCGTGCCTTCTGGAAGTTTTTCGATCAGTTGATCGGCAAACGCAGTGAAGGCTCCGCCGCCGATCATAATCTGAGCCTTGGGGAACTCCTTGCGGATCAACCAGGGATACGACAGGATCGTATAGATGTGACTATAATACCGGTAGAGCTGTTTCACTCCCGCGAACGAGGCGGCGATCCGCTTCAACGGGTTGCTGGCGAAATAAAAATTGAACGCATGTTCCAGCGACGAATCGCCTTCGTGAGGTGAAAAGATCTGGATGTCGCGCCAGGAAAAGCAGACGAGATCCGGCTTGAAGTCGGCAGCCGCATCGCGAATGGCCTGGCTCCGTTGCGGCACAGGAAACAGCGACAGATCGAGGATGCGCTGCCGTACCTCCGGCTTCCGCCGGTGGATGAAGTCCGCCAGATAAGTAATCCCGATGGGATAGACCTTCTTGCAGGGGAGGAAGATGTAAAGAATGGAATTCACAGTGGTTGCTTCGTGAGGGGTAAGGCGTAAGGGGTGAGGGGTGACGAAATTCTTTTTGTCGCCTTACGTTGCACGCCTAACGCCTTACGGCTATTTCGTTGCCACATGGATCGCGACAATCCCGCCGGTCAGATTTTTATACGACACCTGGCTGTAGCCCGCCTCACGCAAGATCTGGCAGAGCCGTTCTTGATCCGGGAACGTACGGATCGATGCAGGGAGGTATTCGTACACGCCCGTCTTATCCCGCGCCACCTTCGTGCCGATCCATGGCAGGAGTTTGAACGAATACCAATCGTACAGGGCGCGCAGCCAGCCGAACACCGGGCGTGAAAACTCCAGACAGATGAAACGCCCCCCTGGTTTCATGACGCGGCGGATCTCGCGTACCGCTTGAGGAAGATTGCCGACATTGCGCATGCAGAAACCGGTGGTGACGGCATCGAAGGTATTGTCGGCAAATCCCAAATGTTCCGCGCTCGCCTGCAAGCAGGTGATTTTGCCGGTCAGTCCTCTGCCGGCCACTTTTTTAAGGCCTTCCGCCAACATGGCATAGTTCAGGTCGGACGCCACCACGCGCCCAGTTGCGCCCATCCGTGGCTCGACCAGCAGCGCAAGATCCGCCGTGCCGGCCCCGACATCAAGGGCCGTGCCTTGTTCGACCGGCGTGACGAATGATGCGGCGATTTGTTTCCAGCGGTAATGGAGTCCGAAGCTGAGGAGTGTATTATTCAGGTCATAGACGCCGGCGATGGAGGTGAACATCCGCTGCACGGCCTGTTCCCTGGCCGGTCCCGACCATGTCGAGACGGCTTGGGGGGGCGCAGGAGTTTCCTCCCTTACGGACGGTTCTTGGACCTGTACCATGCCGATGGTGGTAGCACCCGCTTTTGAGCTTTGTCAAGGTAAGGTCGCCGGATGCTATAATCTGCCGCTTATGAGCAGTTCAATCGTTATCAAAGGCGCGCGCGAGCACAATCTCAAGAATATCGATGTCGAGATTCCGCGCGACCGGCTGGTCGTCATCACCGGTTTGAGCGGGTCCGGTAAGTCGTCGCTTGCGTTCGATACGATCTATGCGGAAGGACAGCGCCGGTACGTCGAATCGTTATCCGCCTACGCGCGTCAGTTTTTGGAGCAGATGGGCAAGCCGGATGTCGATTCGATCGAAGGTCTGTCTCCCGCCATCTCCATCGAGCAGAAAAGCACCAGCCACAATCCCCGTTCGACCGTCGGCACCGTGACAGAGATTTACGATTACCTGCGGCTGTTGTTTGCGCGTGTCGGGCGGCCTTATTGCTTCCAATGTGGAGATGAGATCACGGCGCAGACCGTCCAGCAAATGGTCGACGCGATTGCCTCGTTGCCGGAAGGGACCAAGTTTCAGATCCTCGCTCCAATTGTGCGCGGGCGGAAGGGTGAGTACAGGAAAGAATTGCTGGAGATGCGAAAGGCCGGCTATGTCCGTGCCCGCGTCGACGGCAAGATGACGGATTTAGGTGAGGAGATTGCGCTTGATAAACAGAGGAAGCACACCATCGAAATCATCGTCGATCGTTTGGTCATCAAATCCGGAGACGCGCTCATGCGTCGTTTGGCCGATTCGGTTGAGACGGCGACGAAGCTGGCAGGCGGGCTCGTAGGCGTCATGACGGAAGAGGGCGAGCCCCGGCTCTATAGCGACAAGCTGGCCTGTATCAAGTGCGGCGTGAGTTATCCGGAAGTCGAGCCCAGGATCTTTTCATTCAATAGTCCGCACGGCGCCTGTCCGGCCTGTGACGGCATCGGGTTTGCCATGGCGCCGGGCTGTCCGGAGGAAGACGATTTCACTTTGCTTGAACCCTGCGAGGTCTGTCACGGCGCGAGGCTCAAGCCTGAAAGTTTGTCCATCAAACTGGCGAAGAAGTCGATCTCAGAGGTGACGAGGCTCTCGGTGAGGGTTGCGGCTGAGTTTTTTGTTACGTTGAAGTTTACCGACCGGGAGCTGGTCATTGCCCATCGGATTTTGAAGGAGATCCG
>JABMDG010000092.1:0-3460 GCA_015904045.1 Nitrospira sp.
CTTCCGCAGGAACTCGAAACCATTACCGGGAAGACCGTGCTCGACGCGGCGCATCGCGAGGAGTTCCCCGAACACGAAGCCAAGCGCATCCTGATGGGGCTGGGATTTACCGAGGTCGATTTCGGACGCCCCGTGGAAAATCTGTCCGGCGGCTACCGGATGCGTGTCGCGCTGGCGCACTTGCTGCTCTCGAACCCCGACGTGCTGATGCTCGACGAGCCGACCAACCATCTCGACAAACCCACGCAGCGCTGGTTCGAACAGTTTCTGCTCGATTCGGATATGACGCTGCTGATCATCAGCCATGATACTGCCTTTCTTGATCGTGTCGTCACGCACATCTGGGAGCTGCGGCATCACAAGATCGAAGAGTACCGTGGCAATTATTCCCTCTTCCAAAAACTGAAAGCGGAAAAAGATGCGCAGCTCCACGCGTCCGCGGCCCGGCAGTCCAAAGAGATCGCGCGGGTGCAGAAATTCGTCGATCGCTTCCGGTATCAAGCCAACAAAGCCAGCCAGGTCCAGTCGCGTCTCAAACAGCTGGAGAAGGTCAAACGCATCGAGCTTCAGCGCGATCCCAAGCGGGTCAAATTCCGGTTCCCGCTCCCGTCAACCAGCGGCCGCGAGGTGCTGGATCTCGCCGGAGTTGCCAAGCGCTACGGCGAAAAGGTGGTGTACGAGTCGCTCGATTTTGCCGTGGAACGAGGCCAGCGCATCGCGCTGGTCGGGGAAAACGGTGCAGGCAAGAGTACGCTCTTGAAGATGCTCGCCGGCGTGCTCCAGCCGGATACGGGCAAGCGAACCGTGGGACACGGCGTAACCCTGCACTACTTCGCTCAGCATCAGGCGGAAACGTTAAACCCCGAACACACGATTCTCGAATCGCTGGAAGAGGTGACCAAGCATGCTGAGATGAATTTCCTGCGCGGCATTGCCGGCGCGTTCCTCTTCACAGGCCAGGAACAGAAGAAGCCGATCAAGGCGCTCAGCGGCGGGGAACGGAACCGGGTCGCGTTGGCCCGCATGCTGGTCGAGCCGGCCAACACGCTGCTGCTGGATGAGCCAACGAACCACTTAGATCCGGCGTCAGTGGACGTGCTCACCGATGCGCTGGTCGAGTTTCCCGGCACAATGGTGTTCATTTCCCACGACCCGACCTTCCTGTCGAGAATCGCCACGCGCGTGGTGGAGATCGAGGACGGGCGCGCCCGGAACTTCATCGGCGATTATGAATACTACCTCTGGAAGAAAGCGCAGGAGTTCGAATCGATCAAGGAGACCAAAGAAGAGCTGGATGGCAAACAGCAGGGCAAGCCGTCGGCTCCCACGAAGGCCATGGCGCAGCAGATTCAGGCTCCGCCCAAACAATCCGGCGGCGACCGACGGGATTTGACGAAAACGCAGGCCCGCTTGGAAAAGCAAGTCGAGCGGGCGGAATCGGACATCGCGGAGCTCGAAAGCAAAGTTAAAGCGAGGGAGATCGAATTGGCGGACCCAGCCCTCTATAATGAATTCGGGAAGTGGACCGCCCTCCACCAGGAACATGACGGCTGGAAACGCGACCTGGAGCGGTTGACGGCCCGCTGGGAATCCCTGTCGGCGGAATTAGAAGAGGTGAAACAGAAGCTCGGAGCGTTGCGTTAAACGGAAGCTTTGAGGGTTTCTTCGAGATAGTAGTATAACCAGCGGTTCTGCTCTTTCGTCACTAATTCGTCCCACACCACGCCGATCAAGAATCCTTTCTTCTCCCACGGCTTAATCCAGGCGACGGTCCCGTCCAGTTTTTCTTGCTGTTCAACCCGATCGGAATCTAGGAAGGCGAGTGACACCGTCACTTTTTCATTGGGTAGCAAGCGTTCTTTTACATGAAAACCGGCGCCGATCTTGTTGACATTGTCAAGTACCGCCGTGCTCGCACGACCACCGCTTTTCGGAGATACCAACGCGGACCCCACGAGCGTAGCGCGGACAAATTTCCGCCGTTCACCTACCGCCGACGCGCTGATCGATGGTTTGGCTTCCCCTCGTCTCATACCATCTAAGTATAACCGATTAGACGAGATTGTAAACCATCAAAATCGTCCCTATGGCTGATTTTTCGGGCGGTAATAGTGCCGCCCTGTCAACGGTTCGGGAAGGTGGGGTTGCTCGGTCTTGGCTTGAGGATCGTCATGGACATAGCGGTACCCTTGGCCGTACCCCAACCCCTTCATGAGCGCCGTCACCGCATTCCTGAGGTGGAGAGGAACCCCAAGATTTCCATGGGTTTGGACATCCTGGAGCGCCTCTAACAGCCCGACGTATGAGGCATTATCCTTAGGCCGCGAGGCGAGATAGGTCGCGCCCTGCGCGAGGTTGATTCGAGCCTCTGGTAATCCCACAAATTGCACAGCCTGGGCCACGGACATGGCAACGACAATGGCCAGGGGATCGGCATTGCCGATGTCTTCCGACGCGAAAATTACCATCCGCCTGGCAATAAATTTGGGATCCTCCCCAGACTCCAGCATGCGGGCCAACCAATAGAGCGCCCCGTTCGGATCTGAATCGCGCAGGCTTTTGATGAAGGCGGAGATGACATTGTAATGCTCTTCGCCCGACTTGTCGTATCGGAGCGCCTGCTTGCCCAATGCCGTTTCCAGGGCAGGCCTGTCGATCAGTCTGGCGCCGTCAGCCCCTACCGGCATTTGTGTCACCACAAATTCAAGCGAGGTGAGCAGCGTCCGCGCGTCGCCGTTTCCGAAAGCAATCAGGCGTTGCCTGGCTTCCTGCGTGAACCGGACGTTCCATGTTCCAAGACCCTGCTTGGAGTCCATGAGCGCTCGGTCGAGCACGTGCCCCAGGGCCTGGTCCGAAAGCGGTTGAAGCACGACGACGAGGGAACGGGAGAGGAGCGGACTGATCACTTCGAAGGAGGGATTTTCCGTGGTCGCCCCCACCAAAATGACGGTCCCCCGTTCAACATGGGGGAGAAAGGCGTCCTGCTGCGCTTTGTTAAAGCGGTGAATTTCATCGACGAACAAGATGGTCCGTTGGCCGTGGATCGTCCGCCGCTGCTCAGCCGTCTTGATGATCGCGCGCAATTCCGGCACCCCGCTTGTCACCGCCGAGAAGGCAACAAAGTGCGCTTTCGTGTGGCCGGCGATCAGATGCGCCAACGTCGTCTTGCCGGAGCCGGGCGGCCCCCAGAAGATGACGGAGGAGAGCCGGTCACTTTCAATCGCCCGGCGTAGCGGCCGGTCCGGGGCCGTGATCTCGTCTTGCCCGACAAAATCCTCGAACCGATTGGGCCTCATCCGCTCAGCCAACGGCATGTCACCGGACTTCTCTTCAAGAGGAGCCGTAAACAGGTCAGGAACGGCGTCACGGTGACTGGTCATGTGGGTCCTCGCGATCGTGCGAGATTCTATACGCCTGATCCTCATCGGCGCAAACAAGCCTGGCTGGAACTTGACGCTGC
>JABMDG010000092.1:3560-12033 GCA_015904045.1 Nitrospira sp.
CAAGGCCAGCCAGGTCCAGTCGCGCATCAAGCAGCTCGAAAAGGTCAAACGCATCGAGGTGCAGCGCGACCCCAAACGGGTCAAGTTTCGATTCCCGCTCCCTTCCACGAGCGGCCGCCATGTGCTCGACCTCGTCGGAATCAGCAAGCGTTATGGCGAGAAAGTGATCTATGAAACCCTGGACTTCTCGGTGGAACGGGGCCAGCGCGTCGCGCTGGTCGGAGAAAACGGCGCGGGGAAAAGTACGCTCTTGAAGATGCTCGCAGGCGTGCTCCCTCCCGACTCAGGCACGAGAACCGTAGGACATGGGGCGACCGTGCATTACTTCGCCCAGCATCAGGCGGAAACCCTGAACCCCGAACACACGATTCTCGAGTCGCTCGAAGAAGCTACCACACACGCGGAGATGAATTTCTTGCGCGGCATCGCCGGCGCCTTTTTGTTCACCGGCCTCGATCAGAAAAAACTCATCAAAGCTCTGAGCGGCGGGGAGCGGAACCGGGTCGCGCTGGCCCGTATGCTGGTTGAACCGGCCAACACGCTGCTTCTGGACGAACCGACGAATCACTTGGACCCCGCCTCGGTGGACGTCCTCACCGACGCGCTGGTTGAATTCCCCGGCACGATCGTCTTTATCTCCCATGACCCGACCTTTCTGGCAAGAATCGCCACGCGCATCGTGGAAATCGAGGACGGACGAGCCCGCAACTTCATCGGAGATTACGAATACTATTTGTGGAAGAAGGCGCAGGAATTCGAATCGATCAAGGAAACCAAAGAAGAGCTCGACGGCAAGCCGCAGGCCAAATCCTCTGGGCCCACTCGCGCCATGGCTCAGCAGATCCAAACTCCGCCGAAGGACTCCGGTGGCAATCGGCGAGACTTGACGAAGACGCAGGCCCGTCTGGTAAAGCAGGTGGCGCGGGCGGAGTCCGAGATCGCGGATCTTGAGCAGAAAGTGAAAGCCCGCGAGTCGGAATTAGCCGATCCTGCGCTCTACAAGGAATTTGAGAAGTGGAATGTGCTCCACCAGGAGCAAGACGGATTAAAACGTGATCTTGAGCGAATGACTTCCCGCTGGGAATCGCTGTCGGCGGAACTGGAAAAGGTAAAGAAAGATTTGGATGCGCAGAGCTAGACGGAGGCCTTGAGCGTTTCTTCGAGGTAATAATAGAGCCAGCGGTTCTTCTCTTTCGTCACGAGGTCGTCCCACACCACTCCGATCAGGAACCCTTTCTTCTCCCAAGGCTTGACCCACGTGACGGTTCCATCGAGCTTTTCCTGCTGCTCGATTCGATCGGAATCCAGGAACACGAGCGAGACCGTTACTTTTTCGTTGGGCGGAAACCGGTCTTTGGTATGGAGACCGGCGCCGATTTGGTTCACGTTGTCGAGGACGGCTGTACAAGCCCGGCCTCCACTTTTCGGGGAGACGAGCGCGGAACCGACCAGCGTGGCGCGTACAAACTTCCGCCGCTCACCCGCTGCCGCCATATCGGCCGATTGCTTTGCTTCGCTTCGTTTCATGCCTCCTAAGTATAACCGATTAGTAGAGATTGTAAACCTGGAAATTGGCCCTATCCTATGATTGGGACTTAGGACGGTAGTACTGCCGGCTTTTCAACGGCTCCGGAAGGTGGGTTTGCTCGATTGTGGCTTGGGGATCGTCATGGACATAGCGGTACCCCTGCCCATAGCCCAGCCCCTTCATCAGCCCCGTCACAGCATTCCGAAGATGGATTGGAACCCCAAGATTACCATGGGTTTTGGCATCCTCGATCGCTTCCAAGAGTCCGACATAGGACGCATTGTCTTTAGGCCGTGACGCGAGATAGGTAGTCCCCTGCGCCAGGTTGATCTGCGCTTCAGGCAACCCCACGAATTGGACAGCTTGTGCAACGGACATCGCGACTACAAGGGCCATGGGATCTGCGTTACCGATGTCTTCCGACGCGAAAATCACCATCCGCCGGGCGATAAATTTCGGGTCTTCTCCGGCCTCCAGCATACGGGCCAGCCAGTAGAGCGCCCCGTTCGGATCGGAGTCGCGCATGCTCTTTATATAGGCGGAAATGACGTTGTAGTGTTCTTCACCGGACTTGTCGTACCGAAGCGCCTGCTTGTTCAACGAAGCCGCCAGCAGCGCCTCATCGACCAGTCTCGTGCCATCCGCTCCGGCTGGCGCCTGAGTGACGACAAACTCGACTGCCGTAAGCAGCGCCCGCGCGTCTCCGTTGCCGAAGGCCACCAGCCGTTTCCGCGCTCCGGGCGACAGACGCGCTTTCAACTGACCCAGGCCGGTATCGGAATCGGCGAGCGCCCGATCCAGGATACTGCCCAGGGCGTCTTCGGAGAGCGGCTTGAGAACGACCAGAATCGAGCGAGAGAGTAGCGGACTAATCACTTCAAAGGAGGGATTTTCAGTCGTCGCCCCGACCAAAATCACCGTGCCCCGTTCGACATGGGGAAGAAAGGCATCCTGCTGGGCCTTGTTAAACCGATGGATCTCGTCCACGAAAAGGACGGTCCTCTGCTGTTGTAACGCGAGCCGGTGTTCTGCCGCCTTGATGATTTCACGCAACTCCGGAATGCCGCCGGTCACCGCCGAAAACGCTACGAATTGGGCTTTGGTGTGCCGGGCGATCAGATGCGCCAGCGTGGTCTTGCCCGAACCGGGCGGGCCCCAAAAGATCACAGAGGAAAGACGATCCGACTCAATGGCCTTGCGCAGAGGCCGATCCATGCCGACGATGTCATCCTGCCCGACAAAGTCGGAAAACTCCTTTGGGCGCATCCGCTCTGCCAGCGGGGCATCGGCCTTCTTCCCTGCCTCGGGAGCGGCAAATAGATCGGGCCGTGGATCGCGCGGGGTCGGCATGAGTCGCTCCTTGAAATGAGCGGATTGTATACGCCGATTCAATTGATCGCAAACGGCCCCTTGACCGAACGAACCGCCGGTGCTACGAACAGCGCGGACGTAGTGAGGGAACGGTGCAAGCCACAATCAACGGCATCGCATTAGCCTATAGCGACACAGGCGGCGGTCTTCCGATAGTCTTCTTGCATGCCTTTCCACTGAATCGGACAATGTGGGCACAGCAGGAAGTTGACCTGTCGCCGCATTGCCGCGTGGTCACGATCGACCTGCGCGGGCACGGGGAATCGGACGCCCCGCTTTGGCATTACTCCCTCGACCAGGCCGCCGAGGACGTACGGGCTTTGCTGGATCACTTATCGATCCGACAGGCAGTCTTCGTCGGATTATCGATGGGTGGCTACATTCTGTTCTCCTTCTATCGGAGGTATGCCGATCGTGTAGCAGGACTCGTGCTCGCGGACACAAGAGCGCAGGCGGATACGCAGGAGGGGAAAGAGGGACGCTTTCAGATGGCCCAGACCGTCTATAAGCACGGTCCATCGGCGGTTGCCGACATCATGATCCCGAAATTGCTGAGCCCCGTAACGATCCGGACGAGGCCGGAGATCGTTCACCGAGTACGCATGATGATTGAAGGCAATCAGGTGAGCGGCATCGCGGGGGATTTAATGGCAATGGCCGAGCGTCCCGATTCCATCCCGCTCTTGAAACAGATCAGCTGCCCAACCCAAATTATCGTAGGTGAATTGGACCAAGCCACCCCGCTGTCAGATGCCAAGCTCATGGCCGATCAGATTCCAGGTGCCCGCCTGGCCATCATTCCAGAAGCCGCACATCTGGCGAACCTGGAACAGCCTGAGCTGTTCACTCATATCGTACGGTCTTTTGTTGAGAACCTGGCAGCAACACGAAGTCACTGAGAAGATGCCGGCGAGGCGGCTTAGTCTGAGTCGCCGCCGCTGGATTTCCGAATCAACTTGAGGAATTCCAGGCGGGTTTGCGGCTGGCTGCGGAAGGCACCTAACATGGAGCTGGTGACGGCCACTGTATTCTGTTTCTCCACACCACGCATCATCATACAGAGGTGCCGCGCTTCGACGACGACCCCCACCCCGTTCGCATTCAGTTTGTCCTTCAATGTTTCGGCGACTTGGACCGTCAATCGCTCCTGCACTTGAAGCCGGCGGGCGAAGGTATCGACAATGCGCGGGATCTTACTCAGACCCACGACTTTCTTGTTGGGCAGGTACCCGACATGGACCTTGCCGAAAAACGGCAAGAGATGGTGTTCGCACATGCTCAAACAAGCCTGGCTGGAACTTGACGCTGCCAGGAACCGATGGTACGAAGGGCGCATAACGGAGGACCCGTGAAGGTTCAGGTAAATGGTGTGACATTGGCATATAGCGACCGGGGCGCAGGTCTGCCGCTGGTGTTTCTCCACGCCTTCCCGTTGAATCGGACCATGTGGACCGCGCAGGAACAGGCGCTTTCGTCGCAGTTTCGAGTCATCACCATCGACCTCCGGGGCCATGGAGAGTCGGACGCCCCGCTCTGGCGCTATACGCTCGACCAAGCCGCAGACGATGTGCGGGCGTTGCTGGATCACCTATCGGTCAAACAGCCCGTGCTCGTCGGGCTCTCGATGGGGGGGTATATTCTCTTCGCCTTCTATCGCAAGTTTGCCGACCGCGTCAAAGGATTGGTCTTGGCCGATACCAGAGCGCAAGCAGACACAGCGGAAGGGAAAGAAGGGCGCTTTCAGATGGCGCAGATGGCGTATAAGAAGGGCGCGGCCGCCGTTGCCGACCTCATGATCCCGAAACTACTGAGTCCGGCATCGATCAGCTCGAATCCGGATCTGGTCCGAACGGTGCGGGACATGATCGAGGGCAATCAGATCAGTGGGATCGCGGGAGACTTAATGGCGATGGCCGAGCGGGCCGATTCGATTCCGTACCTGAAACAGATTGCCTGTCCTACCCACATCATCGTCGGTGAGTTGGATCACGCCACCCCGCCGTCCGATGCCGAGCTCATGGCCGAACGAATTCCCGGTGCCCGCCTGTCCATCATCCCCGGCGCCGCGCATCTCGCGAACCTGGAACAGCCGGACCGCTTCACACAGATCGTTCGATTGTTCGCCGACGAGGTAGAGGGAAAAAGGTTCGGCTGACATACTGGCCGCGCGGCTTAGTCCGAATCGCCGACACTGCCTTGGCGAATCAGCTTCAAAAACTCCTGGCGGGTTTGCAATTGACTCCGAAATGCCCCCAGCATCGAGCTGGTGACGGCCACGGTGTTCTGCTTCTCCACACCGCGCATCATCATGCAGAGATGCCGCGCTTCGACGACCACGCCGACGCCGTTCGCGTTCAATTTCTGGCTCAAGGTTTCGGCGATTTGGACCGTCAACCGCTCTTGGACTTGCAGCCGCCGGGCAAAGGTGTCGACAATCCTCGGGATCTTGCTCAAGCCCACAACCTTCTTGTTGGGCAGGTAGCCGACATGCACCTTGCCGAAAAACGGCAGCAGATGGTGTTCACACATGCTGAAGAAATCGATGTCCTTCACGATGACCATCTCGTCGTACTCGATCGGAAACAGCGCCCCGTTCAGGAGGTGGTCGATGTTGCGCTGATAGCCCTGGGTCATGAAGGCGAGGGCCTTCGCAACCCGTTCGGGCGTCTTGAGCAACCCGTTTCGGCCCGGCTTCTCGCCGAGGGCCAGCAGCATCTGCGTGACGAGTGACTGCAAGGCTTGTACGTCCGCCGGCTGCCCGCTCCCACCGACATCTTCGACCGGCCCCCGTCGTTTGGTGCTCTCCCGCTTAGCCACGTGATCCTCCTGTCTGCTGCGCCGGGCCCACGTATTCGAAGTAGTTGTCCCGCGTCTCGATCACGCCGACCTTGGCGAGCCGCTCATTCGGCAGCCGGGGCTCCAGCAACTCCCAGATCAGTTTCACGAGATTTTCCCCCGTGGTCGTGCATCGGGCAAATTCAGGATCACCATTCAGATCATGATGGTCGAACCGCCGGACGACCATGTCATTCACGAGACGATCGAGTTGTTCCAGGTCGACCACACCGCCGTTCCCATCGCTCTTCACCGTGACCAGCACCACATAGTTGTGGCCGTGGCCGTTCGCATTGTTGCATTTCCCGAAGACGGTCTGATTCTCCTCGGGCGTCAGATGGTCGGTGTGAAGCCGATGGGCGGCGCAAAACCGGTAGCGCCTTGTCACGGTCACTTGGGACATGGAACTCCCATGCTTCTGAAAGGACGAAAGCCAGGGTCACTCCTTCACCGAGCAACCCTGGCTTCGTGATTCATGCCCTATGGGCGCTAGTTACGAGCTGAAGGAACTCCCGCAGCCGCAAGTCGTTTTGGCTTGGGGATTCTTGATGGAGAACCCCGATCCCTGCACACTGTCCACGTAGTCGACTTCCGAGCCTTGCAGCAACGGGGCGCTCTGAGAATCCATGATGACCTTCACGTTGCCGAATTCAACGACCGTGTCGTCCTCGGACATTTTCGATTCGAACGCCATGCCGTATTGATAGCCATGGCAGCCACCACCTCGGACATACACCCGCAATCCGACCACATCCTGCTCTTCCGCCATCAGTTCCTTGATTTTCTGTTCTGCCACCGCTGTAATCGTAACCATTGTCGTCCTCCTGTTGTATCCAGATCCGCAACCCACGTTCTGGAATGGCTTAGTGTAACACCTCTTTAGCGAATATCAACTCCCTGGGTTTCCGCCGTTTCGGGCCTCGGGGTCTCCCATTTGCTTCCCGGTACACGCACGATGACATCCCCCAGCACGCGTGCCTGGCAGGCCAACCGATGCTTGGGCTCGCTCAAGGCTTCCCGATCGAGGAGGTCCTGCTCGTCAAAATCGATCTCCGAGAGCTGATCCAGGCCGGCCTGGACTTCTACTCGGCAGGTGGTGCAGGACGCATTGCCCCCACAGTCGTGATTCAGAGGAAGCCCAAGCGCTTTGGCCGCCTCCAGCAATGACATATTCATGTCCACGTCTCCGCTTGTTTCCCCGTAATGCAGAAAGGTCACCCGCGGCATCGTCCTCTCCTTAACACTGGACTCCTGCACTGGCCGGCGCAGATGTATAGGGACAGCGCTGCAAGCGAATATGGTCCTCATACTCGTGGCGGAACAGCTTCAGACTGCTCTGCACCAGGACCGACGCGCCCGTCACCAGGGTGCAATAGCCTGTGCCTTTAACGAATCCACAGAGTTGGAGCAGACTATCGAGATCTTTTTGCGTTCCCTGGCCTTCTTCGATCTTGGTCATCAGCGCCGCCAGATTGATCGTGCCCATCCGGCAGGGAGGACATTGACCGCAGCTTTCGTTCTTGAAAAAATTCGAGAAGTGCAACGTCTTCGCCACCATGCAGGTCGCATCGTCCACGACGATGACGCCGGCCGAGCCCAACCCTGTTCCGGCCTTCTTCAATGAATCAAAGTCCATCGGTAGATCGAGCTGGTCGGCTGTGACCATCGAAAAGGCCGGACCGCCTGGGAACACCGCTTTAATCTTCCGGCCTCCGGGCACTCCGCCTCCGCATTGCTCGATCAAATTCCGAATGGTCACGCCCATGGGCATTTCATAGACACCGGGCCGGTTGACCGCCCCGCTCAACGAAAACATCATCGTGCCGGGACACTTTTCCGTTCCCGTTTGCGTGAACCAGGCCGCCCCCTTGTGGAGGATGCGCGGAATATTGCACAGCGTCTCGACATTATTCACCAATGTCGGCTTGCCATAGAGGCCGAAGTCCGTCGGATAAAACGGCGGTTTCTGCCGTGGCATGGCCGGCCGGCCTTGCATCGATTCCAGCATGGCGGTTTCTTCACCGGCGACATAACTGCCGTGGCCTTCGAAGACTTGCAACTCGATGTCGAACCCGCTGCCCAGCACGTTCTTCCCGAGCAAGCCTCGCTCCCGCGCCTGCGCAATCGCCTTTTTCAGATTCTCCCGCTCTTCATGGTATTCATGGTTGACGTAGATGAACGACGCCTTGGCTTGGACCGTATGGGACGCAATCAGGCAGCCTTCGATCAATTGATGCGGCAAGGTCTTCAGCAAGTGCCGGTCTTTGAACGTCCCCGGTTCGTGTTCGCCCGCATTGCACACAAAATAGCGTTCTGGCACACGGTGGTTGAGCACCTTGTCCCATTTGATCCCGGTCGGAAATCCCGCTCCGCCGCGACCACGAAGTCCTGATTTCTTCAATTCCTCGACGACCTGGGAGGCTTTCCACTCCTTCACACACCGTGTCCAGGCTTCATACCCCCCAACCTTGAGGTAGCCATCGATCTCCCAAGGGGCACCCTCAAGTTGCTGGACAAGTCGTGGTTCGGCAACAGTCGGCATAGTCCGTCTCGCGTGAACACAGCAAATTGTGAAGGTTGTACTATACGGCTCCGTCTCGCTGTCCGTCAAGGCAACTGCTTGGGAATGGGCCTGAATCTCAAGCAGTTAGGGCTAGGGACCTAGCGGAGATGGGTAGAATGGGTAGAGTGGGACGGGCGGTCAGCGGATACCACGAGACCTCCGCCGGTGGGATCATC
>JABMDG010000092.1:12133-17241 GCA_015904045.1 Nitrospira sp.
GATCACAATGTTCTTGGTCGGCCCATCCAGGCTTTTCAAGAACGCGGCATTGATCAGGTTGAAGAAATACAAGAGCCCGATCCATGTGATCCCAGCCAGGAAGTGAATCCAGCGAAGGATCATCTGGCCCCAGTCAGCCTCGCCCGCGCCTGTGCCGGTCATCCCGAGATATAAACCTATCAGCACAGCGGTGAGCGCGAATCCCGCGATCATCGTCTGCGTCGGATTTTCAAGAAATTTCATAGCTCCCTCTCATCGAACGGTTGACTGTAAGCTCATACCTGTACTGTAGCCCTTCTTCGAATGTCAAGTTCGTACGCCTTGTCATTCATCAAACGTACGGAGAAGGTACCAGCGATTCTTCCTTTGATGCGCGACACCTGACGACGACGTATTTTCCTCACGCCATGAGCCGGTCCACAGCGGCGCAGAGTTCTCGGACAGCGTTCGCCGACGCTTCCAATGCCGCTCGCTCGTGGCCTGTCAGCTCGTATTCCACGATCTGTTCCACCCCGCTGCGTCCGATCTTGACCGGAACCCCTACAATGACGTTCTTCAGTCCGTACTCGCCTTCACAGAGGACCGAGCAGGGCATCACCCGCTTTTCATCCTTATGAATTGCCTCGACCATATCTACCGCTGAGGCGGACGGAGCATAGAAGGCACTGCCTGTTTTCAACAGGCCTACGATCTCCGCTCCTCCGTCACGCGTCCGTTGGATAATCGCATCCAGTTTGTCCTTCGACATCAGGTCTGAAACGGGCTTGCCCTTCACAGTGGTATAACGCGGGAGCGGCACCATGGTATCACCATGGCCTCCCAAAACCATGGCCTGCACGTCAGGTCCCGGCACGTTCAATTCGGCCGCGATGAACGAGCGCATTCTGGCGGAATCCAAGATACCGCCCATGCCGATGATTCTGGATTTGGGCAGTCCGCTGACCAGGCGCGCCACATGGACCATGGCGTCCAACGGATTGGTGACCAGAATCAAGATGATGTCCGGAGAGCGGGCCACCAATTGCGACACGACGGATTTCACGATCTTCGCATTGGTCGACAGCAGCTCGTCGCGGCTCATGCCCGGTTTTCTCGGAATGCCGGACGTAATGACCGCGACCGATGAGCCGGCGGTTTCGTCATAGCCATTGGTGCCGACGACGCGGGTACTATAGCCACACACCGGTCCGGCTTGCGAGATATCGAGCGCCTTGCCCTGCGGCATACCCTCCGTGATATCGACCAAGACGACATCGTAGATGTCTTTCTCGGCCAAGCGCTGCGCCGTCGTTCCTCCTACATTCCCCGCACCCACCACGGTAATTTTAGGACGCCCCATCATCGCCACCTCGTGAATCGTAAAACGTGAAGCGTGAAGCGCGCCATCCCCTGACGCCTCACTCCTGACCCCTCACGCATGTTCATGCTCTGTCCAGCCCGCCACTTTGAAGTTGATCGTGCAGACGAAATTATCGCCGTCGTAAAAATTCACTTTGATCTTCTTTTTGCCGTACGTCTTGGCTAGAAATGCTTCGGGATTGTCGACCAATTCCTGATAGCCGCCCGCCGGATATTCGCCCAAGTCATGAAAGACCACGATCATGCCCGCTTTCACTTCTTGCAACACTTTGGCCCGACATCGAGGATAAACCTCCCAGAATTTCGCCTCGATCAGTTCTTTGGTCGGCTCCTGGCGATCTTCGCCCTGTTTTAGCGGCTGCGCAAACTTCGCCAGCCGGCGGATGTAGGGATACTGATAGCCGGTAAACAGCTTATAGAGCCAGGACGGAACCGCGGGTCTCTCTACTGGATTTGCCATCGATTCTCCGTACCTTTCGCCCAGCCCTTCGCGACACACATCTGCTATCTGGTCAGTCTATGATACATGCGCGGCAATCGAGATGGCAGCGATTCTACACGGTCGATCACGGCAAACTGTACGTCACCGTACATACGACGCATGTAGAGATCGGCCTCCCGATCGATGCAGAGGGTTTGTCACCAGAATCAAGATGATGTCCGGCGAGCGGGAGACTAATTCGGATACGACGGACTTGACGATCTTCGCATTGGTGGCCAGTAACTCATCGCGGCTCATGCCGGGCTTACGCGGAATGCCGGACGTGATGACGGCGACCGACGAGCCGGCGGTCTCGACGTAACCGTTGGTGCCGATTACTCGGGTGCTGTACCCGCACACCGGCCCGGCCTGTGAAATATCGAGGGCCTTGCCTTTCGCCAGCCCCTCCGTGATATCGACCAACACGACGTCGTAGGCATCTTTCTCGGCCAAGCGCTGTGCCGTCGAGCCTCCGACATTACCTGCCCCCACTACGGTGATTTTGGGCCGCTTCATCATGTCCTCACATCAAGGGCTGAGGACTGAGGGCCGAGGACTGAGTAGTTTGAGTTCTTTGTCTCAGTCCTCAGCACTTCGCCCTCAGACCTGGTTTTAATGTTCATGCTCCGTCCAGCCTGCGACTTTGAAATTGATCGTGCAGACGAAATTCTCGTCATCGTAGAAATTCACCTTGATCTTCTTCTTGCCGTAGGTTTTCGCCAGAAACTCTTCGGGATTGTCGACCAGATCCTGGTAACCACCAGCCGGATACTCGCCCAGATCGTGAAACACCACGATCATGCCTTCCTTCACTTCTTGCAGCACTTTGGCGCGGCATCGAGGATACACCTCCCAAAACTTGGCTTCGATCATGTCCTTGGTGGGCTCGGGGCGATCCTCGCCCGGTTTCACCGGATGGGCGAATTTCGCCAGTCGGCGGACATAGGGATACTGGTGGCCTGTGAACAGCTTGTAGAGCCACGGGGGGACCGTCGGTCTTTCGGATACATCAGCCATCAATCCCTCAACCTCTCGCTTTTCATCCTTTACCGTTCACGTACTTTACGCTGTCAACCGGCGATAGATCGTCGGCAACTTCGTCGGCAAGGATTCCGTGCGATCTATGACCGCGAACTGGACATCGCCGTACATGCGGCGCAGATAGGCGTCCGCCTCCCGATCGATAGTCACGCAAAACGGATCGATATGATGGTGTCTCGCCTCCCGCAGCGCCTTCCTCGTGTCTTCCAAGGCATAGTCGTCTTTATACCCGTCGTCCAGCGGCCGGCCGTCGCTGAGGAGGATCAGGATGCGGGTCTTGGCCTCTCGCGCCATGAGTTTGGCGGAGGCATGGCGAATCGCCGCTCCATCCCGATTCTGCCGCCGGGGACCCAGCCCGCCCAGCCGGTGAGCCGTGGCGGCTCCCAACCGGTCATCGAAATCCTTGATCGTGAGAAAGTCGACGGAGGAACGGCCTTGTCCTGAATAGGCGAAGAGCCCGTATTGATCGCCGACCGCTTCCAGCGCTTCGCAGAGCAGGACCAGACTTTCTTTCTCCACATCGATCACCCGGCGCCCGCTTTCAAGCTGCCGGCTCGTCGAGCTGCTGACGTCGACGAGAAACGCCACGGCCACATCGCGCTCACGTTTTTCCCGCCGGCTGTACACGCGCTCGCTCCCCTCCAGACCAGCCCGGCACTCCGCCGCGTGTCGCACCACGGCATCGATGTCCAGCTCTTCTCCGTCGGCTTGTCCCGCAACACGGCGGAATGCCGGAGGGCGCAGGCCTTCGAAAAACCTCCGAAGCGACCGCAGGGCGCTCCGATGCGCCGCCAGGGTCTCTCCGACACTATCGTCGGAACCAGCCTCCGCCGGCCGCTCCATCACTTGGCACCAATTCATCCGGTAGTCCTGAATCGTATGATCCCACTCGGGATAACGGACAGTCCGTTCACCATGAACCATCGATTCCGGCATCGGCGGCGATTCCACCTCTATCGCGAGCAACTCTTCGACCACAGACGGCAGCGACCGTCCCCCAGCGAAACTTCCGCCGTCCTCGGACTTCCGGTCGCCTCGCCCGGTTCTTTCGCCGACTTGCCGATCTTGGTCAGTTGCCTGCGTTCCGTCGTGTTCGGTCAGCCCCTGCTGGGTCGCGATGAACTCCGGATTCATCGCACCGCGGTACTCCCAATTGGTCACCGGCCTGTACACATCGCTCATGGATTCCGACGCAGACTGCCCTGATCCGGGCTCTGCCGGCTCATCCTCCGTTCGGTCCACCCTGATCATGTCGCCGCGAGGCGCCAACAACTCTTCCATTGTGACGTAGAGAGCATGGGTCAGGCGGACGGCCTGCTCCGCCGTCGCCGCCGGATGGAACAGAGGCTGGCACATGGCCCACAGGACGGAGACTTCTTCTGTGACGGCATGGGGAACCGCGGAGGCGGCTGACTCGCCGGTCGAGAGCCGCAAGAGACAATCGACGAGCAATTCCTTGACCGTCAATCCATGAGCAGGATCGCGCGGGGTGATGGAGTGGGCCGCCAG
This sequence comes from Nitrospira sp., assembly GCA_015904045.1. The sequence goes on from JABMDG010000092.1 coordinate 16,524, forward strand.
CTGTGCCAAGTCACGCCGCAGGCCCGGATATTCCGCCTGGAGCAAAAACTCAATGCGCGCATCTTCCAGGACGGTCCAGAGATCCCGGACGAGGAGCGGGTGGGGATAGAGCTGGAACAGCGCCGCCAGCGTCTCCGGCATCACGTTGTGCGAACAGCCATAGCGCCGCTGCACGGAGTCAATCACATCGGCAACAGCTTCCACTGTGAGCCGATAGGTTCCGAATTCCACGTGGCCCGCTTCATGGGCCGCCATCACCAGATACAGCCGCTCATTCGCGTCAGCCGTCGGGTAGCGGCGTAACACCGCCGGCAATGAAATGGTGCGTCCATCGGCGCTTACTGTTGCGCGGGCCGGCGAGGCTGCCGGTGAATCCGGCAAGGCCGCAATCGTGACGTCTGTTCCACAGAGCCCTTGGACAAAGAGTTTGACCCGGCGCGCGACGCGCCGAAGCGGAACGCCGCTCATCGCCGCTTCGACCGAGGCGAGCGCTTTCTGTGACTCCACCGCAAAATAGGTCTGTGCGCCTTCCCGACTGTACGCCAGCACTTCCATCCCGGCCTTGAACCACTTTTCGAACCGGGAGAGGGCTTGAGGCGCATCGCCGATCAGACCGATTACGTCCGGACAGCGCCGGAGATAATTCAGTGTACTTTCTGCATCCTGTTCGGCAAGCAGCGCACCGTACTGCAACACTTTGATCTGCCACTCTTCCGCA
>JABMDG010000092.1:17341-22131 GCA_015904045.1 Nitrospira sp.
CAGTGTACTTTCTGCATCCTGTTCGGCAAGCAGCGCACCGTACTGCAACACTTTGATCTGCCACTCTTCCGCAGGCAGCGCGCGCAGCAGGCGAGGCGATTCCGCCAGCCAGGTCACGCCGGACTGAGCCGACCGCTCGGCCAGCACAATCCCCAATGACAATGCCTTTGAACGGACGCTGGGATGCTCGATATCTTCCAGAATGGTCGGGCTCGTGCGCATGAATTCCATTGCGGCTATGTAATCCGGCTTGCCGAGTGTATTCGGCGCCACCAGTTTCATGCCGAACGCCAGCCAGTCCCGTGCGTCGCCGATTGGGAGCACAGACGCCACTCTGGGAATCTGGCGAATGTATTCCAGTCCAACGACCACATCAATCGATGTCAACTCGATGCCGATGTCGAGCCACGGCCGCACCTCGCTGAGAGAAGAGACGGACAGAATCTGGGGTGTCACTCTTAGATATTCCAATGTGACATTGGCATCCCGATCAGCCAGTTCCAGCCCGATCTCAAGCACAGCCATCCGTGCTTCAGGTAGTTCGAGCAGACCCAGAATCAGCGGACTGTCTTTGAAGTATTTGAGCGCCGTGGCGCCGGATGATTCGGCCAGCGCGACTCCCAGATCAAGCCAAGAAACAACGTGCGCGAGTCCGGCACGCCGATCCAGTTCGGGAAGCGCTTCGATCGCCGCATGCACCGCCTTGGCCGACAGGTCTTCGAGTTCATCCAGCAATTCCCGTACTGCCGCCATCGTCTGTGCTGTGCCTGCCGTCCCCGCCATCTTCGCGACGAGGGCTTCCGCAACCTCGGCTCCCAGTTCGGGAACCAGCCGTTCGATCAACGTGTTGTGTACTGAAGAACCTGTCATGACTCTTGATCCACTATCAGCGCAGTACGCGAAGGGGTGGATTGTAAAGGAGCGATTTTCCCTTGTAAACTAGCTGCTCACAGCAGTGACCGCCCTTGTCGAGAGGAGCATCCCGTGGCTGAGCCAAGACAGGAAAGCATTGAGAAGATCGTGAAGTTCGTGAAGGGTTTCGCTGAAAAGAGCGGGACTGCCATGCATCCCAATCCGGCCGTCACCGAGGCGGTCGTCAAAGGCCTGGCGATGCATATCGATGAACTGGGTAAGCCGTTGTGCCCCTGCAATTTCTACAAGGACAAAGAGGCCGAGGCCAAGCTACGACGCTGGATATGCGCCTGCGATGAAATGCAGATCTACAAATACTGCCACTGTCTGCTCTTTGTTCGTGAAGACGGGATGCCGATCACCGAATACCTTCCCGAAGGCCACGAAGGGCGACAAGTGTACGGAGTCGTCACGGATCCGACGCCGGAAAAAGGCCGTATGCTCAGACACAAAGCAGCCTCCTCATCAACCTCGGCGGAAGATCCCTCGCCGGGACCAACGACGTAACCATCGTGCGCCATCATCATCGGATAGGGTGTTGGTTCGTCTGCTGCCTCCTGATCGGGAACCTATGGCCTCTGCAGGGACAGGCTATTGAGTCGATCGCATCCGGTCCACCGGTTTTGAACGAGAAAGACCTGGCTGCCTATAAGCAGAAAGGCCGAGGCACCCTCGCCGGACAGGTCTTCCTCAGTTCACTATCCGGGAAAGCCATTACTCAGGTCATCAGGATGATCTTGTTGTAGCGCGCCTTGGCGATGTCGAATGAGTCCTTGTCGCTCTTGTCTCCTTCTTCCCGTTTGCGGCCGATTCCCGTCCCCAGCGCCATGATGAGCGTGCGGATTTCGTCGCTCGTCAGCATCTTGTCGAAGCGCGCTTTCTCGACGTTCAGAATTTTGCCTTTGAGCGGCAGGATCGCCTGGAACTTGCGGTCGCGTCCTTGTTTCGCCGAGCCGCCCGCCGAATCGCCCTCGACGATGTACAGCTCGCTGAGCGCCGGATCCTTCTCCGAACAATCGGCCAGCTTGCCGGGAAGCGATCCCCCGTCGAGCGCGCTCTTGCGCCGGATCAGATCCTTCGCTTTGCGGGCCGCCTCGCGGGCGCGGGCCGCGTCGAGCGCCTTGCCGATGATCTTGCGCGCAACCGGGGGGTTTTCCTCGAAATAGGCGCCCAGCTTCTCGTTGACCGCCGTCTCCACGACGCCTTTGACTTCGCTGTTGCCGAGTTTCGCCTTGGTCTGTCCCTCGAACTGGGGATTGCGGACTTTGACGCTGACGACGGCAGTGAGCCCTTCACGCACGTCGTCTCCGGTGAGCGACTCGGTCTCTTTCTTCAGCAACTCGTTTGCGTTCGCGTAGTTGTTGATGGTGCGAGTCAGCGCGGCTTTGAAACCGACCAAGTGCGTGCCACCCTCCTTCGTGTTGATATTGTTGGCGAAGGAGAAGAGATTCTCGGCATAGCTGTCGTTGTACTGGAGGGCGACCTCCAGGATCATGTCCGGCTTCTCGACCTTGACGTAAATCGGTTTGTGCAGCGGCGTCTTCGCTTCGTTCAAGTGTTCGACGAAGGAGACGATGCCGCCCTTGTACAGGAAGGTCTGTTCCTTGGCCGGCTCTTTCCGCTCGTCTTTCAGCGCGATCGCGAGGCCTTTGTTCAAGAAGGCGAGCTCACGCAGCCGTTGGGCCAAGACGTCGAAACTGAATTCGAGTGTTTCGAAAATCTGCCCGTCCGGCTTGAACCGGACTTTCGTGCCGCGCCGTTTCGTGACGCCGGTGCTCTTCAACGGCGCATCCGGCTTGCCTCGCTCGTACCGCTGCTCGAAGACCTGCCCATCCTGCCAGATCTCCAATTCGAGCCACTCCGACAGCGCGTTCACGACCGAAATGCCCACACCATGGAGTCCGCCTGACACGGTATAGGCGCCCTGCTCGAACTTGCCGCCCGCGTGCAAGACGGTCAAGGCGACTTCGGCGGCGGATTTCTTTTGCGTCGGATGCATACCGGTGGGAATGCCGCGCCCGTTGTCGACGACCGTCACGCTGCCGTCGATGTGGATCGTGACGTCGATCGACTCGCCGAACCCCGCCATGTGTTCATCGACGCTGTTGTCGACGACCTCGTAGACGAGATGGTGCAGCCCGTCAACGCCGGTGCTGCCGATGTACATGGCCGGCCGCTTGCGGACTGCGTCCAGGCCCTCGAGGACCTTGATTTGATCCGCGCTATAGCTGTCGGATTTGGGGCTGACCTTCATTTCGTCGGCGGCCATTCTGCTCCTACACCTTCAAATACACGTCATAGGTCAAACGTCTTTCGTCAATCGAGGGATCCGTATGCGCGAGACCATCCCCACGGTTGACGACTGACCATTGACGATTGACATGCCTCAAATCTTGATCGGCATGACGACGCATTTGAACCCGGGGCTCTCGGGCTCTTGGATCAAACAGGGGCTGAGCGGCGTCTCCATCTGCAACGACACGTTCTCGCCATCCATGACGCCGAACACGTCCAAGAGATAGCGGGCATTGAACCCGGAGCTGTGTGCCTCGCCCTCGTAGCGGGCGGGCAGTTCTTCCGTCGCTTCGCCGTAGTCCGGACTGCTGGAAAACAGCGTCATCTTTCCCGACTCGAACGACATCTTCACGGCACTGGCCTTGTCCTTGGACAGGACCGAGACGCGCCGCAGGGCGCTTTCCAGCTCCAGGCGATTCACGCTGATGCGTCGGCCGCCTTCTTTGGGAATCACCTGTTGATAATTGGGGTAGTTGCCTTCCATCAGCCGAGATGTCAGCAACAGCCCGCTCTTTCGGAAGATCATCATGTTCTTCGCAAAGCCGATGAGCGGCTCGCTATCGCCCCCCTCTTCCAACAAGCGCCGCATTTCGTGCGCGGCCTTCTTCGGAATGATGGCCTTGATTTCCTGGGGGGCTCCCTTGCTGCCGGCTTTGCCCACTTCCTGCTCCGCCACGGCCAAGCGATGGCCGTCGGTACCAACCAATCGCAGTGTGGTCTTCTTGTCGGTCGTGACCAGAGTGACCAGTAGACCGTTCAGAATGTAGCGGGCGTCGTTGTCGCCGGCGGCAAACAGCGTCTTGCGGATCAACTCGAGCAGACCGTCGCCCGACAGTGGGGTCAGCCCTTCCCGCTCAATAGCCGGCAGCGCGGGATAATCCGCGCTTGGCAGTCCGACGATCTTGAATTGGCTCTTCCCGGCCTGAATCGTCGTCCAGTTGTTGTCCCCCGCCGTCAACTCGATCTCGCCCGGAGGCAATTCCTTGATGATCTCGAACAGTTTCCGAGCCGAGATGGTCACGCCGCCGGGTTTGAGGACGGTCGCTTTGTACAAACCCCGCATGCCGATTTCGAGATCCGTCGCGACAATCTCGGCCCCCTCCTGTTTCACCTCCAACAGGATGTTCGACAATATGGGCATTGTATTGCGTTTCTCCACGACCCCCTGCACCCGTTGCAATCCGGTCAACAGTTCGTCTCGTCCAATCCGTACTTTCATGGCAGGGTCTCCCAAGAAACTCTCAGCTTCGCAGTATCTTTTCTTTCAGCGTCTCGATCGTTGTGTGCAGCACCGTGTCGGTCTCTCTCGCCTTCGCAACTTGGCGACAGGCGTGAATGATGGTCGTGTGGTCCTTGCCTCCGAATTGGCGGCCGATTTCCGGGTAGGAGGCATCGGTGAGTTCGCGGCACAGATACATCGCAATCTGACGGGGATGCACGAGCGTCTTGCTCCTACGCCGGGATTTCAACTCGGTCATCTTCACGTGAAACTGCGTGCACACAGCTTCCTGAATGTCGTCCATGGCAACGATTTTCTTCTTATTGCCGATCAAATCCCGGAGGACGGTTTTCGCCATCTCGAG
>JABMDG010000092.1:22231-28604 GCA_015904045.1 Nitrospira sp.
CAAGTGGGACTTCAACGAGCCAGACCTGAAATCCGTAACAGCGCGGATTCCTGCCAGACGGAGTTCCTCAAGCGCTGAGAAGCCTGCAGCCGACCCGCGATCCCCGAACCCTGCGACGTAGACGGAAGCGGACTCAGAGGACGAAGCCGCCAGCGGAAGCATCATGGCCATCCGTTCCACACCAACGGCAAAACCGACCGCCGGAGTCACAGGGCCTCCCAGAGTTTCGACAAGAGCGTCGTACCGTCCCCCCGCTCCGACGGCATTTTGAGCACCGAGGCTTGTCGACGTGACTTCGAACGTCGTGAGACAGTAGTAGTCGAGACCGCGAACGAGTCGGTGATTCAGGCTGTACGGGATGCCGATCGCCTCGAGTTTCCCAAGCACCGAGCCGAAGTGGGCACGGGCTTGTTCCGAAAGACAATCAGCCAGTCGGGGAGCCGCCTCCGTTGCGGCCCGGCACTCAGGGACTTTGCAATCCAGGACACGCAACGGGTTGGCGTCGATGCGGCGCCGACAGTTTCCACAGAATGTCTCTTCGCGCTGTTTCAGGTAGGCAACCAGGTGAGGCCGATACGCTTCGCGGTCTGCGGCATAGCCGAGATTGTTGATTTCGAGCGTCAGGGACGGCAACTTCAAGTCGGAGAGCATCCGCCACAGGAGCGCGATGACTTCCACATCGGCCCGGGGGTCCGCCGCGCCGAACGATTCCACGCCGAACTGATGAAACTGGCGGAGCCGGCCTGCTTGCGGCCGCTCGTGGCGAAACATCGGGCCGGTATAAAAATATTTCTGCGGCAGGGGATCAGCCGCCCGGTTGTGTTCGATATAGGCTCGCACGGTTCCCGCAGTCCCTTCGGGCCGGAGCGTGATCGAGGTTCCGTCCCGATCTTGGAACGTGTACATTTCTTTTTCCACGATATCGGTGGAGGCACCGATGCTCCGGGCGAACAGCGCGGTGACTTCAAAAATCGGCACGCGAATCTCATGGAACCCGTAGACAACGGCCCACCGCCGCGCGGTTTCCTCGATGAGACGCCATCGGGGCGTCTCCTCCGGGAGAATGTCTTTGACGCCCTTGATACCCTTGATCATGTCACCAAATCCGTCGCCCTCTTGCGCCCTGACTCGTCACGCCTTCTGGTTCGCGCGGACTATAACGGCGCATTCTGCGGCAAGTCAACGGACGGGGCCCGTCGATCCGTTCCGTGTCGGGTAAGGCATGAAGGCCGGCGTTCTTGCGCCGGTTGGCGGGCAAGGGTATAGTGCGCCCCTTACACTGACAGTCACCCGCCGATGATGGATATGCGATGAATCAGGATCAATCGGGCCGCCGCGTAATCGCCATCGCGCCGATGCCGCCGGAGAAGTCCGCCTATGCCTTGGCGCGCTACAGCCGGTCGCCCGACTCTATCGAAGCCAGCATCAACTGGGTCCATGGTCATTCCTCGGAGAAGTTCTGGGAACAGTTCTACTTCGACTACGGCCATGCCTCGATCGCAGATCTCGGCCACGTCGTTGTCTGTTTTGAAGATATCTCGGAACTCGCCGCGATCCGGCTGGAAGACGAGCCACTCTGGGACGGTCAGGCCAAATCCAGCCGGTACCAGAACTTTGCCTCCAGCCGGTGGTATGTCCCAGGCCAGATTCGAGGCAGCGAAACCGAGGCGCTCTACGAAGGCGTCCTGCGCAGCCTCTCCGAAATCTACCGGCTGCTGCACGATCCCCTGATCGCTCATCTTTCTGAACGGGACCCTCGCCCGGAGTCGATGAAGCCGGCCGATTATCAACGAACGATCGCCGCGCGGGCATTTGACGCCACGCGCTACCTGCTCCCGCTTGCGGCCAAGACGAACGTGGGCCAGGTCGTGAGCATCCGCACGCTGGAAAAGCAGATCACCCGCTTGCTGTCGTCGCAATTGCCGGAGCTGCGCGCCATCGGCGAGGATTTGAAAGAGGCCTGCCGGCGCCCGCCTGTCAATCTCTGGGGTGAGCTGAGCGGGCAAACCGCCGGGTTGAGCGAGCCCTTGGCGCCGACACTGGCGCGGCACGCGAAGGCGAATCCCTATCAAGAATCGGTGTATTCGGATTTGTCCCGCCATGCGAAAGAGGTCTTGCGCGGGACAGGGCTCGATCAGCCCGATCGCTGGGGCGCAGTCGAGTCCGTCGAACTGATCGACCTGCACGATCCGCTGGACGAAGTCGTCACGACGCTGCTCTATCGTGTCTCGCAGGCTCCGTATCGCAACATTCTGTCGGTGGTGAAAGACTGGTCCGAAAAGCAGAAACAAGCCACGATCCAGGTGGCGACGCAACAGCGCAGCCCGTACGATGAACTGATCAAAGAATTTCGCTGCGGCTACTCGTTCAATTTCGACATCCTGATGGACATCGGCGCTTGGAGAGACATGCACCGCCACCGGCGATGCCAGCAGGTTCAGCAGAATTTCACGACGATTCACGGCTACGATGTACCGCCGCCGCTCGTCGAAGCAGGATTGGATCGGGAGTACCGGCAAGCGATGGACGCCGTGCGCACCGACATCGAGCTGCTCAGGAAGAAGGACCAGGAAGCCTCACTCTATGCCATTCCCTTCGGCTTCAAGGTCCGGTGCCTCTTCAAGATGGACTACGCCGAAGCTGAGTATATCGCCAAGCTCAGGTCCGGCGTGAAAGGCCATTGGTCCTACCGCACGATCGCCTGGCTGATGAAACAGAAGCTGGCCGCGCGGTATCCTGCTCTGGGCGATCTGATCCAAGCGACGCCGCCCGATGTCGAAGACACGCTGACCCGATAACGTCCCCTCGTCACACATGAGCACCCATCAGTCGCAATGTGAAACCGCCGTCACGGCCGGAGCCTGGGACACCCTCTTCACCGAGGCGACGGCGTGGATCGCGGAGCAACCGAGCGAGGCGCACCGGGATCCGAGGCCGCACTTCGCGCGGAACGTCGTCTACCTGGTGCGGGGCCGGTTTGCCGACGCCTGGAAAGCCCATGCGCAGTGCTTGGAAGTCGAGCAGGACATCGCGGCGGTACAATCCTGGGTGGAGGCCATGGTCGAGCGGCAGCCGGACAACAGCCACGTCCATCTCGTCAAGGGCCTGTTTCTGTCGCAATCCGGCCAGTCGGAACAGTCCATTCAGGTCTACAAGGATGCAGCCAGGCTTGATCCCCAATCTGCTTATCCCCATTACTTCCTTGCCCAGATCCATGAACGGGCCCATCAACCGGAAATGGCGATCAAGGAGTACAAGGAAGCCATCCGGCTGAATCCGGCCTATGGACCGGCGCGGACCAATCTCGGCGTGGCCTATCAGGAGCAGGGCCGGCTGGAAATGGCGATCAAGGAATATCGGGAGGTCATCAAGTTAGCTCCCACCGATCCCGTCGCCCATGCGAATCTCGGCTGCGCCCTGGCCGAACAAGGCAAGATGGAACCGGCCCTGCAATCGTACAAGGAAGCGCTCAGGCTGAATCCGAACGACGCGGAAGTCCACTTCGCTCTGGGCAACCTGTATGAGACGCGGGGCCGTCTGGACTTGGCGCAGAAAAGCTATCACGATGCGCTTAAGGCCAATCCGGAGTTTGGCGCTGCCCATTCCGCCCTTGGATGGTTGGCGTTGAGCAAACATCAGCTTCAGGAGGCGGCGGACACGTTCAGCCGGGCGCTCAAGTGCAATGAGGAGGATGCACGGGCCTATCACGGCATCGCGGAAATTTATGCGATTCGCGGCAAACGCCAAAGTGCGATGGAGAATTACACCAAGGCGCTGAAGTACTATCGCGATCCGGAAAAACGAAATCAGATCATGAACCAGCTGTTCCAGGAAGGGCAGGTGGGGGATTGAGCGGCCGAGGCGTCATTCTTCCTTGCTCACGGACCGCGCGCCCTCGGAAGGACCTCGGTCCATGTGCGCAGGGGAAGAACAACGCCTCAGCCACTCTTGGAAAGGGAAAAAGGAAGCTCGCCGAGCGCGCACGCAGGAATCATCTGACTTTTACGTCGTGGGCGGTGCTCGCTCAATGCGCGCGGTGGAACGAGAAGGTCATGCGCCCTGCTGGTTATGTGAAATGAGGCGAATCTTAGAAGTCCGATGAACTACGCTTCACGAACGCCGAGATACGAGGACTAGAGCTCTCTGATGGCGCCTTGCAGGACGGTGATTTGCGTCACCGGGTCGCCGGATGTCTTGAGTTCCTCGCGGATCATGTCCTTGAGGTAGGATGAATAGCCGACACGGTCGATCAGGAGGTCCAGGAACCGTTCGGCCGGCAACAGGCTCTGGCCCTTGAGTTCCTCGATCGTCTCGTCGCTCACCGGCACATAGCTGCTGCCGATGTGAAACACCAGGTTATAGTGCTGTCCTTTGCCGATACGCTCGAATCGTAGCCCCTTCACCCGTACCCCTCTCGTTCGCTGAAGGAAGAAGCCCATTCTAGACAAGTTCTGGTCGTGAAGACAAGGGCGCCGCGGCGCTTCGAAAAGGCGCACGTCAGGCCGTTTCCGCCGTAGACAGGCGTGCGAGCGCGCCATTATCATAGTCCTCCCTGGAGTCACGGGAAGTACATCAGGACGGCCATGGCGGCGAAAGACCTCATTGAATCCTGGATCGCGCGGCTTGACGCAGACCGGCTGCAGGTCAGCGGCACGGCGCAGGACGCTCCGATCTCGGCTGCTGAGGGCCGCCATATCCGGAGGATCGGCGGACTCCATCTGTATGAGTTTCGGTTGCCCGTGGGCGTTGCGCTGCGCGTGGATCTTCCGGTGTCGATCATTCCCTCCGACGAAGGAGAACCGACCGAGGGGGTCGTCCTGCACCAGTTGGGCAACTTCATTCTGCTGCAAACGCAGGACTCGCTCGGGAACCCAACGCCGTCGGTGACGCTCGTTCCCGACCAGGCCGGTCTGCTGGACACGGTCATCGGCCGGTTGAGGGACATGATTACGCGAGCCGATGCCTACAATCTTGGTCCGGCCGAACGGTTGGCCTCCCTGCTGCAGGCGCAGGAAGACAACCGGAACGAGGTTGCGTCCGCATCGTCCGTCTTGCGCTTCGTCTGGTTGGATGAGCTCTCCCAGCGTCGGTACAGGCTGGCGGGCATGGTCATGGAGCTGATTCGTGCCAATAAGCGCATCCTCTTGCTCAGCCCGGACCATCATGAATCGGATGAAATCGTAGGCATCATCGCCCGCCGGATGAACGCCGGCGGGCTGAATTACAAAACGTGGATCAGCCGGTACGAACAGCCGCTCACCCCCCACAGTCGCGACATCAGTCTCCAGGAATTGGGGTTCGAGTCCCAAATGCATCAATTTTATGCAAAGGCGCAGGCCGAAAAAGCGTCATTGCGGGGCAAGTACGAACGCTTCCGAGAGCTGGCGCCCCTGCTGGCCGCCAAAGCGCACAAGCAGAAGGATTTGGACGAAGTGCGGTTGCTCGAATGGCGCCTGGTGAGCCAGCTGCGCGACGTGCAGGTGAAACTGGCCGAAATCACCACCACCCTGACCGAATACGCGGGCCTCTCTCTCTTCCAACGATTGAGCATGCAGGCCGTCGGAAGGAATGTGGAATCGCTCAAGCAATACCAAACGCTCTATCAGCGGCAGGTCGACGGACTCAACCAGGAGCTGGATGTGGCCAAGGCGCGTATTCAGGAACTGGTGCCCGAAGCGGCCGTTCCGAAAGACCTGCGTCCGGAGTTCGACGAGCTCAAGGAACACATCGTCAAGCTGGGAGGAACCAAGAAGATCCGCGAATTGCTGGCCGCCGAGGAAGATCCGAATCGGCAGGCGTTCATCCAGAATCGCCGGCTCGTGGCGGCGACCCCTACGCGCGTCGCGAGCGATCCCCTCTTCAGTCGCGTGCGGTTCGACATCCTGATTGCCGACGAAGCGCCGAGAATCGCCGCCGCCTTGCTAGTGGCTGCGGCCGGCCTCGTCCGGGAACGGATCATTGTCAGCGGAGACCTCCGAGAAATTGCCACCGCCAGCCAGTGGACTCAGGCCGACACAGTGGGTTCGAGCGTTCCCTCCGCAGCTCCCTCGACTCTTGCTTGACGCGAGCGCGGAGAATTCAGGATAATCCGGCTTCCCGGCGGTCATCGGTCTGGTGTCAGGATTGAGGCTGATCAAAACGGCTTCGAGCAAGGCCGCAGGGAACCCGCGAACGAGGCGTAAGAGGTTGTTACGTCGCAGTGACGCGGGTGACCGAGAACGAAGCTGAAGGGTATTTTCAGCGTGTCCCAATGCCGAAGTGGCGGAACTGGCAGACGCACTAGATTCAGGGTCTAGCGCCCTCACGGGTGTCCGGGTTCAAATCCCGGCTTCGGCACCACCCAGAACTTGGTCGACCGCGAGGTCTTGTTCGT
>JABMDG010000092.1:28704-37346 GCA_015904045.1 Nitrospira sp.
CCGACTCGAGTTGGTCTGTGAGCGCATCACATCGGCATTCCATGCCTGCAAGATCTCGTGTGATCTGTGCCAGTTCCATCATGACGGCTTCCTCAGCCCTCTCCTTCACCCTGCGAAGCGAATCCAAGCTCATGCGGCCTGTTTCGCCAACGTCACCAGGCCCTGCACCGAGGGGACCAGAGGAGACGGTTGGTCGATGTCCTGTCGGAGGTAGCCGTTGATCGCGTCCTGCAACTGCACGGCGCGGTCGAGGGCCCCATTCATTCCCTGCTTGTACGCACCGAGGAGGATCAGATCCTCGGACTGCCGATACCGGGCGATCAGTTCCATCACTGTGCCAGCCGCGGCTTGATGCTCCCGCCCCACGATGTCTCGCATCACCCGGCTGGTGCTTTGCAGCAGATCGATTGCGGGGAAATGGTTCCTTGCGGCCAGCGCGCGGGATAAGACGATATGGCCGTCCAAAATCGACCGCACAGCGTCGGCGATAGGATCGGTCAGGTCATCCCCGTCGACCAGTACGGTGTACAAACCGGTGATCGCGCCAGGCCCAGGCCCCGTGCCGACTCGTTCCAGAATCCTCGGCAACATGGTGAAGACCGAGGGGGTATAGCCTTTCGTCGCCGGGGGCTCACCGATTGCCAGCCCAATTTCCCGCTGGCTGTAGGCTAATCGCGTCAGCGAATCCATCAATAAGAGCACTTGCTGCCCCGCATCGCGGAAGTACTCTGCGATCGTGGTCGCCACGAGCGCCGCGCGCAGCCGCACCAGCGGCGCTTGATCGGATGTGGCCACGACGACGACGGACCGCTGCAGCGCGGCCTCGCCCAAATCACGCTCCAAGAACTCCTTGACCTCACGTCCCCGTTCCCCGACCAGCGCAATGACATTGACGTCGGCTTTCGTGTAGCGGCTGATCATCCCGAGCAGGACACTTTTCCCGACGCCGGCTCCCGAAAAGATGCCCATCTTCTGTCCGCGGCCGCAGGTCAAGAATCCATTGATCGCCCGGATGCCGAGATCGAGCGGCTCCCTGATCCGCGCCCGTTTGAGCGGGTTGGGTGCGCCGGCGTGCAGCGGATATCGTACGGCGGACGTGATGTCCCCTTTCTCATCGAGCGGCCGGCCCAGCCCGTCGAGCACGCGGCCTAACAGATTCCGGCCGACGGGCAAACTCGCCACCCGGCCCGTCATCGTAATCAGGCTGCCGGGGCCGATCCCCTGCATCTCCCCCAACGGCATGAGCAAGACGCGGTCGCCGCGAAACCCCACCACCTCGGCGGCAATGGGTTCACCGCCGTCTTCTCTGCTGATCTCGCACAACTCTCCTACCGTCGCCATCGGCCCGGATCCCTCAATCACAATCCCGATGGCTTGCACCACCCGGCCCGCGACCACCACAGGGTCGATCTGGTCGAGTACGGCGTTAAGATTCACGTTCCGTCCTGTTCTTCAGTGCGCTGCCTAACCGCAGCAGCTGCGCGTCCAGTGAGGCATCGATCACACGATTGGGCGTCTGCAGCAGGCACCTGCCGCGCGCGAGCCCGAGAACTGGTTCGATCTTCAAAGTCAGCGCTAGATCCCGTTGCGCCGCGAGTTCGGCTTGCGCCTCCGCCAGTGTCGGCGCATCTGCCGGATGCACTTGGATGACGACAGTGCCCGGTTCTCGCACCGCACCGATCGCCGACTTGGCTAGCCCCACGATCTGGTCTTTGCAGGTCTCGGCCGCCTCGTGCAGAACTTTGGTCGCGATGTGGAACGCGAGCGACACGACCTCGTCTTCGAATGTCCGCCGGAGCGAGGCTCGCGCCCCCTCAAAGGCCCGCAACACATCTGCGAAGACCGCTCGCTCGTGTCGGCGCTCCTCTTCTGCATTCCGCTTTCCCTCTGCCATGCCGCGTTCAAATTCCGTCAGCCCGTCTTCCCCCCGCAGCGACCCGTCCTCGCCGAACGTCTGCAGCGGCACGTTCCCAAGCCGCACCGCGCCGGACCGGATCGCGGCATGTTTCAACACGGTGTTCTCCGCGCGGAGCCGATGCAATTCCAACAGTCGGCGCGCCGTCATCAGCACCACGTCGTTCTGAACGGGCTTCATCAAGAAGTCCGTCGCGCCGGCCTTCATCGCGCGAACTGCGAGCTCCACAGTCGGCGCGCCCGTCATCACGACACCGATGATACGGGTGTCGATGATCTGCGCTGCTTCAAGGAGCGCGATGCCATCCTGGTCGGGAAGCGAGACATCCACAATCAATAGCGCCGGCACGGACTGCTTCATCATGGCGAGAGCTTCCCGGCCCGAAGCAGCAGCCCGCACGGATACCCCCTCCGGACGGAAGATTTCCAGGAACAAGTCCCGGATCGGTTCATCATCGTCGACGATCAGAATCGAACCGTGGGACCGTCGCACATCGCCCGTCTTCCCGCGCGGCATCACGGTCTGTAGCGCCGTTCCTACCCCCATTTAGACCATCTCCTCTCCCGCGCCGGCGATCACGATGCGGCCCTCTTCTTCCAGCTTGCGGCAGACCTTGAGAATGTTCTGCTGCGCCTTCTCGACGTCGGCCACCCGGACAGGCCCTTTCGCCTCCATATCGTCCCGCAGCATCTCGGCGGCTCGCGTCGACATGTTCTTGAAAATTCTCTCCTTGACCTCCGGATTGGCACCGCGAAGCGCGAGCGGTAGATCATCCTTGCTGATTTCCTTCAGCAATTCCTGCAGGCCGCGGTCATCGACCTTGACCAAGTCATCGAACACGAACATGAGCGCGCGAATCGAATCGGCCAAGGGCTGGCTCTTCTCGGCGATCTTGGCCATGATGCCTCCTTCGCTGGCCTTGTCCATGCGGGTGAGGATGTCGGCCATCACCTCGGCTCCGCCGATGCTTTGTCCGCCCAACCCTTTGCTGGCGAGAAGCACCTCTTGCAGGCTTTGACTGAGTTCTTCCAGCACATCCGGCTGCACTTCTTCCATGGTCGCAAGCCGCAGGGCGACATCGCCGCGCATGGCCTCCGGCAGTGCGGCCAACACCTGTCCCGCTTGCTCGCTTTCAAGATGAGCCAGAATGACCGCCACCGTTTGCGGATGCTCGATTTTGATCATTTTGGCAATGGTTTTCACATCCACCCAACGAAGCGCTTCCAATCCTGGGTAACTCTTCCGCGTCATGGACTCAAGGATACGCGCCGCCTTTTCGGGACCCAGGGCCTTAATCAAAATGTTCTTGATGTACTCTTTTCCCTGGAATTGCACCTCTCCCGAAGCACTCGCGTCCTTAAAATCTGTGATCACCGCATCTTCCTGGTCTCTTGAAATTTGGGCTGTGCCGTTCATAAAGCTCCCCAGCTTCTTGATCTCTTTGGGATCGAGCAACCTCATCACCTGCGCGGCGGCCTCTTCACCGATCGCGCGCAGGAGAATCGCCGCTTTTTGTTCACCCGTCAGATTCTGAGACACGTTATGCGTTTCCTGAAGGGGCCTTCAGCCACTGTTTAACAACCACCGCCGTCGTGTCGGGATTCCTCCGGGCCATATCGATGATCTGGGCCCGATCCGGCGCCCCGGCAAGCGCCGCTTCAGCCGCTCCTGCAGTCACCCCCGGCACGCCGACTCCCGTGTCGGAGCCCGTGGCCTGAGCCGTCGAGCTCAACATCGCGAGCAAGGGACGCACGATAAAGAAGAAGATGATGAAAAAGAGCAGGCCCCCGACGACATACCGCAGATACGGCAGCCATGCGTTCGGTGTATCGGCCGTGGCTTCGGCTGCGGCTGGCGCCTCGTCGGGCCCCAGACCGAACTGCACGTTGACCACCTGTACTTGGTCCTGGCGATCTGCTGAAAATCCCATGGCCTTCTTGACGATCTCTTCGATCCGCTTCAGATCGTCTTCCGAGCGAGGCACATATTTTCGTCCGGACTCGGCGGTCGCCTTGTCGCCGGTCAGCCCCTCACCAGCCTTGGGCGTCTCATAGGTCCCATCGACCAGCACGGCCACGGACAGTTGCTTGATGACTCCGACAGGCTCCACGATTTTCGAGACGGTGCGACTGATCTCGTAATTGACGGTCTCATTCTTCGTCAGGCTGTTGTTCGAACTGGTTTGCGCCGGCTCCTGCTCCGTTCCCGGCGGCACGTTCGACTGCACACCCGGCACCCCACCGGTTACTCCATTGGTCCCGCTGGCTTTTTCTTGGCCCCGCTGTTCACTTCTGACCACCTGGCTGTTTGGATCGTACCGTTCCTCCGTCGTCTCCACCTTGCGAAAATCGACCAGGCTGGACACACGTACGACCGCTTTCCCGTCCCCGACGATCCGTTCCAGCATCGATTGGATACGGAGCTCGATGTCCTTTTCGATGCTGTGCTGATACTCGAGTTGTGCGTTCGTCAACCCGGTCGTCTCGTCAGCCGCCGCACCCGACAGCAATCGGCCGTGCCCGTCGACGATGGTCACCTCGCGGGCCTGGAGCCCTTCGACACTGCTGGACACCAGATTGACCACGCCCTGCACTTGTGCTTTCGTCAACTGCTGCCCGTTCCGTAAGGACACGACCACGGATGCGCGCGCCTTCTCCTGCTCGCTGGCGAACAGTCTCCGTTCCGGAATGGCAAGATGGACGCGTGCCCGTTCCACTTCCGGCATCTGGGCGATTGTTCTGGCCAACTCGCCTTGCAGCGCCCGGCGGTAGTTGAGCTTCTGGACGAAATCGGACATACCGATCGACGTGCGGTCGAAAATCTCGAAGCCGACCCCGCCTCCGTGCGGCAGGCCTTGTGTCGCCAATTGCAGGCGAAGATCATGCACCTGCGCGCTAGGCACCAGAACGGTCGCGCCGCCGCCGGTCGTTTCATACGGCACTTTGGCTTCTTTGAGCTTGTCGATAATCGCTGCCGCATCCTCGCCGTTCAGATTGGTAAACAGCACCTGCATATCCGGTTGCTGTGTCCACAACGTCAGTGCGATGAGCCCCGCCACTGACCCGGCCAGCGCGACCAGAATAATCATCCGCTGATTGATCGAAAATTTTGCAAACAAGTTGTTCATCGGTGTCTCGCTGGTTCAATCGGTTAAATTTGCATGCGCTGAATTTCTTCATACGCGGTGACGAGTTTATTCCTGACCTGCATCATCAATTGAAACGACACGCTGGCCTGTTGCAATGCGACCATCGTCCGATGAATGTCCTGCGTCTGGCCCGTCAGAAGCGCATCAACGGCCTGGCCCCCTTGGAGTTGCGCATCGTTGACCTTGCCGATCGCCGCCTTGAGCGAATCCATGAACCCTCCGGATCCGGACTGGGACACGGCCGAGCCGGCCGACCCGATGTCGGGAATCGCAGGAACCGCCGATCCGATGCCGTGAATCTGGCTCATGGTTACCTCCCGATTTCCAAGGCCTTGTTCCACATGGCGCGTGTCGCATTGATCGCCTGCACATTGGCCTCGTAGGCGCGCGACGCGCCGATCATGTTGACCATTTCTTCCATCACATTCACATTGGGGAGCCGGACGAACCCCTTGGGGTCGGCATCCGGATGATGCGGGTCATAGATCAGTTGTCCGGGTTTGAAGTCTTCCACGACGCGCGCCACGGAGACGCCTTCGAGCGCACGCGCCGTCGGCCCGTCCGCCACCCGGCGAAACGTCTGCTGAAAGGTACCGGACACTGGTGCCGAGCGAAAGATGACGTCTCGCCGTTTGTACGGCCCACCGCCGGGTGTATGGGTGGACTGCGCGTTGGCCAGATTGCTGGCAATGACGTTGAGCCGTCGTCGCTGGGCATCCAATCCGGATACCGAAACCGCCATACCGTCCATCATGTCCATAAGCACCTCCTCAATAATTGGCTACGCCGCTATGCGTTCTGTTTGTCGCATCTCGTGAAGCGTATCTCGTATCTCGCAAGCAAAGATGATATGCGGCCTCTTTCTGTCCTGCGCTTCACACGTCACGAGATACGTTTCACGAACATGACCTGTCTCGCTATCGCGCATCTCGGATCGCGCTGAGCAACCCCTCGAACTTTTTCGCGATGATCGTGGCCGCGGCGTTGTACTGCATGGCGTTGTCGGACAGTTTCGCCATCTCCAGCTCCAGATTCACAGAGTTCGCATCGAGCGGGAGATCACCCGCCGGCACTTCGCTCAACTTTCCGGTCACCGCCCGCACGTCCTGCGGTCCTTGCACCCCGAAATGGCGGGACTGCGTTGCGGTCAAGACGATCGGAAGACGTCCCCGGTGCGCCGAGCGCAGTTGCTCGGTGAAATTCAACTCGGAGGCGCGATAACCCGGCGTCTCTTCATTGGCCAGATTCGATGCAATCACGCGTTGCCGCGCACTACGGAGGTCCAACGTCCGCTCCAACAATCGCATAGTCCGGTCAAAGATCGTCATGTCTGCCCTCCCTTCGCCCCACACCATCCCCGCTGTGCAACCCTAGCCCGCATGATTCATGAACGCTTCTACTGCAATCTCCGATCCGCTGTTGCGACAAGCCTGCGGCCGTCGGGCTCGCCCCTCGCCCCCTCGACGTACTGCACGAGTACGCCTCAGGCCCTCCGGGCTCCGCGCGCCGGTCTCACGACGCGGCTTGGCGATTTCGCGACGAACCGTCATGAATCATGCGGGCTAATGCCGCCGAATCAGACTCAACTTTTGCCGCCCTCATGACATTTTGCCGGGCGGCAATATTTTCCTCTCCAGCCGCTACGGCAACGGCATCGACACGGGCCCGCCTCCGACCCGGTACTCGCGGAGCTTATTGCGTAAGGTTCGAATGCTGATGCCGAGTTCTTTCGCCGCATGGGTGCGATTGTCTTTGACTTTCGCCAATGTCTTGAAAATTAATTCGCGCTCCATCTCCCAGAGTGAGCCGTTGACCGGCTGGGCGATCGGCAGCTGCACGGGAACATCTCGACTCTCCACCGGACAATGTTCCGGCAACACCGGACCCCGACCGGCCAGCACCACGGCCCGCTCCATGACGTTTTCCAGTTCACGGATGTTTCCTTTCCACGGCAACCGTTGCACATAGGCCAGCGCTTCGTCGGACAAGAGAGGCTGCGCCAGACCGTTCCGTGCCGCTGCGGCAGCCGCAAAATGGCGGGCCAGAAAGGGAATATCCGCTGGTCGCTCCCGGAGGGGAGGAATCGTGAGCGGAAAGACGTTCAACCGATAGTACAAATCTTCCCGGAATCGGTTCTGCTCGACTTCGCGGGCGAGGATGCGGTTGGTTGTGGCAATAACACGAATGTTGACGGGCACTGGCTCGCGTCCCCCGACCCGATCGACCTCCCGTTCCTGCAAGACCCGCAACAGCTTCGCCTGGAGTCCCAGCGTCATCTCCCCGATTTCATCCAGCAGCAGCGTGCCGGTGTGAGCCATCTCAAATTTTCCGATTTTCCTGACCATGGCTCCGGTAAAGGCGCCTCGTTCGTGGCCGAACAGTTCGCTCTCGAGCAGCCCGTCCGGTAATGCCGCACAATTGACGGCGATAAACGGCCGGTGCGCACGGGGACTGCGGCGATGGATGAACCGGGCCAGCAGTTCCTTGCCGGTGCCGCTCTCTCCGGTAATCAGCACCGTCGCATGACTGGCGGCGATGCTTTCGCTCGTGCCCAAGAGCCGTGCCATACCGGGATCCTGGGTGAGAATCGGACGCGGTTCCGGCGAGCCGGTCAACGAAACGGCTCCCCCCCCACTGTCCCGCCCTTCCCTGAGGTTGGTGATGACCCGCTCCAACAAATCCATTGAGAATGGTTTCAGCAGATAGTCGCTCGCGCCCTGCTTCATGGCTTCGACGGCCGTCTCGACCGTCCCATACGCCGTCATGAGCACGATCGTCGTCCGAGGGACACGCCGCTTCATTTCCCTGATCACCTCAAGACCGTTCATGCGCGGCATCTTAAGATCCGTCAGGACCAGCCACGGTTGGAACCGTCCGACATGCTCCAGTGCCTCCGAACCATCCGCGAATCCCTCCGCGACATAGCCGAGGCGCCGCACGGACTCCACAAGGGCGACCCTCATGGAGTGATCGTCATCGACGATCATGATTCGTTCGGTGGCGTCGGCACTATTCATCTCACTGCCGTCTTTCTCGCGTTCATCCATGGGGCCGCTCCTCCACGAGCATCACACAGGCGGATTCTTCTTCGGCTCTTGCATCGTGGCGCGGCTGAGCCGCCCCCTCTCCGGCCAAGAGCCCCACCGGGACGGGATACGGCAGCACAATCACAAACGAGGCGCCCTGGCCCACGGCGCCTTCGACATCGATGCGCCCATGATGGGCCTCGACAATCGCGTACACAATCGCAAGACCAAGACCGGTCCCTTCTTCCTTTGTGGTAAAGAACGGATCGAAGAGCCGCGAGCGGTGTGCCGGATCGATGCCGGTCCCGGAGTCACGGACCGTCAGGCGTACGGCAGGCCCGCCCAGTGTCCGCGCCTCATCCTGTTCGAGGCGAATGGTGAGCACTCCTCCGGACGGCATCGCCTGCACCCCGTTGACGATCAGATTCAACAGGACCTGCTTCATTTGCCCTTCATGACACCAGATCGAGGGAATACCCGGATCAAGATCCAATCGGATATCCACAGGCACGCGGCTGATGGCATGGGCGGCCAGACGGAGTGAGTCGAGGAT
>JABMDG010000092.1:37446-47225 GCA_015904045.1 Nitrospira sp.
CGGTTTGTCGCGCGAACGGATTATCATGAGCGGAGACCTTCGTGAGATTCCCGTGGCAGGCTGCTGGGCGGCGCACGATGCATCAGTTCAGGCAGGTGGATAGGGCTAAAGATTGTGTCTCTCTTCGCTTGACGGAACTCCTTACAATTCAGGATAATCTACCTTCCTCATGGCAGAGCCGAAGTGGCGAAACTGGCAGACGCACTAGATTCAGGGTCTAGCGCCCTCACGGGTGTCCGGGTTCAAATCCCGGCTTCGGCACCAAACCTCTTTCCCCGTTCCCATCAATGTGTTTCCTCGTTATAGTGCCGTGTTTTTAGGGTCTGGCGATACCAGGCTGGCCTCATTTTGGGATAAATTGTCACGTCAATGTGCGGATAGGCCTCGATGAGGTCAAAGAGATACTAGGAGCTTGGGCCTATGGTCATGCCAGGGCGGTATCGGCACTATAAGGGTCAAGAATACGAGGTTCTTGGAGTCGCAAGGCATTCTGAGACCGAAGAAGAGTTCGTCGTGTACCGTGCGCTGTATGGCGAGTTTGGCCTCTGGGTAAGGCCGTTAGGCATGTTCGAGGAGCTGGTCGACAGTGATGGCCGACTCATCCCTCGTTTTTGTCGGTTGTCCTCGTAAAGAGTTGGGGACTCGCTTTCAGAACACAACCAGACCTGGAATTGTAAAACGTACTGGGGTGAGGATATCCCGTTCTACTCCATTGCACCGGATTCAGGAATTGGTACGTCTGCGTCTGCCAAAATCCGGTTCCCCCGTCAGAGCGTTCGCTCTCACCTACCGGCGCCCTACATGTACTGCTGTATACATGAATGCCGTATACACGACTGCCAATCCCACACTCACGGCCATCACACCGATGATCAATGCCACCATGATTACTCACCCCCTTCCAATTTCATGTGGCCACTCTACTCCTGCACTATGAAGCGTCCATGAGGAGATCATGAAGAATTCTTCATGGGGCACAGGCTGCCAGCGGCTTCGATCAAAGTTGGCGGTCCCGGTCCTACCTTGGTGTGGGAGAAAAATGTGCGAGGGCAGGAGGTTGAAGCGTTTGAAAACCAAGGGATCGAAGGAACTTTCTACAGGCCGGAGCAGACGATAGATCTCTTGAGAATCCAGGGACCACGCTGACTGTGGTGGATGGCCTGGGAAATTCCCGTCAGTACGGTTCCATCACCGTCGGCGCCGAGTCATGCTCTGACGACGTGGTACTATCCTGTTCTGACGGCTACGATGAGCGAAGAGTTCTGATTACTTCCAACGTGTGTTCTATTTCGCCGGCTGAGTTGAACAGGCTCGGCGCGAGCCTGACGTATTTTGTTGCGTAGGGGGTCACGCTACCGACGATCCCTCGTTGACCGAGTTTCTCTACCACCGTGCGAGGAGTCAGACCGGCTACTTCGAAACAGACGATCCCAGCCGAGAGGTCCTGCGACATCGGTGTCTGCAGCGTGACATGCGGCATGGCGGCTAAGCCCTGCTTCAACTGTTGGCTGAGTTCATAGAGGCGTTGCGTTACTTTCGATTTGCCTATTGTGCGATGAAAGGCGAACGCTTCATCCAACGCCCAACGATGCTCAAATGAGTGAAACCCGCCCGGCGTCATGTGAACCGATTGTGGGAGACCCTTCGAGGATTTGTTCTCCATCCAGAGGTCATAGGCCTGGAAGTTGAAGGTTGGAATCATGGCCTGAGTGACGGGCCACGCGGTCGGATGGCCCCAGACGAGGCCGGTCCCTCGCGGACCGAACATCCATTTGTGAGTTCCGGCGATCAGAAAATCGCAGCCGAGCTCGCTGAGCCGGAAATCCTCGACCCCCAAGGCATGCACTCCGTCCACACAGAAGATGACTCGGTCTTGCTCAGCCCGGGAACGATTGATCGCTTGGATCGCGCGAGCCATCTCATGAATCGGCAGTTTGAGTCCTGTGCTGGAATGGACCCAGGTGACCGCGACAATGCGCGTCGCAGGGGTGATACCCATTCGCAGAGACTCCACCAGCTGCTCACGAGAGACGGTCTTAAGGGACTGATAGAGGGGAATCTGACGAACTATGGCGCCCGTCCGTTCGGCGCGGAGACGCAACGAGGTTTCCGTCGAATAATGGTCGTGTGTCGTCGTCAGAATTTCCTGTCCGGCGCGAAGTTGTAACCCGCCATAGAGTAGGCCCAGCCCCATCGTCGTGCTGTCGGTTAGGGCAATATCGGTGGGACTCGCTCCCAGATAGTCAGCAGCAGCCTGGAGGACCCGCGCCTCCTGTTTCTCTTCATGATCGAACCAATAGCCGATAGGATTCGCATCCAAACCGGCGCGATGCCGTTCAATCGCGTTGCGCACCGGTGTGGGATGGGATGAGAGAAAAAACCCGGCCAGATGGATGAGTTGAGGAGACAGGGGAAACTGTGCCCGGACGTGATCCCAGCTCTCGAACGTGCGTGGTGGAGATTGCTCATCGGCAAACGCGCGAGAGTAGGCGCTTGCGAGAACCGTAGCGCTCAAGGCCAGTCCTGTCCGCACCAGAAAACCCCGGCGGCCGATATCGGTCATAACACCTCCTCATTCGAATTCTTCCGTACTCTACCGCTAGTTCAGAAATACTGGCAAGGAGGGGTGAATAGGGAACATGATTCGTGGCTGGACCTCCAGCCACGTCAGGAGGTCGTCGTTATGACTGGTAGCTTTCAATCGGTGGGCAGCTGCAGATGAGATGGCGATCGCCGTAGGCCTCGTCGATGCGGCTGACGCTTGGCCAGAACTTGTTGTTCCTGATCCAGGGAGCGGGAAATGCCGCCTGCTCGCGGCTGTAGGGACGGGTCCACTCCGTGGCCGTGACAATGGATGCCGTGTCACCTCCATCACCGTCGGCGCCGACGGCCTGGGTCTCATCAGCTACTATGACGCCACGAACGGGGATCTGAAAGTCGCGCATTGCGAGGATCCGGCCTGTGGCTCTGCGACAGAGAGCACGTTAGACCGTACGGGCGATGTCGGCCAATATAGCTCCGTAGCGATCGGGTCGGACGGCCTCGGCCTCATCAGCTACTACGATGCGACCCATGGCGATCTCAGGGTCGCGCACTGCGCGGGCCTTGCCTGTCACGCTGCCCACGTGAACACGCTTCACAGCGAGGGCGACATCGGGCAGTTCACCTCAATCACCATCGGGACGGATGGCCGCGGCCTGATCAGTTATTACGATGCGACGAACGGAGACTTGCGAGTCGCGCATTGCGCAGAGGTTGACTGCCGGTCGGCGACCCACGTCGCCGTTCAAAGCCAGGGCAACGTTGGCCAGTTCACGTCGATGGTTGTAGGAACCGATGGCCGCAGTCTGATCAGCTACTACGATGCCACCAACGGCGATCTCAAGATAGCCCACTGCTCCAACAGCCTGTGTATTCCGTATCACCGCCGGTGAGCGGCGGTGCGGGCTTGTTCTCTACGCTGAGCGAAGGTGTCTGATCTCTGCCAGTGTGCGGTCGATTTCATCTGGCGAATTGATAAGACTTGGCGCGAGTCTGACGTATTTCGTGGCGTAGGGCGTGACGCTGCCGACGATCCCGCGTTGACGGAGTTTCTCCACCACCGCGCGAGGCGACAGACCGGCCACTTCAAAACAGACGATCCCGGCCGAGAGGTCCTGCGACATCGGTGTCTGGACCGTGACATGCGGCATGGCGGCCAAGCCCTGCTTCAGCTGCTGGTTCAATTCGTAGATGCGCTGTGTCACCCTGGATTTCCCAATCGCCTGATGAAACGTGAACGCTTCATCCAACGCCCACCGATGCTCAAATGAGTGGAACCCGCCCGGTGTCAGGTGAACAGATTGTGGGAGACTCTTCGAGGATTGGTTCTCCATCCAGAGATCATAGGCCTGGGAGTTGAAGGTTGGAATGATGGCCCGAGTGACGGGCCACGCAGTCGGATGGCCCCACACGAGGCCGGTCCCGCGCGGACCGAACATCCATTTGTGGGCTCCGGCAACCAGAAAATCACAGCCCAGTTCGCTCACAAGGAAGTCTTCAACCCCCAAGGCGTGGACGCCGTCCACGCAGAGGATGACCCGGTCCTGCTCATCCCGAGCGCGATTGATAGTTTGGATCGCGCGTGCCATCTCCTGAATCGGCAGTTTGAGGCCCGTGCTGGAATGAACCCAGGTGACGGCCACGATGCGCGTGGCGGGAGCGATGCCCGCTCGCAGGGACTCCACCAGCTCGTCGCGCGAGACGGTCTTGAGCGCACGATAGAGGGGGATCCGACGCACGGTGGCGCCTGTTCGCTCGGCACGGAGACGCAGGGAGGTTTCGGTCGAATAGTGATCGTGGGTCGTCGTCAGGATTTCCTGCCCGCTGCGAAGTGCGAGCCCGCCATAGAGCAGGCCCAGCCCCATCGTGGTGCTGTCGGTGAGAGCAATATCGGTGGGACTCCCTCCCAGATAATCGGCCGCAGCCTGGAGGACCCGCGCTTCCTGTTTCTCTTCATGTTCAAACCAATACCCGATGGGATCCGCATCAAGGCCGGCGCGATGCCGTTCGATCGCTTCGCGCACCGGGGTGGGGTGGGAGGCAAGAAAGAATGCCGCGAGATGGATGAGCTGCGGAGAGAGCTTGAACTGCGCCCGAAGATCACCCCAATCGTTGAACCGACTTTGCGGGGGTTGCTGATCGGCTAACGCGCGAGGACACGCCTGTGCCCACACCGCGGCCCCCAAGGCTAAACCCGTACGCACCAAGAAGTCTCGGCGTCCGATATCGGTCATAAGGCCTCCTCGTGAAGCGTCGTTCGTGAAGCGTGAAGCGCGAAAGGTCATTGGTCAATGGGAGGAGGAGCTTCCAATGACTGGTGACCAGTGACTCATAGCTAAGGTTTGCGAGATACGAGATACGCTTCACGAGGAACGGTTGCGCAAGTGATGTCACGACAAGCCGTTATGGGTCATGCGGATTACGACTGATAGCTCTCGATCGGCGGACAACTGCAGACGAGATGACGGTCGCCGTAGGCTTCGTCGATGCGGCTGACGCTCGGCCAGAATTTACTGCTGCCGATCCACGGCGCGGGAAAGGCCGCCTGCTCGCGGCTGTAGGGGCGGTTCCACTCCGTGGCGGTCACGAGGGACGCTGTGTGGGGCGCGTTCTTCAAAAGATTGTTTGTGCGCGGCTGGCGGCCGTCGATGATCTCTTGGATCTCGGCTCGGATGCGGATGAGCGCGTCGCACAGCCGGTCGATCTCCGACTTGGTTTCGCTTTCCGTCGGCTCGATCATCAGCGTACCGGGGACCGGGAACGAGACGGTCGGTGCGTGGAAGCCGTAGTCCATCAGCCGCTTCGCGACGTCCATCGCCTCGACCCCGGCGCGGTCCTTGAACTCCCGCAGATCCAGAATGAACTCGTGCGCGACCAGTCCGGCGTCGCCCGCATAAAGAATGGCGTAATGCTTTTCCAGCCGCTTAGCCATGTAATTGGCGTTGAGGATGGCCACCTGCGTGGCTTTGGTCAGCCCGTCGCGCCCCATCATGGCGATGTACACCCAGGAAATCGGCAGGATGCCGGCGCTGCCGAAGGGGGCCGCCGACACGGGCCCGATGGCGTCCGGCCCTCCGAGCTTCGTGACGGGATGTCCCGGTAGAAACGGCGCGAGGTGCTGCGCCGCGCCGATCGGGCCCACCCCTGGGCCGCCGCCGCCGTGCGGAATGCAGAACGTCTTGTGGAGATTGAGATGGCAGATATCCGCGCCGATATCGCCGGGACGGCAGAGGCCGACCATGGCGTTCATGTTCGCGCCGTCCATGTAGACCTGGCCGCCATGGGTATGGACGATCTGGCAGACCCGCCGCACGCCCGCTTCGAAGACGCCGTGGGTAGATGGATAGGTGAGCATCACCGCGGCCAGCCTGTCTCGGTGTTCAGCTGCCTTGGCTTCCAGGTCGGTGAGATCGACGTTGCCATGTGTGTCGCAGGCGACGACGACGACCGTCATACCGGCCATCGCAGCGCTCGCGGGATTCGTCCCATGGGCCGACACGGGGATCAAACAGACGTCCCGATGGGTTTCTCCTCTGGACCGATGGTAAGCCCGAATCACCATCAGGCCCGCATATTCCCCTTGCGAGCCGGCGTTCGGTTGCATCGAGAAGGCGGCAAATCCCGCGATCTCCGCCAGCCATGCGGCGAGTTGGTCAATCATCTCCCGATAGCCGAGGGTTTGCTCCTCAGGGGCGAATGGGTGCAGCCGGGCGAACTCCGGCCAGGTGACCGGCAGCATTTCGGATGTCGCATTCAGCTTCATCGTGCAGGACCCCAGCGGAATCATGGAATGTACCAACGAGAGGTCTTTCGCCTGCAAGCGATGAAGGTACCGGAGCATTTCATGCTCGGAGTGATAACGGTTGAAGATTTCATGCGTCAGATACTTGCTCGTTCTGGCTAAGGAATCGGGATACGCCACGTCGACTCCGGTAACCAGCTCTGAAATCGTGAAAGGCAGCCGGTCATGCCCTACGAAGATTTCCAGCAGGTGGCGGACTTCTTCTTCCGAGCTGACTTCGTCGAGCGACAGCCCGATAGAGCCGTCGTCATAGCGCCGGAGATTGATGCTCTGCTCTTTCGCCCGCGCCGCAATCTGATCCGAGTGGTTCCGGGCCAGGGGGACACGAATCGTATCAAAGAAAACTTTCGGCAAGACGTCGAATCCAAGCCGCCGCAACCCTTCTGCGAGCATCAGCGTGAGCCCGCGCACGCGCGTCGCAATACGTCGCAGCCCCTCAGGGCCGTGGTACACCGCATACATGCCGGCCATGACGGCGAGTAACACTTGGGCCGTGCAGATATTGCTTGTCGCTTTCTCACGCCGGATGTGCTGTTCTCGAGTCTGGAGCGAGAGCCGGATGGCCGGTTTTCCCGTCACGTCTTTCGAGACGCCGACGAGGCGTCCCGGCATCTGGCGTTTGTACTCTTCCTTGGTGGCCAGAAAGGCGGCATGCGGCCCGCCGAACCCGACCGGCACGCCGAACCGTTGCGTGGACCCGACGGCGATATCGGCGCCGAACTCGCCGGGAGAACGAAGTAGCGTCAGGGCGAGGAGATCGGTCGCCACGGC
Organism: Nitrospira sp.; assembly: GCA_015904045.1. Next base: position 44,561 of record JABMDG010000092.1, read on the forward strand.
GACGAGCACGCCGGCCGCATGAGCTTTCGCCACGATGTCACCGAAGTCGCCCACGTAGCCGTCCGTGGCCGGGTATTGCAGGAGCAGGCCGCAGAGCCGGCTGTCCGTGCAATCAGCGGCGGTCGTCACGCCGGTGCGAATCGTGATGCCGAACGGTTCGGCCCTCGTCCGCAACACCGCAATCGTGTGAGGATGGCAATCGCGCGACACGAAGAATTCCTTGCGCTCCTGGCCTGCGGCTCGGGCGATCACGTAGCACATGGCCATCGCTTCCGCTGCTGCTGTGGCTTCATCCAGCAATGACGAATTCGCCAGCGGCAGACCGGTCAGGTCCGCGACCATCGTTTGGAAGTTGACCAGGGCTTCCAATCGTCCTTGGGCAATCTCGGCCTGATAGGGGGTGTACTGCGTGTACCAGGCGGGATTCTCCAGAATATTGCGTTGGATCACGCCGGGCGTCACGCATTCGTAGTAGCCCATGCCGATCAGCGACCGGCACACCTTGTTCTTCAACGCCAGCGCTCTGAGTTGGGCCAGCACGGTTTGTTCGCCGCGATTCGTCGGGAGCGACAACGGCCTGCGGAGGCGAATATCTTCGGGCACCGTCGCATCGGCGAGGGCTTCCAGGGATTGAAGCCCCAATGTCGCCAGCATTTCTTGGATGTCGGCGTCGGTCGGGCCAAGATGTCGGTGAATGAAGCGGTCGGTCGGTTCAAGAAAAGACGAGGTGGCCATGGGAGTCAATGTACCTTCGTTCAGTGGGATGAGCGGCGGCAATTCATACTGAATGGCAGACTACCATGGCACTTTTCCTTTTCCAAGATGGTTTTTTGAAGTAATCCGACCCCATCATGGAGTCCCGCTCTCGTTCGCCCTGCGATCCTTTTCTTCTGGCACAGGCCCTGGTACTCTGCCGGCATGACGTGGGATCGTGAACTACGCATCGTAACCGAGGTGATCACAACGGCGGGTGCCGAGGCGCTCCGGCTTTTGTCTCAGGGCTTCGAGATTCATATCAAGCCGGACCGGTCCCCGGTGACGTCTGCAGACCTGGCGGTCAATGGGATTCTTCAAGGCCGTTTACTGGAATTGTTTCCCGACGATGGATGGCTGTCGGAGGAATCACCGGACGATCCGGCACGCCTTGAGAAAGCACGGGTGTGGGTGATCGACCCGATCGACGGAACCAAGGCGTATATCAACCGGGAGCCGGAGTTTTGCATCTCCGTGGCACTCGTTGAACGAGGCCGCCCGGTCGTGGCGGCGATTTTCAATCCCTCGACGAACGAATTATTCTCCGCGAGGCGAGGCGGAGGACTCCTCTTCAACGACGAACCGGCAGTGTGGCAGGAACACCAAACAAGCCGACAGCCGGTGATCGCCCTCAGTCCATGGGAGCACAACATCGGACGATTCAGGTCTCTGGAGGCCCATGCGGCCGGCCGTCCCATGCGGTCCATTGCTTGGGCCCTCGCGCTTGCCGCCAGCGGCCGGATCCATGCGGTTGCCACCTGCGAACCGGAGAACGAATGGGATGTCGCGGCGGGAGCGCTGCTGATCGAAGAGACGGGAGGAACGATGTCTGACGGGAGCGGACAGACGCTCGAGTTTAACCGACCCGACCCACGCTATCGCGGCATTGTTGCGACCCATCCGGCTTGTCCGGGTCCTGTCCGCCGGCAACTCCAAGCCCTTTCAGGTACGAGCGGATGAGCGAACTCCAGCCGATCGCCGACTGCGTGTGAGCGACGCTGCGAAAGCCGAATCAAGGGGTCGGAAGCCGGTCATCGCCGCGCTTGGTGAGGGTAGCTTTCTTACTGAGACGGAACGTGCCGCCTTTTTGGGTGGGCCTCCGGTCGGCCCCGATCCGAATGTACCACCAGGTCCCCTGACCTTCCGAATAGTCCTCGGATAATTTCACGGAGAAGCCACCCTCGCGATCGTTGTCCTTTTGAGACCATGTTCCGACCCAGGTGTGGTCGACAAGCCGGGAAGTTTCAAACCGCCCGTCTTTGAATGGATAGGTACCGTTGCCCTGGTTATCCAGCCGGAGCATGACCGTCGCGCCGTCTTCGTACTCCCATTCCCCCGCCAGAACGGACCGATCGTCCTTCTGAAAGTCGGCCGTCATCGACGGCTGAACGGGCGGCTGGGTGGCGCATCCTGCGGCTGCCAGCAACGATATGACGGTGACGGCCACTACGGTGGAATACTTCATGGGAGAAACTCATAGCATGGGACAATAATCCAGGCAAGAAAAGAGCCGCCTTCGGCATTACCGCTACAAGAAGGACCAGTGCCCGAACGTCGCAGCCTGGCCGATGCGCTGGCCTGATGGATCCAGCACATTCCACACCGTGGCATCTTCGACGAGGAATCGACGTCCCGTCGAAGCGATTCGCACGCCGCGATAGCCCTCGAAGTAGCCTTGCTGGCCCGCAATCCGCAGCATCGCCGTTCGTTCCTCTTGATTCAAAGGCTCGGCTGTGTGCCGTGAAGGCGTCTGTGTGAACTGCTCCCACCCCATTTCCCAGAGATCGAGCGCCGCCTGATTCCCGTAATTGAGGATCGGGTCTGGGTCCGTCCCATGCGATACGACGACGAACGGCGCTCCGAATAGCGCGTGCGCCTGGTCTTCCATCGATCCAGATCGGCCAATCAACTC
>JABMDG010000093.1:0-2009 GCA_015904045.1 Nitrospira sp.
GCCGTCCGGGTGTGGCTCTGCGTACCCATTTTCGCGGAGCCGGCGCCGACCTCAAGTTGGCCGCGAGACAGATTGCGTTGACCGTCACCTTCCTCGGGCATCAGGCATGGCTCATGACGGATGCGATTCTTCGTACGCTCGGTCGGCTCGTTTTTACGCACACACGAATGTTGGAATGGGTGACTGCGGCTCAGGCCGAGGATGCCTACACGTGCAACTTGACGGGGATGTATCGGCGCATGGCGGGCTGTGTGGTGCTTGCCCTCGTGGCAGCTGGAGCGGTGGCCCTGTTTGGGGGATATGAATCCTGGGCTGCAGCGGCCCCGTTCGTTCTGCTCTGGATATCGGCACCTGCCGTGGCACGGTGGGTCAGCCTGCCGCCTCAATTCACGGGGGCCGGGCCGATTTCTCCGTTCGATGCGCGTACGCTCCGATTGATTGCCCGCCGGACCTGGCGGTTTTTCGAAACGTTCGTGTCTCCCGAGGACCATGCGCTGCCGCCTGATAACTTTCAAGAAGATCCGAAACCCGTCGTGGCCCATCGCACGTCACCGACCAATATCGGACTCTATCTGCTCTCAACGCTGGCTGCCCGTGACCTAGGATGGCTGGGGACTCTCGACGCCACCGAACGACTGGAAGCCACACTGGAGACCATGAACCGTCTCGAGCTGTTTCGTGGGCACTTCTACAATTGGTACGACACCCGTACGCTTCACCCGCTGGATCCCAGGTATGTCTCCTCCGTGGATAGCGGAAATCTTGCCGGACATCTGTTGGTGCTGGGCAACGGATGCCGGGAGTTGATTCAGCAATGCCCCCTCGAAGGGGATCTGTTCAGGGACAAACGCATACGGTAACGCGGAAGCAGTTGAGCCAGGCCGTCGAGATGCTGGCCATGGGGTTGCAGTCGCGGCCGGCTGATGCCCTCGGCTGGACGAGCCGGTTTCGTCAGTTGATCACGTCGGCCCGTACCGTCGCGGACATGGCGCAGGCCTTCTCTCAGGAGCGTGCAGAAGGCCCGGAGGGGGAGTTGCGAGTCTGGGCTGACGCGGTTCGGGCCTGCGTTGAGAGCCATCTCCGGGACGTGGAACTGTTGCTCCCATGGGTCCGCTTAGGCCCGAAAGACCTCGTGGCCCTGTTTGATCACCAGTCCGGGCCGGCGCCGGAGTGGTCGGCCATCGCGTCATTCTTCCATCCCATTCCCACGCTAGCGGCTGCCCCCGAACGGTTCGTGGAAGCGCTCTGTGCACTCGAGTGCTTACGGGAGCAGGTACGCAGTCGTCCCTCACAGGATCGGTCCACCTTGGCACGAATCACCTTGTTGGTTGATGTTGTGCGGCAATCAGCCGCGGACATCGCCGCTCTCACGCGCCGTCTTGCGGCCATCGCGCAGACTTCGGAGCAGATGGTGCACGCGATGGATTTCACGTTTCTCTTCGATTCGACGCGCAAGTTGCTGTCGATCGGCTATCGCATGACCGAGAACAGTCTGGATCCCAGCTGCTACGACCTGCTGGCGTCGGAAGCCAGGCTGGCGAGTTTTATCGCCATTGCCAAGGGGGATATCCCGTCATCGCATTGGTTTCACTTGGGCCGTGCCCTGACGCCCGTGGGGAACGGTTCGGCGTTGATTTCCTGGTCGGGTTCCATCTTCGAATACCTCATGCCGGCGTTGGTGATGCGGTTTCCGGCAGGCAGTTTGCTGAGCCGGACGTATGAACTGATTGTCTGTCGGCAGATTCAATACGGTGCAGAGCGCGGTGTGCCCTGGGGAGTCTCGGAGTCGGCCTATAACGCGCGGGATCTCGATCTGACGTACCAGTATTCCAGCTTCGGGGTGCCGGGTCTTGGGCTCAAGCGTGGTCTCATCGACGATGTCGTCGTGGCTCCCTATGCCACCGCGCTCGCAGCCATGATCGATCCCTCGGCGGCGGCGCAAGGCTTTGGTCGGCTTGCCGAGGCCGGAGGCCGGGGGCCCTACGGGTTCTATGAGGCACTGGACTACA
>JABMDG010000093.1:2109-5153 GCA_015904045.1 Nitrospira sp.
CGTCTCGAGCTGCTTCGTGGGCATTTCTACAATTGGTACGACACACGTACTCTTCATCCGCTGGATCCCAAGTATGTGTCCTCCGTCGATAGTGGGAATCTCGCGGGACATTTATTGGTATTGGGGAATGGATGCCGCGAGCTGATTCAACAAGCTTCCATCGAAAGCGATTTGTTTGCCGGAATTGATGATGCCATCCAATTGTTACGCGATGCGTTGGAGGAGATTTCAGATCAGCGACAGACCCACACGGTGACCAGGAAGCAGCTGAGCCAAGCCGTCGATGTGCTGGCCATGGCGCTCTTGTCGAGACCGGTCGATGCCGCCGGCTGGACCGCCAGGTTTGGCGAGCTCACTGCCTTGTCGCATACGGTTTCCGATATGGCTCAGGCACTGGGACAGGAGCGCGGTGATGAGTCCGATGGGGAATTGCGTGTCTGGGCGGATGCGGTTCGGGGTTGTGTTGAGAGCCATCTCCGGGACGTGGAACTGTTGCTTCCATGGGTCCGCTTAAGTACAAAAGACCTCGCGGCCATGTTCGACCGTCCGTCCGGCCCGGTGCCGGAGTGGGCGACCATCGGGCCGTTCTTTTATCCCGTTCCGACGCTGGCAGCCGCTCCTGAACGGTTCACGGCTGCGCTCCATGAGCTCGAACGCTTGCGGGAGGACGCACTCAGCAATCCATTGCAGAACAGGACCAGTTTGGCAAGGATCGCGCTGCTGGCTGATGCCATACGGCAATCGGCTGCGGATGTCGCCAGCCTGACCAGCCGTCTCGCGGCCATCGCGCAGACAGCGGAGCAAATGGTTCGCGCCATGGATTTCACATTCCTCTTCGATCCGACGCGCAAGCTGTTGTCCATCGGCTACCGCGTGACCGAGAACAGCCTGGATCCCAACTGCTACGATTTGCTTGCGTCGGAAGCCCGGCTGGCGAGCTTTATGGCCATCGCCAAGGGCGACGTGCCGTCATCGCACTGGTTTCACCTGGGCCGTGCCCAGACGCCCGTGGGAGACGGTTCGGCGCTCGTGTCCTGGTCGGGCTCCATCTTCGAATACCTCATGCCGGCGTTGGTGATGCGTTCTCCTGCAGGCAGTTTGCTGAGCCGTACGTATGAACTGATTGTCTCTCGGCAGATTCAATACGGTGCAGAGCGAGGGGTGCCCTGGGGAGTCTCGGAGTCGGCCTATAGTGCGCGCGATCTCGATCTGACGTACCAGTATTCCAGCTTCGGGGTGCCGGGTCTTGGGCTCAAGCGTGGTCTCATCGACGATGTCGTCGTAGCCCCCTACGCCACCGCCCTCGCCGCGATGATCGATCCCAAAGCGGCGACGCAAAGCTTTGCTCGACTTGCCGAGGCCGGTGGGAGGGGCATCTACGGGTTCTATGAAGCGCTGGATTATACGGGGGCACGGGTACCCGAAGGCACGGACGTGGTGGTCGTCCGGGCGTATATGTCCCACCATCAGGGCATGTCGCTGGTCGCTATCGCGAATGTCCTCAACGAGGGGGTGATGAGGAACCGGTTCCACGCCGAGCCGATGGTCCGGGCCACTGAACTCCTGCTCCAGGAACGAACGCCACGTGATGTCCCAGTGACTCGACCGCGGGTGGAGGAAGTCGCTGCCGCGTCCCACGTCCGCGATCTCATGCCGCCCGTCATGCGGCGATTTACCACGCCGCATGAGGAGGCTCCGAGGACGCATCTGCTGTCCAACGGCCGGTATGCCGTCATGCTGACCACCGCGGGATCAGGATATAGCCGGTGGCGGGATATTGCACTGACACGTTGGCGTGAGGATGCGACGCGGGATTGTTGGGGTTCGTATATTTATTTGCGCGACATGCGAACCGGGAGGATGTGGTCGGCCGGCTATCAGCCCTGCGGTGTCGAGGCCGACGACTATGAGGTGTCCTTTTCCGAAGCACGGGCTGAGATTAGCCGGCGGGACGGCGACTGGAGCACGAGGCTCGAGGTGGTGGTGTCGTCCGAAGACGATGCTGAAGTCCGTCGCATGTCCGTCACCAACTTGGGGGCCAGTGCACGCGATCTGCAAGTCACTTCCTACGCTGAGCTGTCTCTGGCTCCACAGGCCGCCGATGTGGCGCATCCGGCCTTTGGGAATCTCTTTGTAGAGACGGAATTTGTGCCGGAGATCGGTGCGCTGCTCGCCACCCGCCGCAGGCGGTCGGATGAGGACATGTCGGTGTGGGTGGCCCAGGTGGTGGTGGTCGAAGGCGACACCGTGGGCGCATTGCAATATGAAACGGATCGCGCCCGGTTTCTGGGACGCGGGCAGCATGCCCGTACCGCAGTCTCGATGATCGACGGGCGGCCCCTCTCGAATACCGTCGGGTCGGTCCTCGATCCGGTGTTAAGCCTCCGCCGCACTCTGCATGTCCCCGCCGGCGGGACGGTGCGTGTGGTGTTCTCCACCATTGCGGGCCTCACTCGTGAGCAGGTGCTGGAACTTGCGGACAAGTATCGTGACCCGAGAGTGTTTGAGCGAGCCGTCTCGCTAGCCTGGACGCAGGCGCAAGTCCAGCTGCACCATCTCGGCATCGGGGCCGACGAAGCGCAGCTGTTCCAGCGATTGGCGAATGCCGTGTTGTATGTCGAAGCCTCACTGCGGCCTTCTTCGGAGACGCTGGCTCACAGCACGCTGGACCGTGCGGCACTCTGGGCGCAAGGCATCTCGGGCGATCTGCCCATTGTGCTGGCTTGTATCGATCGGGCGGAGGATGTCGATCTCATCCGGCAATTGCTCCGGGCACATGAATACTGGCGGATGCGGCAAGTATCGGCCGATGTGATCATTCTGAACGAGAAGCCGCCGTCCTACGAGCAGGATCTGCAAGGCTCGCTGGAGTCGCTGGTGCGCGGCAGTCAGTTGCGCCTCTGTCCGGACACCGGCGGGGTACGGGGCAATATCTACCTTCTGCGGACCGACCTGCTTTCGGCACAAGATCAGAAACTGATGCAGCAGGTTGCCCGGGTCGTCCTGCTGAGCCGGCGCGGCACGTTGGCGGAGCAGGTGACTCG
>JABMDG010000093.1:5253-13910 GCA_015904045.1 Nitrospira sp.
GGTCGCAATAGGACTCTTGAGGATCCACTGGCACTTGAACTGGGCGGGCCGTTATCCGGCAGGGTCGGTGCCGGTCTCGACCCCTGCGCGGCGCTGCAGCTGTCGATTGAGTTGGAGGCGGGCCAACGCACGGAGATCATCTGGTTCATCGGCCAGACAGCGGGGAGGGAACAGGCTCGTCTGTTGCTCGAGCGCTATCGTGGGGCGGACGTGGACGCGCTCTTGCGTGAAGTGACCTGCCGATGGGACGACGTGTTGGCTGTCGTACAGGTTCATACGCCGGAGCGCGCCATGGATGTCTTGTTGAATCGTTGGGTGCTCTATCAGACGCTGGTTTGCCGCGTTTGGGCGCGTGCGGCGTTCTATCAGTTGAGCGGGGCGTATGGGTTTCGCGATCAACTCCAGGATGTCATGGCTCTCAGTGTGGCGGCACGCGATGTCACACGCGAGCATCTGCTGCGGGCCGCTGCGAGGCAGTTTGTCGAAGGGGATGTTCAGCATTGGTGGCATCCTCCGTCCGGACGCGGTGTGCGGACCCGCATTTCCGACGATCTGCTCTGGTTGCCGTATGCGGTGATCCAATTTCTTGAAGTGACTGACGACATGACCGTGCTGGATGAAATGGTGCCATTTCTAGAAGGCCCGGCATTGGCCGAGGGGCAACATGAATCCTATTTTGAGCCACGTGTGTCCCAGACGCGCGCTACCCTCTTTGAACATTGTGCGCGTGCGTTGGATCGGAGCCTTGTCGTCGGCAGTCACGGCCTTCCACTCATGGGTACCGGAGATTGGAATGACGGGATGAGCCGCGTGGGCCAGCAGGGCAGAGGGGAGAGCGGCTGGCTCGGGTCGTTTTTGCATACGGTGCTCTGGGAGTTCGCCAAGGTGGCGACTCAGCGCGGGGAGCGTGCTCGTGCCGAAACGTGGCGGCTGCATGTGAGTGCGTTGAAGGCCGCAATCGAGCGGGACGGGTGGGACGGGGAGTGGTACCGTCGCGCGTACTTCGATGATGGGACGCCACTCGGTTCCGCTGCAGACCAGGAATGCCGCATCGATTCCATTGCTCAGTCCTGGGGAGTGATCAGCGGCGCGGCAGATCCGGACCGCGGCGCACGCGCCATGGCTGCGGTGGAACGGCATCTTGTGAACCGGCGGGATGGACTGATCCGTCTGTTGACGCCACCCTTTGATCAGATGCCAAGGGATCCCGGGTATATCAAAGGTTATGTCCCAGGCATTCGAGAAAACGGCGGTCAATATACCCATGCGGCCGTGTGGACCGTACTGGCGTTCGCGGCGCTGGGTGAAGGGGACAAGGCCGGCGAGTTGTTCCGTATGCTGAATCCTGTTCATCGGGTCTCCTCGCGAGCGAATGTCCAGCGCTACAAAGTCGAGCCGTACGTCGTAGCCGGCGACGTGTATGCTGAACTGCCGCATGCTGGACGCGGGGGCTGGACCTGGTACAGCGGTGCGGCGGGTTGGCTTTACCGGGGTGGTATGGAATGGATACTCGGTTTCCGCTTGCGCGGTACCACGCTGTCCCTCGATCCTTGTGTTCCGCGCCACTGGCCTGGGTACTCGATTTGTTTCCGGTATCATTCGGCGGTCTATGACATCACGGTGGACAATCCACGCCATGTAAGCCGCGGCGTGACGCTGACGGAGGTGGATGGCAACGTGTCGATCGACCATACGAATATCCCGCTCGTCATCGACGGCAAACACCGCATCCGCGTTGTGCTCGGATGATTCACGTAAGAAGGGAGATTCATCGAAGGATTGTTCTCGTGCAGAGCTGTTCCGGTCCCTTGTCATGGGATTAGCTCGTGTGCAGATGAGTGGTAAGGAATCGATCATGCCATGCAGAAAGCTTGTCGGCAATGCTCGACTCAGAAGGCGGACGAGGTATGTCCTGCCCCATGAAGCCGGTTGGCCACAGGCTCATGGCTTTCCACGATCTCGATGAAAGCGAGGGGCATATGTTTGTCTATGTACTGGTTCTGGCAGGCATCATTGGGTTTCCAATGTCAAGCTTCGCTCAATTTGTGGATAAAGGCGAGTATGTCGTAGTGGCCAAAGGCACGCGATTGTGTGCTTCTGTTGCTCAGGGGGTGCCTAGGGCGATGCTCGATCCTGAAAAGCTATTTTGGCGAGTCGCAAGCGACGTTCGGACTAATGGAACACAGACCGTTGCTCCATTTGTCTTTGAAACAGCGTACAACCGAACGAGCGGAGAGACTAAGATCAACGCACGCAGGTACGATCAGGACTATGCCACGTTTTTCAAGAGAGATCCCGAATACCAGGGGAGGTTTTTGATGGTCAGCCCAAAGGATAATCAAGTGGAAGCAACAGTAGAACTTTGCGGGAAGAAGAAATAGGCCGACAACCGCTTGCTTGTGCGCGACAGGTGGTACGACCACAATCCATACGCCCTACGACGATCGTTATGCCACGTTGTTTAAGAGAGCCCCAGAGCACAAGGGGATGCTGTTGATGCGTAGTCTAAGAGAGGCGGGTTGAAGCGATGGTCGGGGTCTGCTGAAAAAGAGAGTGTTGGTTCGGTTTAGGTGAGCAGCATGAGTGCACGGGGATCGCGATGTCGTGGCGGGTCACACGTGGCGACTCATCGCTCAGAAAAATTGGAATGCAGGCTCGGCGGGATTTTCATCTTTTCAGTGGAGCGGGGATAGAGCCGGATGACATAGCTGGAGGGCGTGTCCGCTAATCGATTGCGTGGTGAAGGATCTGGTCGCGATCGTATCGCGACCGGATCCGGTCGGAGTGGCGCCCATCCCGGTTGTTTCTTCCCTCGGTTCTCTGTTCCCGTCATCATGCGATCAAGCTCAACGGGTAGTGGAGTGCTATATCCAGCCCTGACCATCGAAGAGTTTCATCGCCTGGACACGGAGTTCACTTCTGTCACGCGGTGCCAAAGGGCCGCTATTGAGCGAAGGTATGGCTGAGGATGGATTCTATCGATAGGTTGACGCCGGCTCCCGCGTGCTGTATGGTGTACCTACATTTGCTTCGTAGTAGTCCGGCGAAGACGATGCTTCAATCATAACGGACTTCGCGATCGCATCGCGACCAGGTCCAGTTCGGAGTGGCACCCTTCCCGGTTGTTTCTCCCCTCGGTTCTCTGATCCCGTCTTAATGCGATCAAACTGAAAGGATAGTGTAGTGGATACGTCTGTTCATAGTCATTTTCATACCCTCGGCTTGTCCGAGGCTCTCTTACGGGATCTAACGGCCGCAGGACTTACCGCGCCGACTCCCATCCAAGCGCAAGCGATTCCTCCGGCTCTCGCCGGCCGTGACGTGATCGGCTGCGCGCAAACCGGAACCGGAAAAACCGCCGCGTTCGTCATTCCGATGATCGAGCGGCTTGCGACCCTCCCAAAGGGGCAGCCGCACGCGTTGATCTTGGCTCCCACGCGAGAATTGGCGCTGCAGATTCTGACGACGATTGAAAAGCTCGGACGAAGCCGACGCGTGTCGGCGACCCTGATTGTGGGAGGCGCGGATATGCAGGCGCAAGTGCGAGGCTTGCGGCAACAGCCAGATGTGCTGGTGGCGACTCCCGGTCGGTTGTTGGATCACATGTGGAATGGCACGATTCTGTTGTCTGCTATAAGAATTCTGGTGCTGGACGAGGCAGACCGGATGCTGGATATGGGATTCGCGCCACAAATCAATCAGATTCTCGATGCGCTGCCGGAAGAGCGGCAAACGTTGCTGTTTTCAGCCACATTGCCAGGAGACCTGGCACGGTTGGTTCAGGCAAGCGTCAACGACCCTGTGCGCGTGATGGTGACCCCACCTGCTACAACGGCCGACGGCATTACGCAGGCAATCCATCATACTTCGCATGAAGCCAAAGCCGATCTCCTCCTCGCGTTACTTGGTGCCGACAAAGACACGGCACTGGTCTTTACCAGGACGAAACATCGAGCCGACCGATTGGGGCGTATGCTGGGAGGGGCAGGACATCGAGTGGCCGTACTGCATGGCGATCGGAGTTTATCGCAACGGCGTTCCGCCCTGGAGGGTTTTAAACGAGGGACGTTCCGCGTGTTGGTGGCAACGGACATTGCTGCCCGTGGGATCGATGTGGCGAACATCGGCCATGTGATCAATTTTGACCTGCCCAACTGTCCAGAAGATTATGTGCATAGAATCGGACGAACGGCCAGGATGAAGGCCACCGGGCGGGCGACTAGTTTTGTCACAAGAGAAGATCGGGAGCAACTCAGGGACATCGAGCGTCTCCTGGGACACACGGTTCCACTTGCTCCTGGCAGTGGTGATCCAACGCCTCCAATTCGGGATCATCCGCGAGACAGTGCTTCGATTAGAGGTGAACGAGCGTCTGTGGCCCACCAGCGGTCCGCTGCGCGGCGTCCGCATTACGGAGAGGCATCAGCCGGCCGATCCGGCCGCAGTGTCCACCCGCGATAGGTGCATAAAATCCAAAATCGGTACGCGAACCAGGCTTTGTGAGGTACAGTAATGCTCACGAGGTCGGGTTCGCATGCAGACAACGCATCATCACGGATCCATTCTCAATAAGTTTCGTCGCCACCCCAGAGTCCGGATCTCCACGCCGTTCAGCTGTACGCTCACCCGATTGGAGTCCAACATCGGTGGGTGGCTTCGCGTTCCGGACGAAGGCGTCGGTGTCGTCTACGATCTTTCCTTGCGCGGCGTCCGTGTGAGCACCGAAGCCGAGATGAAGCCCGGGGATGTGGTGGGGCTTACACTGCGGTTGCCGAAACAGCTTGCCCCAGCCAGGATTACCGCCGCGACCGTCCGGTGGACCAAAGACCAAGTTTACGGGCTTGCCTTCCGCAAGATCTCTCCGGCTTCTCTGAGCCGGCTGAATAAGTATATGGCCCTCACGACAAGGAGAAAGGACTAAGGCAAGATGGCGCTCTCTGAGCAACGTATCGCCCAGAGTCCGGCCTCCGAGCAGGTGCGCCAGCATCCACGCGTCCGTGTCGTGGAGCCATTCCCGTGTTCTCTCGCTCTGGTCGGATTGAAACGGTGGTTGACTTCTGACGAGGGGGGCTTGGGCGTTGTGTACGATGTGTCGGCGAAAGGCGCGCGGGTGATGACCCAGGTGCTGATCAGTCCGGGCGATCGAATCGCCATCAATCTGCGTCTGCCCAATCAGGCGATGTCGACCTTCATCGAGCTTGCGACCGTGCGATGGGGGAAGGGACAGACCTACGGCATAGAATTCCAAGGTGTATCGTCGCCGGCTGATACGCGCCTTCAGACTTTTGTGGATCGACTCTCGATGCCTCCTGCTGCTTCTGCACCCTGACTTCTGCAACTGGATAGATTTCCTCCGGCCGAAACCTCGGGGCTGTTCTCCGGCGTGTAATTATTCCGAGCCCTGGTGTTTCAGGGTGAGCTATCTGCTGACGAGATGAATTGTTTGCGAAACGTCACAACCTTGGTGAGATAGTCCCTGGTTTCCTGATAGGGGAGATTGGCGCGCAATCGATCGTAGACGGCAGGGGGCTCCAGCCCGTTGATCCGGTTCACCGCATCCACTGAGTCCAAGGAAAATGCCTTGTACGTGTTGCGTGCCCCGGTGTTGTACGCGGAAATCACGCAGTACTCGCGTGAGACGTGGTTCTCGATTTGCTCCAACTGGTCATACGAGAGGACGTGAAGATAGGCGACGCCCAGTTCGATGTTGTTTTCAGGGTCGAACAAGTAGTCGCGTGAAGGTACAGTTTCTTGGCCTTTAGCCTTGCGATAGGCATCACGGCCTCCGCTGGTTGGGACAAGTTGCATCAAACCGTAGGCTGGAGCGGAGCTTACCGCGAAGGGATTGAAGTTGCTCTCAGTCCTGATTACGGCAAAGACAAGACTTGGGCTGATCTTGTAGTGTTCGGCAAATCTCGTGACGACTGGCCGGTACTTCTCTGCCTGGCGGTTGCTGAAATTGGCAACCATCGGAATGGTGGTATACAACGCGGTCTTGGAGGCTCCGTTCAAATCAACGATGCGTGTTTTGGCCTGCTGTTCGATCAGGTAGTCGGCAAATCGATCAGCACTCTCCGGTGTTCTAATGGCCTTGCCTTGCTGGTCTGTGACGAGTCCCAGGAGATACGGATCATTGTCGTCTGTGAGGGAGACGCCCTTGTCGGAGAAGAGATCGACGGCTCGGGGATCATTGGGTGTCAGGAGCGTTGTGACGATGGCGTTCTTCAAGCTGTCCTTCGGCTGTTTGTCGTCGAGTGTCTCGACGTGCACGGTGCCTTTGTCGAAATCGACGATGGCTCGGCTCATGTAGTTCTGCGTGTATTTCACATAGCGTTTCCGTTCAGGGACCTTGATTTCTTTCTCGCCCCAGGTATTCCGGACTTTTCCCGTCAAGGCCGCCATCAGGGTTTCAAAATCTCGCTGGATGGCCCGCAAGTCCCGTATCGCCGCCTCGGGGTTGCGCTGGTACACCTCGGCACGTTCTTTGAGGATTTGTTTGGGATCTTTCCCTTGCGCAAGGTCGATCACCGTGCGTCCCGTCGTCGAGCGGAGCATGCGCTCCGCGGTCGAGAGTGTCTTGTCGGTGGTTTCGCAGCCTGATAAGAGCAAGAGGGTTGTGCTGGCAAACAGACGCAGGTAGTGCATGGTGAGCTCTCTTTGTAAGCGTGTGAGTGGCGGGGAGATTCTACAGAATCGTGTGCATGAGAGGAAGGGGATTTAGGGTTTCAAGAAGCACTGGGCGGCAACAGCCTGCCGGTCGGGAACATCCTGGGAAGAGGACGCGGATCTTCCCGGATTTACTTGATCGCGACGGCCTTGACTTCTTTGAAGGTTGTGAGGCCCTGAAGAACCTTATCAATTCCGTCTTGAACAAGGGTGGTCATGCCCTCATCGAGTGCGACCTTGAGCATGTCTTCCGTGCGAGCTTTCTGCTGCACCATCCGCTTGATCTGGTCGGAGCCTAGCAGGAGTTCGTGCAAGGCGACGCGTCCCTTGAATCCGGTACGATTACAGACCTCGCAGCCTTTTCCTCTGAAGAGTCTGAAAGTGTTGTCCGGTTTGATGCCGAGTTTGTCCCACCGGTCTGGCCCATAGCCCAGGCGCAGTTCTTCGTACTCTTCCTTGGTTCCGGCATATTGTTCCTTGCAGTCCTTGCATATACGCCGGGCCAGGCGCTGCGCCAGCACGCCGAGCATTGCGTCAGCAAAGCTGAAAGGGTCGCAGCCCATATCGAGCAGGCGGGTGATCGTTTCGACTGCGCTATTGGTGTGCAATGTACTGAGCACCAAGTGCCCCGTGAGCGACGCTTCGATGCCCGTGTCAGCCGTCTCTTTATCTCGCATTTCGCCGACCATGATCACATCCGGGTCGGCCCGAAGAAAGGCGCGCATGGCAGCAGCAAACGTCACCCCGATCTTGGGCTGAACTTGCACCTGGCGCAGGCCGTATTGCGTGATTTCGACCGGATCTTCCGCCGTCCAGATCTTGATGTCCGGTGTATTGATGTTGCCGAGGACTGAGTGCAGAGTGGTTGTCTTCCCTGATCCGGTCGGTCCTACGCAGAGGATAATGCCGTAGGGCTTCTGAGAAATGTCCCTGAGCACCTTGAGGTTCCGATCGGAAAAACCCATCTTGTCGAGCGGCAGCGGCTCGCTGGCGGCCAGGATACGCATCACCACGTCTTCGTTGTAACCGGCTGTGGGAAGCGTCGCGACACGAAGCTCGATTTCTTTCGACTCGGAGAGTTTGAATTTGATCTTGCCGTCTTGAGGTTTGCGCCGCTCGGCGATGTCCAAATTGGCCATGATCTTGAGCCGGGAAACGATTGCGCGCCGATAGCTCTGCGGGATCTTCATGTACTCGAAGCAGTCGCCATCCACCCTGAAGCGGACAAGGGTCTCACGCTTTTCGCCATACGGCTCGATATGAATATCCGAAGCGCTTTGCCGGTAGGCATCAGCGATGATTTGATTTGCCAAACGGACGATCGCGCTGTCGTTCTCGTCCAGTCCCCCGCTTGCGGAGGCATCCTCCATCGCTTCGGCTTGTGCTTCGGTGACGAGCTCGCCGAGAATGTCGGAAACATTTTCATCGAGTTTGCGCGTTCCTCCGTCGGACTGTCCGGTCGAGGAGCCGAGGAATTGCGCGATATCGCGGCGCAGGCTGACAGCAAAACGGATATTGAGGCCTGGAAATGTCCGTTTGATGTCCTGGATACGGTCGAGATTGCCTGGGTCGTCGGTCAAGATTTCGATGGCCGTCCGGTCCCGTTTGAGAGGCATCCAGTGGTTCTTCTTCAAGTAATCGACGTTAAGATTCTTGAGGAGTTCGATGTCGACGAGGGTGCGCTCACTGTATTCGATATAGGGGCATTTATAGAATTGTGCGAACGATTTCCCGAGGTCGATTTTTGGGACCTTGTATTTCTCGATCAAGATACTCTCGAGGTCGCTGAGACCTTTACGAGACTCGGCTGCCGCGGCGTCAAGATCATTCTGAGTGAGACGGTTGCTGCTCAGTAACAGGTCAAACTTCGTGGGGTTTTTCTTGGCGGAGTTCTTGAGGTTGAAGAACGCGATGCCAAGCGCCTTTGTGATCTCGGCGACCGATTCTTCATCTTTGCGCGTAAACCGAATCCCGTTCTTTTTGTTCAGCAG
>JABMDG010000093.1:14010-26760 GCA_015904045.1 Nitrospira sp.
CGTTGTGCCAGCACGCCGAGCATCGCATCCGCAAAACTGAACGGATCGCAGCCCATGTCCAGCAAGCGCGTGACGGTTTCGACCGCGCTGTTCGTATGCAAGGTGCTTAGGACCAAGTGGCCGGTGAGAGAGGCCTCAATGCCCGTATCGGCTGTTTCCTTATCCCGCATTTCTCCGACCATGATGACATCGGGGTCGGCGCGGAGGAATGCACGCATGGCTGCGGCGAATGTGAAGCCGATCTTCGGTTGAACCTGGACCTGGCGCAGCCCGTATTGTGTGATTTCGACCGGGTCTTCCGCCGTCCAGATTTTAATATCCGGTGTGTTGATGTTTCCAAGGACAGAGTGAAGGGTGGTCGTTTTTCCGGATCCGGTCGGCCCTACGCAGAGAATGATGCCGTAGGGTTTTTCAGAGATGGCTTTGAGCTCCTTAAGATTACGGTCGGAGAATCCCATTTTGTCGAGAGGCAGAGGCTCGCTGGCCGCCAGGATACGCATCACCACGTCTTCGTTATATCCGGCGGTGGGAAGGGTTGCGACACGAAGCTCGATCTCTCTCGACTCGGAGAGCTTGAACTTGATCTTACCGTCCTGAGGCTTGCGGCGTTCTGCGATGTCCAGACTGGCCATGATCTTAAGCCGTGAGACAATGGCGCGCCGGTAGCTCTGGGGAATCTTCATATATTCGAAACAGTCGCCGTCTACCCGGAAACGAACGAGCGTCTCGCGCTTTTCTCCGTACGGTTCGATGTGGATGTCCGATGCGTTTTGCCGGTAGGCGTCGGCGATGATCTGGTTGGCCAGGCGCACGATCGCGCTGTCATTTTCGTCCAGCCCTCCTGATCCGGAGGCTTCTTCCATCGCCTCGGCCTGCGCTTCGGTGACGAGTTCGCCGAGAATGTCGGAGACGTTTTCGTCGAGTTTGCGCCCTCCCGTGTCCCCTGCCCCCGTCGAAGAGCCGAGGAATTGCGCGATGTCCCGCCGAAGACTGACGGCGAAGCGGATGTTGAGACCGGGGAACGTTCGCTTGATGTCTTGCACCCGGTCGAGATTGCCCGGGTCATCGGTCAATATTTCAACAGATGCCCGATCCCGCTTCAGCGGCATCCAATGGTGTTTCTTCAGGTAGTCGACGTTGAGGTTCTTGAGCAGTTCGATATCGACGAGCGTGCGCTCACTGTATTCGATATAGGGACATTTGTAGAATTGCGCGAGCGACTTGCCGAGGTCGATCTTCGGGACCTTATATCTCTCGATGAGGAGGCTTTCAAGATCGCTGTTCGGTTTGCGCGACTCGGCAAGGGCGTTATCAAGGTCGTTCTGTGTGATGCATTTGCTGCTCAGTAAGAGATCGAACTTGGTCGGAGTCTTTTTGACGGCCTTCCGGAGGTTGAAGAACGCGGTGCCGATCGCCTTCGCGATTTCTGCGACCGCTTCTTCATCTTTTCTCGTGAAGCGAGTGCCGTTTTTCTTGTTCAGGAGTTGGAGAACACCCATCAGATATTTGTTGTCGGCGACGATGGGGTAGGTCAGGACTTGCTTGGTTTTGAATCCGGTGCGCTTGTCGTATGCGTTATCATGAAGCAGCGAGGGATGGACGGTCTTGAGTTCCACCGTGTTGTATGCGTCGACGATGTTCACGGGGCGAAGGTATTTGGCGCAGAAGCCCGGCAGACTCTGTTCGGTAATGGGGGTACGGACCTCTTCGACGGTATCGACGTTGGGGACTTTTGAGTAGATCTCTTTCTTCTCCGGGTCGAAGACGAACAGCGTCACGTCTTCGCGTCGACGATGTTCACCGGTCGAAGATACTTGGCGCAGAAGCCCGCGAGACTTTGTTCCGTGATGGGGATGCGGAGTTCTTCGACAGAGTCAACGTGAGGAACTTTCGAGAAAATCTCTTTCTTCTCGGAGTCGAACGCAAAGAGGGTTAAATCTTCGGCGTCGAACAAGCTCAGGATGTCTTTATGAAGGTCCAGAAGAATCTGATCGAGGTTGGCGGCAGCGTTTATTTGAGAGATGATCTTTTTGACATGCTCGGCATGCTCGACCTTCAGCTGCAACTCCTGAAGGTTCTGAGAGATGGGTTTTGCCTGCATGTTCGCTGCACTCCGTCTGGTGAACAGCGTTGCCGGGCGGTCTGAACATCCCAGGAGGGAGGCCGCAACGCGTGTCAAGATCGAGAATCGAGTTTCAGTCTAGCCCAACGGTGCAAGAAGGCAAGGAAAAGCAAATTTCTCTGAGGCTCACTGGTGGCCGAACGAGAAGGAGTGGACTGTCCGTGGATAAGTTATGCGCAGGAAGTGGAGCCCAGAGGCAGCGCCAGGTCGGCCTGGCCAGATAATCGGCGGAGATGCGCAACGACATCCGACGGCGCGACACGAGATTTCACTCCGCTCCGCCGAACTTTGATTTCCACGATGCCGTCGGCCAGTCCTTTGTCGCCGATGACGATTTGGAATGGAGCTCCGATGAGGTCGGCGTCATTGAATTTGACGCCGGCGCGATCGGCGCGGTCGTCCCACAAGACTTCGAAGCCTTCCGCCGACAGGTCGGCATAGAGGCGCGCCGTCGCGTCGGCCGTCTCGGCCGATTGGCTTACCGGCAAGAGATGGACGTGAAAGGGCGCGATCGGAAGGGGCCAAATGATACCTTTATCGTCGTGGTTTTGTTCGATCGCCGCCGCGGCAGTGCGGCCGACTCCGATGCCGTAACAACCCATAATGGCCAGGCGCTCTTTCCCCTGATCGTCGAGGATGGTTGCATTCATGCTCTTGCTGTATTTTGTCCCCAGGAGAAAGACTTGTCCCACTTCGATGCCCTTGGCAAGCGTCAAGAGCCCAGGCCCTCGCGGCGAGGGGTCGCCGGCTTGCGCGTTGCGAAGATCCGCGAACTGATCCACTGTGAAATCGCGGTCCCAATTAGCATCGACATAATGCGTGTCGGCCCGGTTTGCCCCCACCACCACATTTCTCAACCCTTTGATGGCATGGTCCGCCAAGATGCGTACACCCCTCAGGCCGATCGGGCCTGCGAATCCAACGGGCGCGCCAGTCAGGAGAGATACAGTGTCCGGATCGGCCAGTTGGACCTCCGTGACGCGCAACAGCCGGGCCAGTTTGACCTCATTGAGATCGTGATCTCCGCGAACAAGGACAGCGACGGTGTCTTTGTCCGCACGATACAGGAGCGTTTTGACCAACTGCCGTGGAGAGATTGTTAGGAACGCCGTGACTTCTTCCACCGTCCGGCGTTGCGGGGTCGCCACGGGAGTCAATGGGCGAAGCGGAACATCGCTAAGTTCCGAAGGAGGAAGGACTTCGGCTCGTTCGAGGTTCGCGGCATAGGAACCCTGGTCGCTATAGACCACTGTCGCTTCCCCGGTTTCGGCCAGGACCATGAATTCGTGCGAGACGTCACCGCCGATCAGGCCTGTATCCGCTTCAACCGCACGGAATGTAAGGCCGCATCGCGTGAAGATCCGGGTGTAGGCATCGTACATCTTTTGATAGCTGATTTTGGCGCCAGCGTCATCGGCATCGAAACTGTAAGCGTCTTTCATGATGAACTCGCGCCCGCGCATGAGGCCGAAGCGGGGGCGGATTTCATCACGAAACTTTGTCTGGATTTGATAGAAATTCAACGGCAGCTGGCGATACGAGCGGACCTCGCGCCTGAAAAGGTCAGTAATCACCTCTTCATGCGTCGGGCCGAGACAGAAGTCCCGCTCGTGACGGTCCTTGAAGCGCAGCAGCTCTTTACCGTAATACTCCCAGCGGCCCGTTTCTTTCCATAATTCAGCGGGGGAGGCGATGGGCATTAACAACTCTTGTGCCCCGGCTCGGTTCATCTCCTCACGGATGATCTGTTCGATCTTGCGGATGACCCGCAGGCCAAGCGGGAGATAGGTATAGATACCGGCCGCCGTTTTCCGGATCAGCCCGGCGCGCAACATTAGCCTGTGGCTGACGGTCTCCGCCTCACCGGGATCTTCCCGTAGGGTGGGAATGAGCAGCTGGGTGGTTTTCATGGAAGCTTAGCGGGAGAACATACGCTCCAGGTCGTTCCAGAAGGCAAAGATCATGATCCCGACCAGCAGGACCAGCCCGGCCTGCTGTGCGAATTCCCGCTGGCGTTCGCCGATCGGCTTGCGCAGGATGCCCTCAATCAAGAAAAAGAGCAAGTGGCCTCCATCAAGGATGGGAATGGGCAGCAGATTGAGCACGCCGAGGTTGATGCTGAGCAATGCAATTAAGAAGATGTAACTTGAGGCGCCCCTCTCTGCCGCTTCTCCAGACACGTTGGCGATCATGAGAGGGCCACCGATGTTCTTTCGCGAGATGTCTCCCGTAATCAACTTGTAGAGGGAGGCGACGGTGAACTCCGTCCATGACCATGTTGCCTTAAGGCCGTCAGTGACTGCGAGAAGAGGCGTTGCTGAATGCAATAACGTTTGGCCGGGACCGGCCCCGATCCGTCCGATCTCCCGTACATTCCCATCGACCGTTTCTTGTTCAAGGCGCGGGGTAATCTGTAAGGTGATGCGTTGCCCATTCCGATTGATATCGAACCGCAATGGTTTCTTAGGGTTGTCTCGTATGACCTTGGTCATCTGAACCCAGGTGTAGATGGGTTCTCCATTGATGGCTTCAATCCGGTCGCCTTCCCGAATCCCCGCTTCCGCTGCAGGAAACTTGGGGGTGAGTTCCATAATGACCGGCGCAGGTTCCTCTATCCCAATCGTGTAGCGTGGGTCTTTGTGGTTCGTCCCGTTAGGAGCGATGGCTCGAGGGGTCACCTCGAACGTCAGCACCTCAGCTTTTCGGCGGACCTCTATGGCAAGAGGCAGCCCTTGACTCTTTTCGACCATGTCGAACACTTCATTGCGAATCGTCACTTCTTTTTGATTAATCCGAAGAACACGGTCTCCCACCCGCAATCCAGCCACGTACCCTGGTGAATCCGGACGAAGTGCTTCAATGTCCGGCATCAAAGAACCGATCGCTGACGTCGGTAAACCGCCTCCGAAGGCGAGCCAAGTACTGAATATCAGGTAGGCGAGAATGAAGTTGAAGCCGGGTCCTGCCGCGACGATGAGCACCTTCCCCCACACCCCTTGATGAACGAAGGAGCGTTTGCGATCTTCCGGTGTCGTCGCTTCGGTCTCTTCTTCGCCGAACAGTTTGACATAGCCACCCAGCGGCACGGCGGAGAGCAAGTACTCGGTTTCTCCAACCTGGCGGCCCATCAGCTTGGGACCGAAGCCAAGCGAAAATTTCAGGACTTTCACGCCAACCCAGCGAGCAGCGAGAAAATGGCCGAGCTCGTGGAACGCGATGAGAATCCCTATCATGAGGAGGAACCATCCGGCTTTTTGCATCAACAGCCAGAGGGTGTCGGGGGACCAGGCGAAGGCGGAGGACATCGTCACGATCTCCTGTGAAAAGTGCCGGAGGTTACTCTAACATCGATCGGCCAGAATTCAAAATCATACTCGTCAGCGCGGTAAGGCGTGGACCAACGATTCGGCCTTCTCTCTTGCCCAGCGATCCGCTTCCAGCGCGTCATCGAGTCCGGCAATCTCCCGCTGCGTGTGGGCTTCCATCGTGCTGCGAATGACGTCGGCGATCTCAATGAAACGAACGCCGCCGTTGAGGAACGCCTCGACGGCGACTTCGTTGGCAGCATTCATAGCGGCCGGCATAGTACCGCCGACTCGAAGCGATTCGTAGCCGAGGTTGAGGCAGGGGAACCGGTCATGGTCGGGCTTAGCAAATGTGAGTTTCCCTACCTCGGTCAGATCCAGCGACGGCAAATCCAGCGGCATCCGTTCCGGATACCGCATGGCGTACGAAATGGGCGTTCGCATGTCGGGTAACCCGAGTTGGGCGATCATCGACCGGTCTTCGTATTCGACCAGGGAGTGGATAATGCTCTCCCGGTGCACGAGGACGTCGATGCGGGACTCGGAGATGCCGAACAGCCAGCGGGCTTCGACCACTTCCAAGCCTTTGTTCATCAAGGTAGCCGAGTCGATGGTGATCTTCGAACCCATCTTCCAATTCGGATGTTGGAGCGCGCGCTCCGGTGTCACGGAGTGCAGCTGTTCTTTCGTGAGCGTCCAGAGGGCGCCGCCGGACGCCGTCAGAATCAGCCGGCGGACGTCCTCAAGTCGATGGCCTTCTAAGGATTGGAAAATCGCACTGTGCTCGCTATCAACGGGAAAAATCCGGACCCCGTGTTTATGAGCTTCGTCCTGCATTAATTTGCCGGCCATGACCATGGGTTCTTTATTGGCCAGCGCGATATGTTTCCCGCTGCGGATGGCTGCCAAGGTTGGGACGAGGCCGGCGGCTCCTACGATGGCGGAAATCACAAGTTCGGCTCCGGGCATCGCGGCCACCTGAGTGATGCCATCCTCTCCGGCCAGGATTTCAACCGGAAGGCCTGCGCATCGTGTCCGGAGTGTGGCCGCGGACGATTCGGTTGAGACGGCAACGGCCTTGGGTTTGAACGAACGGATTTGTGCTTCAAGTTTGTCGACGTTGCCGCCGGCCGTCAGCCCGACGACTCGAAATTCCTCGGGAAATCGCTGGACGATATCGAGCGTATTGGTGCCGATCGATCCGGTCGAACCCAGGATAATGATGGACTTCATATGCTCTCCTCGTTAGGGGGACGGTGCGATGCCGCAAACCCAGGTGACATAGTAGTAGAAGGCAGGGGCGGTGAACAAGAGACTGTCGATTCGGTCCAGCATCCCTCCGTGGCCCGGTAAGATGCTTCCGGAATCTTTGACCCCTACGCAGCGCTTGATGGCCGATTCCCAGAGATCGCCGAACAGCCCAGCCACAGTCAGTACCACGCCGAGAATCACTGTGTCCATCGGCTGCAACTGCGGGATGAACCAGGCTTGGGCCAAGAGGGCAGCAGCAACGGCCAGCC
The DNA here is from genome assembly GCA_015904045.1 of Nitrospira sp. The sequence continues at coordinate 20,958 of JABMDG010000093.1, forward strand.
CAATGCCTCCCAACAGGCCCTCGACCGTTTTCTTCGGGCTGATCTTCGGCGCGAGCAGGTGCTTGCCCCAGAGCGTGCCGGCGTAATAGGCGCCTATATCTGCCGCCCAGGTCACGAGCGCAAGGAACAGTACGAGCCACTCGCCGCCGGTCAGCAAGCGAGCGGATGCCACGGTACTCAATGTCAGGCCGACGTAAATAACGCCGAACGCGGTGATAGCTGTATCCTTTATGCGGCGCTCAGCCGGGCCGGGTGACAGCAATAGGGCAACCGGCAGAGTCAATATTCCAACAGCGAGCAGATCCGTCAGGTCATAGGACAGGTGATGCCGGGCCAATACAAGCGCGGAGAGCGCTAATCCGGTGCCGACAAGTACATGGTTGGGGCGGGATTGAAAGCTGATGCGGTACAGTTCCAGCAAGGCCAGGCCTCCGCCGACCATCAGGAGGAGCGTTAAGGCCCAGGGAGGAAGGTAGCGGATGATGACGTAGACGCCTGGAATCAACAAGGCTGCGGTATAGACACGCCTGAGGTCGAAGCGTCGGGTGCCGGTCGAGAGGGTCGTCACAAGCGTCGGGGTGTGTGTCGTGACATATCAGTAACAGGGGAGGCTTCCACAGAGATTACGATGAGACCACGCTCAGAACCCGGCCGAAGCGGCGCTCCCGTTTTTGATATTCCAACAGGGCCAGCAGGAACTCACGCCGGCGGAAGTCCGGCCAGAGTGTCGGGGTGAAACACAGTTCCGTATAGGCCAGCTGCCAGAGGAGAAAATTGCTGATGCGTGTTTCCCCGCTGGTTCGAATGAGCAGGTCTGGGTCGGGAAGGGGATGGGTGTACAGGTATTGTTGGAGCAAAGTTTCATCGATCCGGTCCGGTTGGATGACGCCGGCGCGGACATCGGCCACCAGCTCCTTCACGGCATCGGCGATCTCCGCGCGGCCGCTGTAGCTGAGCGCGACGGTGAGGACCATTCTGTCGCAATGGGCGGTTTCCTGTTCGGTGGTACGCACCCAATGTTGGGCCGACCGGGGTAACGGCTCGAGCCGACCGATGGCCCGGAAGCGAACGCGTTGCTCGATCAAACTGGCTCGCTCAGTGGAAAGATAGTGTTCCAGGAGGCCCATCAAAGCGCTGATTTCCTGTGTCGGGCGGTTCCAATTTTCCTGGGAAAATGCGTAGATCGTCAGGGCCTGGATGCCGAGTTCCAGGCACTGTGAAATCATTTCCCGGACGGAGTTGATGCCTTCCCGATGCCCCGCGATGCGAGGAAGCCCCCGGAGTTCCGCCCATCGCCCGTTGCCGTCCATGATGACAGCGACATGTTTCGGCAAGAGCTCCGGCTCCAGCTTAGCGGTCAGTTCATGCTCTGAGAGTTGGTCGAGGTTTGAGGCAAGCCGGTGCGTCATGGACTCTTGAGCGCGTTCCTTGTCACTATTCGGTTCGAAGGTATGAATGAAAAGAAGTCTACTGGTGAGGGTAGGGAATGTCAAACAAATCCTGGAGAACGGCGTGCTTCGAGGACACGCCCAGATCATCACATTGCGGCTGCGGAAATGAATGGGCTATACTTCTCGGCGCCTGGTGTTCATGGAGAAAGTGCAACTTATGACGGATCACGGTCAATTGGCCACCTTCGGAATCACGGAGCTCGAAGCGCAGCATGCGCTGGATCGGCTCAACGTTCGCGATGTGGATTACGCGGACCTTTACTTCGAGTCCCGGGTGTCGGAGTCGGTGTCGATGGAAGAGGGGCTTGTCAAACGCGCCGCCAAGAGCATTTCGCAAGGCGTCGGGGTCCGGGCGACGGCGGGTGAAAAGACCGGCTTTGCCTACTCCGACGAGCTGACGAAAAAAGATTTGGAACTCGCCGCCGACACGGCTCGGTACATCGCCCATTCGCCCAAGGGAGATCGGGCGGTGCCGGTACCTGCGCAGAGGCGGCCGACGAGGGACCTCTATCCAATCGAGCGGGCCAAGGCCGATGTGGCCACGCCCGAGCGGGTCTCGCTGCTAAACGAAATCGACGCCGAAGCGAGACGCTATGATTCCCGGATCAAGAACGTCATGGCGTCTTTCAACACGGAATATAAAATTGTGGCGGTGGCGACGTCGGACGGGACCCTGGTTGGTGACGTGCAGCCGCTGTCTCGTCTGCAAATCACCTGCATTGCCGAAGAGAACGGCAATCGCCAGGTCGGGAGCTTCGGCGGGGGCGGGCGCGTCGGCTTCGAATTTTATCGTGAGAACAACCGCCATCTGGACTATGCGCGGGAAGCCGCGCGTGAGGCGATCCTCAATCTGTCTGCCGTTGATGCGCCTGCCGGTGCCATGCCGGTGGTGTTGGCCGGAGGCTGGCCCGGCATTCTCCTGCACGAAGCGATCGGCCATGGGCTCGAGGCGGATTTCAACCGGAAGAAAACCTCGGCCTTTTCGAACTTGATCGGAAAACGCGTGGCGTCTGATGTGTGTACGATCGTGGACGATGGGACACTGCCCTTTCGACGCGGGTCCCTGAACATGGACGACGAAGGCACGCCCACCGGCTGCACGACCCTGATCGAAAACGGCATTCTTCGCGGCTACATCACCGACAAGTTGAACGCGCGTCTCATGGGTATCGCCCTGACAGGCAATGGCCGGCGTGAGAGCTATCAGAGTGTGGTGTTACCCCGCATGACCAATACCTTCATGTTGGCCGGAGAGTCGGACCCACAGGACATCATTCGTTCCGTCAAGAGGGGGCTCTACGCCGTGTCATTCGGCGGCGGACAGGTCGATATCACCAACGGCAAATTCGTATTCTCGGCCAGCGAAGCGTATTTGATCGAAGACGGCAAGGTAACGAAGCCGGTGAAGGGGGCGACGTTGATCGGTAATGGCCCCGAGATTCTCACCAAGGTGTCAATGGTCGGACACGATCTCAAGCTGGACAACGGCATCGGGACCTGCGGCAAGGACGGCCAGTCGGTTCCTGTCGGGGTCGGCCTGCCGACCATCAAGATTGACGAAATCACCGTGGGTGGAACGCAAGGCTAGGGGCGTCTTTCGTCAGTCGTCAACCGTCAAACGAGATGAAATCATGCCACGGTTGACGCATGACGCATGACGGGGAGCAGTAATGATTCAGAAACAAGAAACCGGTAGGTTTGTCAGAGCCACCCATGGCACCTATGACCAATTGGCGGCGGATGTGCTCACTTGTGCCAAACAATGCGGTGCAACCGAGGCCGACATTGTCGTGGCGGATGGAGAAACATTTTCGGTGCAGGTCCGTGTTGGCGCCGTCGATCGATTAACCAAGGCACGAGAAAAACGGCTCGGCCTGCGCGTGTTCGTGGGGAAACGCTCGGCAACCACGTCCACCTCCGATTTTTCGAAAGCATCCCTCGACCGGCTCGTGTCTGAGACTTGTACACTGGCGAAAGCCGTCGTTGAAGATCCGGTGTCCGGGTTGCCGGAGGCGTCAGAGTTGGCCGGCGATCGGCCGGATCTCGATCTTTATGATGAGACGGTCCTTGGTCCAGAAACTCAGATCGATTGGGCCAAGCGCGGTGAATCGGCGGCGTTCTCTGCTGATTCACGGGTGACGAACTCGGAGGGCGCGGAGTTCGATTCATCGTCGGGCCGGGTGGTGCTGGCTAACAGTCACGGGTTTGTCGGATCGTATCAGAGCTCCAGTTTTTCCTTGTCGGTGTCACCGATTGCGACCGAAGCCGAAACCGGCGCAATGCAGCGTGATGCGTGGTACGAGGTTCAACACAAGTTTGCACGATTGGCCTCCGCGGAATCGATTGGACAGGAAGCGGCCCGGCGTGCGGTCCGCCGACTGGGTGCGCGGCGGGTGGCGACCAAGCGCGTGCCGGTCGTGTTCGATCAGGAGACCGCGGGCAGTCTATTGGCTAATCTGTGCAGCGCCGTCTCCGGCTACGGGCTGTACAAACGGGCATCCTTTCTGCTCGATCAACTCGGCCATGCCGTCGCATCTGATAGGATCACAGTCTACGACGACGGACGCATGGCCGGTGGATTGGGGTCGCGTCCATTCGACGGAGAGGGAGTGGCTACGCGAAAGAACACGATCGTCGAGCGGGGAGTCCTCAACAGCTATCTCCTCGACACCTACTCGGGAAAGAAGCTGGGACTTCCGTCAACCGGGAACGCCTCGCGGAGTGTCGGAGAGAGCCCCTCTGTTGGGCCGACCAATTTCTATTTAGTGCCGGGCGTGAAGACTCCCGAGGAGATTATCGGATCGGTGAAGGAAGGACTCTATCTCACCGAGGTGATCGGGTTCGGCATCAATATGGTGACGGGGGATTACTCCAGAGGGGCCTGCGGATTCTGGATCGAAAACGGCGAACTGGCTTTTCCCGTCGAGGAAATCACCATCGCAGGCAATCTGAAACAGATGCTGAAGGACATTGAAATGGTTGGCAGCGACTTGGTCTTCCGCGGCCGCATCGCCAGCCCGACACTCAAGATCTCCGAAATGATGGTGGCCGGAAATTGAAAGCGTAGGGCGTCTAGCATATGGCACGAAATCGGAAAGCGCAGAATCGCTTGTGCCATCAGCTATCAGCCATACGCTCCTAGTCCACAAGGGGTGAATCATGGCTGCATCGATCAGGGAAACCACAGTCAAATATCTCAGCGGCACGGTCAGTATGAAAGCGTTTGTCGCTGCTCCGGTCACCAACGAAAAACGGCCTGCCATCATTGTCATTCAGGAATGGTGGGGGCTCACCGACCATATCAAAGATATCGCCAAGCGCTATGCGGCGGAAGGATACGTGGCGATTGCGCCGGACCTGTACTCACGCCTGGACCACGCGCTCACTACCGATCCCGCCGAGGCGGGCAAGCTGATGAATGCTCTCAAACAGGAGGACGGGCTTAAAGATTTGATTGCTACCGTGGGGTATATCAAGTCGTCTCCGGAAGTTGATCGGACGAAGATCGGCGTGACTGGGTTCTGCATGGGCGGGTCCTATGCACTGCTGCTGCCTTGCGTGAATGCCGACATCAAGGCGGCGGTGCCTTTTTATGGCCAAGTGCCGAATCCGGAAAGGCCGCTCGAGAAGCTGTCGGCGCCGGTGCTGTACTTTTATGGAGAGGATGACGGCTGGATCACCAAGGCGGACGTGCAACGGCTGGCGGCGGCGTTGAAGAAACACGGCAAAGTGGGTGAGATCAAGACCTATCCAGGCGCGCCGCATGCATTCTTCCGGGACAACGATCCGTCCGTCTACCGGCCGGAAGCGGCCAAGGATGCGTGGGTGCGGACCCTAGCCTTTTTCAGGAAACATCTCGGAAGCTAGTGCTGAGCGTTGCGTGCTGCGTGCGGAGACAGTGAGTCAGTACGCCGTATCGATATTCTCTTTGATCGTCAGCTCGGCACTAATACAGGACGTTATCTTATGCCGCTTGATGCAGAGTTCGGAAAGAAAATGCTCCAGCTGATCACATCGAGGTACGACGACCGGCACTGGCGGAAGCGCATTGAGAAGACCCTCAGCCTGCCTCAGTCAGGCGTGACTGATCCCGTCCAGCAGCAGATCTTCATCTATCTCAAGCTGGGCCTGAAAGCCTACAAGTCCCGACGGGCCGATCCGGACTCGTGGATTCTTGGAGGGTATGCGACCAAGGAAGTCATCGATCGTGCCAAATTCCAACCTCAGCTCGTCGGGCCCACGATTAAGAAAGACGATGTCGCGTTTCTCGGCACTGACCCCGGCAGCGACGTCACCGAAGCCTGGTGGGACGACATGCTGGTGCAGTGGTTCGACGTGCCGGAGGAAGAGAA
>JABMDG010000094.1 GCA_015904045.1 Nitrospira sp.
TCTCGGCCGGAAGCGTCAGCGTCCGCTGCTCCGGCCTCGGCAAAGGTACCGAGCAGGTATCCATCTCACTAAGCACAGGAGGCAGCGGGAGTTTTAACCCCCGAACACTGTCCCAAGGATCCGAGAGACTGAACTACAATCTGTACCTCGATCCTGGGCATACTCAGATCTGGGGAAATGGCACTGGCGGAACACTGAAACACGTCTCTGTCTCCAACAATCGGCCGGCCATCATCCCGATCTTTGGACGAATCCCGCCTGGCCAAGATGTGAGTGCCGGCACCTATTCCGATACCATCGTCGTCACGATCGATTATTGACAGTGCGCTCCGTCGCGAGCGACCCAATAGCCATCCCAGATCCTGCCATCAGTAATCCGATGAATTGCGGCGGCCAAATCGAATCGGGTGGAGTGCACAACCACATCGGACTTACTCGATCTCTTGAAGCTCCCGTCTGTACCGCCCCGCTGTTCGTTTCTGCGACAGACACGCCTAGACACACAGATCCTCGCCCGTTCCCTGTAGCCGCTCAAGTCACGACATCTTCCTGCCGAATAGCACACGTACGCCCGGACAAACCCAGTTCTAGGTCCGCACTCCATGTCAACCAACTGCGAAGGACTTGTGGGAAGCGCCTCCATGACCAGTGGTGCATGCAGGTCATGCAGGTGGACGCGAGCTCGGAGGCCGGCCTATCGCAAGACCTCCACGTGGTGGCGTGCGAGGTTCCTGACCCTGCTGCTCAGTCTCTTGTGCCTGAACCCCTTCGGCAATATCGCCGGAGCCCACGAAGGTCCGCGGGAACAATACGTTCCGGTGCTCGGCGTGACGATAGGGGAGAAACCTGCAGGCATCGTCATTTATGTCATGGTGCTGTTCACAGAACGGAGCGATGCCGAGGGACTCGAGGTCCACTTCCTTTCCGGTCCCGGCCGCTTTGCACAGAAAACACAAGCCGCCACCGTGCAGGCGATCGGCGGCGCGGCCCGCGCGCTGGGGCTCTCCACCGACTCGTGGAGCGTCGGCCTGTCGGTCCCCTATCCTGATCTCGTCATCGAAGGAGACAGTCTTTCGGCCATGATCGGCCTCTCGGTCGCCGCCATGGCGAAGGGGAAAGCGATTCCACGCCAGCGCGTTATTTCCGGCACCGTCACCCCGGACGGCCGGATCGGGCCGGTCGGTGATGTGTGGTTGAAGATCGCGGCAGCCTATCAGGCCGGTCTCCACATGGTGCTGGTGCCGCCAACGAGTCTTGGCAAGGGAAGGATGCCGTATCTCACAAGAGTCTCCTCCGTCGGAACCGTGCTTCAGGCCTATCAGGCTCTCACGATGTCCCAAGATTCCAGCGCCGGTAATCACCGGGCCGAGGCGGACACTCGATGAGCCGGTGAGCAGGCAGAACGCCCCAAGCACGGCTCGCTTATGGCGCAGCCGTCGTCCGAGAGGGCCACAACGATCCCACGACCATCCCCGCCCCTGCGATCATCAATCCGACAAGTTGCGGCGGCCAGGGGGAATCAGGCGGACCGAGTAACTCCAGCGCAATCCAACTTGTCGTACCGCCGATGATGGCGCACAAGGCTCCCTGCGTCGTGGCTCGTTTCCAGTACAGTCCTGCGAATAGCGGGATGAACGCGGCCACCAGCGTCACCTCGTAGGTATTCACCACCAACTTGTAAATCGTCGCATCCGACCAAAGCGCGATGGCTAGGACGACTCCGGCAAACCCCACCAAGACGACGC
>JABMDG010000095.1 GCA_015904045.1 Nitrospira sp.
CACCACCTCGCGTCGGAGCGCGAGATGTTTCGTGTTGCGGGCGGGAATAATTACGCCTTGTTTGCCGGACAAGCCCTTGCGGGAACAGGACTCGAAGAAGCCCTCGATCTTCTCATTGACGCCACCGATCGGCTGGATCTCCCCCAATTGATTGACCGAGCCGGTAACGGCCAGCCATTGATGGATCGGCAGATCGGCAAGGCTGGAGAGGATCGCGACCAGTTCGGCGACGGCGGCGCTGTCTCCTTCCACTTCGGAATAGGTCTGCTCGAACGTCAATGACGCGCTCATCGCAAAGGGATGCGACCCGGCGAACTTTCCGGCCAGATACCCGGCCAGCGTCATGACCCCCTTGCTGTGGACCATGCCGGCCAGTTCCGCTTCACGTTGAATGTCGATTACGCCTTTGGTGCCGATATAGGTGCGGGCCGTAATTCTGGTGGGACGACCGAATGAGTAATCGCCGAGCTCATGGACGGAGAGTCCATTGATCTGACCGACAACCTCCCCGTCAAGATCGACCATCAACGTGCCTTCTTTGATCTCATCCTGGATCCAGTGCTCGGCCAAGTTTGAGCGATGGCGCTTGTGCGTCACGGCCGCGTCAACGTCCGCGCGGGTCACGAAGGCGTGGCCTTCTTTCCTCGCCCAATAGCCGGCTTCGCGAATGAGGTCGCTCACCAGGCTGAAGCGCAGCGAGAGCCGGTCATGCCGGTCGGCGAAACGGAATCCTTGGCGGATGATTTCCGCCACCGCGTCGGCCCCGAAGTGGGGCAGTCCTTCTTCGCGGCACAGTTTGGCGACGAAGCGGGCATATTGGCGGTCCTGGCGTTCGCTGCGGACCACTTCCGTGTCGAAATCCGCCTTGACCTTGAAAAGTTTGCCGAAGTCTTCTTCATAGGCTTGCAGAAGGTGGTAAATGACGGGCGGCCCGACCATGATAATTTTGACGTTCACCGGGATGGGTTCCGGCCTCAATCCGGCGGTAGAGAATCCGTAGAATTCTCCGGGGTCTTCGATCTTAACCTCTCTTGTCTTGATCACGCGCTTCAGGGCATCCCACGAAAAGGGCTGGCGTAGCATGTCGAGGGCGTTCACGATCAAGTAGCCGCCGTTGGCCTGCAGCACGGCGCCTGCGCGGATCTCCGTGAAGTCGGTGTACATGACACCCATGTGCGCATGCCGCTCGATTTTTCCGATCAGGTTTGTATAGGTCGGGTGGGATTCGTCGATCACCGGAGCGCCGTCCGTGGGGTCGTGTTCCACGATGAGATTGACGAGATAGCGTGTCAGGTCTGGCCGTCGCATCTCAAGGCCGGGAATGGTGATGGTCGGTCCTTCGCGCGGCAGAAAGTCTTTGTAGTGGCGGACGATATCGTCTCGCACACGCTCCAAAAAGGCGGCCACCGCCGGCAACTCTTGATAGGTCCGCCGTAGCGTTTCATGGCGGCCCTCCAGCACATTGGTGACCACTTGGCGGTCGAGATTGCGGAGTTCCTGTTCCGCTTCCTTCTCCAATCCGTGGATACGCACATGGAATTCACGGATCTCGCCTTCCAGCGTCTTGCGCCGCTGGGTCAGATCCTGCTGCTCCTGCTCGGTCATGGCCTCAATTTCTTCATCCGTCATGGCGTGGCCGGCTTTCAGCGGGACCAATCCGAACCCTGCCGGAGTTTCTTCGAAGCCGAATCCCCTGGTGCGGCTCAATTCCGTCAAGTCATGGAACAGGGATTTCTTCTTGCCTTCCGTGTCTTCGTGCAGCTTGGCTTTCGCGTCGAGGTATTTCTTGCTTTCGAAGGCGCCGGGGATGTCGCGCCGCAAACTCTCGATGAAGGAAGCCATCTCCCGCTTGAAGGCGCAACCCTGTCCGGCTGGAAACGACAAGCCCAGCGGGCGGGAGGCATCCTGAAAATTATTGACGTAGCACCAATCGGAAGGGGCGGGAGCCGCCTGGGCCAGTCGTGTGACCATCTGGCGAACGAGTGTGCCTTTCCCGGTGCCGACGGGCCCGGAAACGTAGAGATTGAACCCCGAGCTCTTCATGCCCAGGCCGAACTCCAGGGCTTCGACGGCCCGTTCCTGCCCGATGATCTCCGTGAGGGGTTCCAGCTCGCTTGTGTCCTCAAAGCCCAGCTGCCCGGGATCGATCACTGGAGCCAGCATGGAAACGGGAACCTTGAATTTTTCCACGGTCACCTAGACACCTTTGACGTCGTGGGGGGCGGGAGGGACACGACCGTCGCTTGTGGACCTTTGTTTCCTTCTTCGAGGCTAAACACGACTTCGGTGCCGTCTTCGATCCCGCCGAACGTGAGCCCCTGGAGCGCGTTCGCATGAAAATACACTTCGCCGCCACCTTCCTTCAGAATGAACCCGTAGTGTTCTTTGGGGAAGAGCTTGCAGATCACGCCGCGATGGGGAGGAACGGGCGGCACACGTATGTCGGTTCTAGCACGTTTCTCCCGATACTTGCGCAGTTCGATGCCCACGGCACGGAAGGCCGAACGGATGGCCTCTTCGAACGTCTTGTCTTCTTTTCTTGCCGTAAGCGTGTGGCGTCCCGGCAGGGTGACGACTACCAGCGCTTCTGCGACGTTCGCCAGTTTCTTGTGGTGCCGATTCTTGATCAACGTGACACGGCCATGAATCAGATCCTCGTGCCCCCGTTGCAGATCGTCCATACGGGCTTCGATCTCCGTCTTCCAGCGAGGGGTCATTGCGACATTGCGGCTTTCAATTTCCAGTTCCATAGTGCCTCCAGGCTATGCCGATCCGGGTCTTTGTCCACAGGGAAGATCAGCAAACGATATGCCGACATCGGAGGGATCGCCAATCGCGCTGTCGGTGGGGCGGCGCTCCATGTTTCCACGATTCTTCATGCCCGGTCCTGCTCTTCATCCCCATCGGGGCGACGGATGTGGCGCATTTTCCCACAGTGTGGTTCCGAGCGATGGGGCTCAATGCGCCAGTAGTAAGAGATCGCTTTTTCACATGCTGCCCTGTTCCATGATCTCTTGCCAGGGCCGTCATGCGTCAATCGTCAACCGTGGGGAAGGTGCAGAAAGACGGTCTCCTAGAGGCTCTTCCGTTTGACGAATGACCAATGACGAATGACTGGTTCATGGGCTCCTTGGTGGAACATGATTTGCGTGAGAGTGGTGCATGCCGAAGCTTCGCAAGGACCGGCTCCAACAGTATCTCCGGGATCGGTTCGGTCCCGAGGTGGCGCTTTTGTCGTATGAGGTCATTGGCAAGGCCAGTTCGAAGGGAGAGCAGAAGCGCTATGGGTATGGGACGCCGGTCAAATTGACGTTTCGCCACGGCCGTCGACTGCAATCCGCTGTATTAGAAACCATGAGGCCCGGACCCTTCGGGCACGAGCATATGGCCGACCGCGCACAGGCGATCTTGTGGGACTATGATTCGTACGGTCGGCTGACTCGCCATGTGAAGGCGCTCGATGTGGGGGCGTTCGACGGCAAGCAGGGGCTCTTCTCTGTTGCGCAAGCCCGCGAGTTCTTCGTGCTGAACGAATGGGCGGAGGGGAAAAGCTATCACCTCGATCTAGCGCGGCTCGCCAAGGGCGGGTCGCTCGGAAAACCTGACCGCGACCGGGTGAGGGCGCTTGCCCGCTATCTCGCGCGGATCCATGCGACGAAACGCCGGGATGCGGATCTGTACAAGCGCCGGCTCCGTGAATTGATCGGCCACGGCGAATGCATCATGGGACTGACGGACAGCTATCCCAAGCAATACGGGTTCATCGCTGAGGATTTGTTGCGCACGGTGGAAGAAGCCTGCAACCGGTGGCGGTGGCGTCTGCGAGACCAAGCCGGGCGGCTGTCTCAAGTCCACGGGGATTTCCATCCGTACAATGTGCTGTTCCGCACGGGGACGGACTTTTCCGTGTTGGACCGGTCGCGCGGGGAATGGGGCGAGCCGGCCGATGATGTGACCGCGATGACGATCAATTATTTACTCTGTTCTCTGATTCGATGGGGCACGCTTCGAGGCCCATTTGAAGTGCTGTTCCGGTTGTTCTGGGACACCTATATCGAAGCCAGCGGCGACAAGGGGGTGACCGGAGCCGCAGCGCCCTTCTTCGCCTTTCGCGGTCTGGTTGTGGCGAGCCCCGTCTGGTATCCCAACCTGACAATCGACGTGCGCCGCAGTCTCTTTCGCTTCATCGAAAACGTGCTCGACGTTCCACGCTTT
>JABMDG010000096.1 GCA_015904045.1 Nitrospira sp.
CCCTGCGGCCGCGGCGCAAACCTATACGTTGTTGACAGTAGGCGAAGGGTTGGTCGCCCAGATCCCCGCGTTGATCGTGTCGACGGCGGCCGGCATCGTGGTGACACGCGCCGCCTCCGAGACAGATCTCGGCGGCGAAATGACCCGGCAGTTGCTCATCTCGTCACGAGTCGTCGGGACCGCCGCCGGAATTCTGCTTGCGCTGGGGCTGGTGCCCGGTCTGCCTCATCTCGCATTCTTGGTATTGGGGGCGCTGGCCGCCTGGATGGCCTATCGTCTGCATCAGCGGGAGCAAGCGCCTGAAGTCGTCGCGCCGGCGCCGAGTGCACCGAAAGCGGACGAGGGGACGGCGCGGGTGGCGCCACTGGATTTGATGGAAGTGCAGGTGGGCTACGGGCTGATCGGGTTGGTCGAAGGCGCCAAGGGTACCGCGCTCCTGGACCGGATTAAGGGACTACGCCGCCAGTTCGCGGAGTCGATGGGCTTCGTCGTGCCGCCGATTCATATTCGGGACAATCTTCAGCTGCGGCCGAACGAATACGCCGTCATCCTCAAAGGTGTGGAGATCTCGAAAGCGGAAGCGTTGCCGGGGCATGTGTTGGCCATCGATCCTGGAACCGGCCAGCGGGGTATGGTGCAAGGCATCGCGACGAAAGAGCCGGCCTTCGGCCTCCCCGCGTTATGGGTGCCGGAGGAGGGTCGTGAACAGGCTCAGGCGGCCGGATATACCGTCGTCGATGCCGGTTCGGCGATCACAACCCACTTGTCAGAACTCATCAAACGCCACGGCCATGAACTGTTGGGACGGCAGGAAGTGCAGGGGCTGCTGGACGAGGTCGGGAAAGCGCACCCGAAGTTGGTGGAAGAGCTGATTCCAACACTCGTGCCGTTGGGAACGGTTGTGCGGATTCTGGCCAATCTCCTGAAGGAGGGTGTCCCGATTCGAGATCTGCGCTCCATCCTCGAAGCGATCTCTGATCAGGCGGCCACGACCAAAGACCCCGAGGTCCTTACGGAATTCGCGCGCCAAGCGTTGGCTCGTACGATCACCAAACAGCATCAATCGCCGGACGGCACGCTTCAAGTCATCACGCTGGACCCGATGCTCGACCGGTCGCTGGCTGACCAGGCGACGTCTTTGTCGTCGGGCGCATCGCTGAACCTTGACCCGGTCATCTCCAACAAGCTCCTGAGCGGGCTGAAACAGGCGGCCGAGCGGGTTGCTGCGCAAGGCCTACAGCCGGTTGTGCTCTGCTCTCCTCTCGTTCGGCGCCACTTGCGCCGTTGGACCGACCGGATTCTCCGCGCGGTTCCGATTATGGGACTCAACGAGGTCGATGCGCTGGCGCGTGTGCAGTCGCTGGAGATGGTTCGGATCGATGTGGACCTTGCGCAATTGTCATGAGGTAACGGATGAAAGTCAAAACATTTCATGCCCTCACCATGCAAGACGCCCTACGAGAGATCAAGGAAGAGTTGGGACCGGACGCGATTATCCTCTCGTCCAAGGAAGTTCGGGAGGATGGTCGAATGGTACGCCTGTTCAATCGTCCAATCTTAGAGGTCATGGCGGCATGTGAACAACCGCCGCCGCAAGCCGTCCCGTCATCTCGCGAGGAGACGCCCAGGAAAGAGGTGCGCCGGCATTCAAGTCCACAGGTGGCGCCGGCCTCATCCGGGCAGGGATTTCAGGAGACGCTGGAGGCCATCTTGAACCCGGCATCCCTGGGGGCGGAGAGGTCTCGTGGCAAACGCGCCGG
>JABMDG010000097.1 GCA_015904045.1 Nitrospira sp.
TCAAGTCATTGACTCTCAGAAGAGTGGCTTGTAGGGTGATAGAGCGGTGTTGATAGCAACGCCGACTGTCCCATCTCTCGCGCATTTCCCTTTCTCTCCCGCGCGTCTGATTCTTCAGTTTCGCTGTTTCAGTGCCCAGGCGGTCCTCGTTGTAGTCAATGAACCCGCGCTGCCGGATTCTACAGCATTGATGCATTGTCAGGCCTGACACATGAGGAACACGTGTGCACGGGAAGGCCGGAAAGGCGGTCCCGGAGGTCCAGAGGTCTGATCACTTCTTGGTAGGAGTCCCGCAACCAGCGGCTGTTGTATGGCGGGATTGCTCGTGTGAAGAGGACCGGGAGGATGACCGGCGGCGAATAGTCCATCGAAAGGATGGTGAGAGAGATGTATCAAATCTACAGCTTGCTTGGCATTGTCGCGTTCTTGTTTGGTGTCACGATTTGGGCTTCGATTCCAGAAGAGGAGGAAGATAGACGTCATTGATCGGTTGATCACGCTGGCAGACAAGGTCCGCCGCAAGACAAGAATCGAGAAGCGGCTGGTGTTAGCCTTTCGCGCCAGGTCATCGGCACGATGGAAGCCCTCGATGGGTTTGGCTGCATGAGCGTGGAACCGTTCTCGCGCGGTAGACCGGCGGATGCCTCACAGGCCCAAGAAAGTATGTTCATGAAGTGGAGAGAAAGATTTGCACGACACTATAGTGGATTCCGAGCGTGGGTCAAGCTGATCACCTTCTATGAGATTGCTGTGGGAATGCAAGTGACCCTGAGCCACCTCATCCACTACAAGCCCGTCACCCTTCAGTATCCGCATGAGAAGCGGATTCTCCCGGACAACTATCGCGGGATGTTGGCGTTGTTGCGGTATCACGACGGGACGGAGAAGTGTGTTGGGTGCGATCTCTGTGAGGCCGCCTGTCCTTCCCGTGTCATTGCAGTGGTGAGCGCCGAGGTGCCGGGGGAACCGACGAAGCGGTACGCACGAGAGTATTCGATGGACATGACACGATGTTTGTTTTGTGGGCTGTGCGTACAGGCGTGTCCGGTCGATGCTCTTGCCATGACCCGGGAGTACGAGTGGGCGGTATATGACAAGCGGGACTTGTTCCTCAATAAGCAGCAATTGCTGGCGATCGGGGATCGCACGTTTCTGACACGCGAGAAACGGCTGGAGTTCCAGCATCCGAACCTGGCGGTCTTCAACATCGCCGCATCGAACCATCCGCCTAAGGATGGTTAGTCTCCAGAAATGAAGGCGTCGGGCATGATCGGGCCGGTGGCTTTCATTGCAGAGGCATGGTGGTATTGGACCCATCGAAGTTCCTCCGATTCCAGGTACGCGTGTCTTGTCTGGAACCGGACATTGAGAAGGGTGTTGTAGCGCGAGCCCATAGGAGGCGCCATGCAGTGCCTGCGTTGTCAAGGTCTCTTGGTTGTCGTCCAAATGAGAGATATGGGGCAGCCCTCGGTATCGGGATGGCGTTGCCTGCTCTGTGGTGCGAGGACAGACCCCGGGGCTGAGGCCAATCGAGTGAATCACAGCCAACCGATTCGGAGCCGTGCCCGTCTTCCCGGGTCGCTTCCGGCAAGGTTGAGGAAAGCACTACGGTGAGCCGTCCTCGATAAAAGTCACGTGTGGACGCGGCAGTTGTGCAGCATGGACGCGCTGCGCTGAATATCGGGAGGCTGTCATGAACATATGGTGTAATTGGAAATTTGAACACGTCATGCTCGTGTACATGTTTGCGTGGATGGTCGCGCTGGTTGTGATCTATCTGCTGGCCAATTAGCAAGGTCTCACGG
>JABMDG010000098.1 GCA_015904045.1 Nitrospira sp.
AATGGCCCGCAATGAGGCGAGCTGTTCGATCGGCTGGTGTGTGGGACCATCCTCGCCGACCCCGATCGAATCATGCGTGAAAATGTGGATGACGGGAATTTCCATCAGCGCGCTCAATCGGATCGCACCCCGGCTGTAATCGCTGAAGATCAGGAAGCCGGAGCCGTAGGGGCGCACTTTGGAGAGGGAGAGTCCGTTCAACACGGAGCTCATCGCATGTTCCCGGACGCCGAAATGCAGGTTGCGGCCGCCGCGATCCTTCGCAGTGAAATCGCCGGCTCCTTCGAAGGTCAAGCGGGTCTTCGTCGACGGAGCGAGGTCTGCCGATCCTCCTAACAGCCACGGGACGCTCTTTGCCAGAGCGTTGAGGACTTTGGCCGAAGCATCGCGCCCGGCCACACCCTTGGTATCGGGAGAGAAGATGGGAAGAGCCTTGTCCCACCCCTCAGGCAGTTGGCGCTGCTGCATCTGCAAGAGATGATCGGCGAGCTGGGGGAATTGGCGTTGGTAGTTCTCAAACTTGGCCATCCAGGCTGCGCGTGCTTCGCATCCGCGTTTACCCATGCCCTGCTGAAAATGCTCGCGGACCCCGTTTGGAACCAGGAACTTGTCATGCTCGGGCCAGCCGTAATTGCGTTTCGTCAACCGGATCTCTTCCTCGCCCAGCGGTTCGCCGTGCGCGGCGTGGGTGTCTTGTTTATTGGGAGAACCATACGCGATATGGCTATCGACGATGATCAGCGTCGGTCGCCCCGTTTCCCGTTTGAACGTGGTCAAGGCCCGTTCGAGCATGTCGAGATCGTTGGCGTCGCCGACTCGGGTCACGTTCCATCCGTATCCGATGAACCGCGTCGCCACGTCTTCGCTGAAGGCCCAGTCTGTGTGCCCTTCGATCGTGATCTTATTGTTGTCGTAGATCCAGCAGAGATTGGAGAGTTTCAAGTGCGCCGCCAGGGATGCGGCTTCGGCTGAGACGCCTTCCATCATGCAGCCGTCGCCGCAGAGCGCGTAGACGTCGTAGTCGAACATGTCGAACCCCGGGCGATTGAAGTAGTGGCCTTGCCACTGGGCAGCGATCGCCATCCCGACGCTGGTGGCGATTCCTTGTCCGAGCGGACCCGTCGTCGTCTCCACGCCGGAAGTCCAGCGGTATTCCGGGTGTCCGGCGCACTTGCTGTTCAGTTGGCGGAAGTGTTTGAGGTCATCCAGTGCCACCGAGAGCTCGCCCAGCCGTTCATACTGCGGATTCACGGCTTTCACCCCGGTCAAATGCAGCAGGGAGTAGAGGAGCATGGAGGCGTGTCCCATCGATAGGACGAACCGGTCTCGATTCGGCCAAATCGGATCCTCCGGATCAAATCGCAGGATTCGCTGCCAGAGACAGTAGGCGACCGGAGCCATGGCCATCGGTGTCCCCGGGTGTCCTGAATTGGCCTGTTGCACGGCATCCATCGACAGGGTGCGGATCGTGTTGATACAGGTCTGATCGAGTTGGGCGGTGGTCACCATGGCCCCCTTTCTAACGCTGTGGTCCTGGAGCAAGACTGTCAGTGGTTCTCTTCAGTAATGATGTCGGTCGTTTCGAGAGAAGGCTTGAGTGGTGGCGTGACGGAGGGGAACGGAAACGAGGCGGTGAGCCCAGATGATCAGCTTCTTCGATGTCGGGCCGGCACCGCAGGCGGATAGGCTGCCCGCCACCGCATGAGCTGTAGATTTGTGAAATGTTTTGCGCTTCGTGCTGTTCCGGCATACGGTCACAGGTGTGCCGTTGGCTTCCCCGTCTCCTCCATGGCAACAGCGGCCGCCGGGTGAACGGGACATGTTGAGAAGCCTTAGGTGCGCGATACGAGCCGTCTTATGGTGGAGGTGTGTATGACGATCGGACATCGGTGGACGCGTATGCTGTCTATAGTCGTCCTTATAAGCGGGGTGGTTGGTTGTCAACGCGAGAATCCAGTCGAGAAGTCGCAAGCCCCTCAGCCGTCTCCATCCATCGTTGACCAAGCGGTCCGCCAATCCGTGGATGCCATCCAGACCCCGATGGACAAGGCTCGCGGGGTGGAAGGAACGTTGCAAGATGCGGCGGCCCGCACGGCCGATCGAGTTCAGGAAGGAACGGAATAGCAGGGTCCGCGGAACGAGAGCCGGGTGTCGTGGCGAACGTGGCCCCTGCCACTTACCCGCCGGTGATCTTGAGGCCCTGCTCCCACCCGTAGAAAATCGCTTGCTGGTGTTGGCTCCACTGCCCCATGACACCCTCATTCCAGTTGTGGCGTGCCTGAGGTTCGACGCTCGCCCAGCCCACCTTCTGATTATCGGGATCAAGGGCGAGGTCAAATCCATATTTATAGGCCAGCCGGTAATGACGATACTCGAACCCCGATGTGGCATAGTGCGATTGGTAGTGGGCGGTAAAGAGGGATTCGTTGCTCGCAAATCTATCGGGCTCTCGGTGCGAGGGCAGGCTGTAGCTTTCTTGCGCCATGACCTGAAGATGGTTGGGCCTTGAGTGTTCGGCAGGCGTGAGACGAATGACGAGCCACACGACAGGAATTACGAGGATGAGGAGCCGAACCGCAGTCATGGAGTTCATGAGGACCTCCACCAGGCAGGCACCAAATGATAAGCCAGTCCGCTGGAAACTTCCAGCGCTGCATGGCAGGTCTGTAAAGTGTTGGCGCGGTTGATTCATGGGCGGCTCTGATCCTAAGATGACCGGCAGAGGGACGCGGAACGAAAGGATGGCCATGAGAAAGTATGTCGCAATCGTTCTACTGCTGACGCTTCTTCAGAGTGGGCTGGCCTACGGGGGCTGGGTGTCGTTGGGAGAAGACAACAAGTTGGGCCTCACGATTTATATCGATCCTGGAGCCACTGAACGGAACGGCGATCAGCGGATCATCTGGATTCTCTATGACTTCAAGACCGCGCAGAGCAAGGAGGGTGGTCCCTCATTCCGGTCGGCCAAGATGCAGCGGGAGTATGACTGTGGACAGGCCCGCACGCGGCTTCTGACAGTCTTGCATTATGCCGGTTCGATGGAAGGCGGCAAGATGGTGCTGGAGAGCAAACCCTCCAACCAGGAATGGGCCCCTGTCGGCCAGCCAGAGGCAGGGACGGTCGCGAAAGATTTGTGGACCCTCGCCTGTAGTGAATAGTGAACGTTCGTGGTTGTCCCGACGGACGACCTCACGGAGTCGAGGCTAGTCCTCCGGACGAGTCGCATTCAATGCTTTCAGGAGAAACGTCCGAACCTTTTCGCGGGCGTTACGGGAAGGCTGGCCGGACGTGTCATGTTGCCGCCACGAACCGATGAGCGTGCTATGCGCGTTGACCCGCGTCCCGTCGTGCTGATACTCGTTTGCCGGGATGGCACCATTGAAAAATCGATTCCCGAACTCCTCCTGCAAGGTCTGTAGTTTGGCGGCATCGGACATACAGTCGGTTTCAAATCTTAGTCCATAGATCATCGCAGTGCC
>JABMDG010000099.1 GCA_015904045.1 Nitrospira sp.
CAAAACGAAGATGATCGGGGTCAGCAACGTCTCAGCCGATCAGCTGACCCTGCTTTGTGCCAAAGCGAAACACAAGCCGATGATCGTGCAGAACCGTTGCTATGCCGCGTTCGGTTGGGACAAGGATGTGCGGCAGATCTGCCGCACGCATGGCATCGTCTATCAGGGGTTCTCGCTGTTGACGGCCAATTCAGCCATCTTTGCCGAGCCGGACTTGCGTGCCCTGGCGGCGAAGTATCAGGCCGGCTTGGCCCAGATCGTCTTTCGCTTCTCCCAGCAGATCGGCATGTTGCCGCTCACGGGCACGGCGAACCAGCAGCATATGAAAGAAGATCTCCAGTGCGAGCGGTTCACGCTGACACCTGATGAACTGGCGTTGATCGAGACCATCGGTCAATAGCGGACGACATGAAGATCCTGGTCAAGCGGATCTACGAGCCGGCGGCCAAGTCCGATGGCTTCCGCGTGCTGGTGGATCGCCTGTGGCCCCGAGGCATGTCCAAGGAGAACGCCAAGCTCGACCTCTGGCTGCCCGACATCGGTCCTTCGACAACCCTGCGGCAATGGTTCAATCATGATCCCGCGCGGTGGGAAGCATTCCGCCGCCGGTACCATGCCGAGTTGAATGCGAAACAGGAGTTGGTGGCAGAGCTGAAGGGGCGGGCCAAAAAGGGAACGGTGACGCTGTTGTATTCCGCCAAGGGCGAAGAGCGCAACCAGGCCGTCGCGCTCCGGACCTACCTGCTACGGTCACAAGACAAGTAGTCCCAACCGATGCCGTCATCTCGCAAGAAGAAGCTCCCCATTCGTTGCCTCTGGGCCGGTGAGAAGCCTCACATGATCCGCTACCACGATCGGGAGTGGGGGAGACCGGTGCCTGACGATCGCCGGCTCTTTGAAATGTTACTGCTTGAGGGAGCGCAGGCTGGTCTCACGTGGGATACGATTCTTCGCCGGCGTGAAGGCTATCGAAAGGCCTTTGCCGACTTTGATCCCGCCAAGGTCGCCAAGTTTACCGCCAACCGAAAGAAGCAGCTTCTGAATGATGCCGGTATCATCCGCAATCGGTTGAAGATCGACGCGGCGGTGACAAATGCGCAAGCTTTTCTGGCTGTGCAGAAAGAATTCGGGTCGTTCAACCGGTACGTCTGGCAGTTCGTTGGTGGGAACCCCAAACTGAATCGCCGACGAATAATGGCCGACGTACCGGCTACAAGTCCGGAGAGTGATGCGCTTTCAAAGGATCTCAAGAAGCGCGGGTTCCGCTTCGTGGGGAGCACGATCGTCTACGCCTTCATGCAGGCTGTGGGTATGGTGGACGACCATCTCAACGGCTGTTTTGCCAAGATGCGAACTGATTAACCAAATTGATCTAGCAAATCAAGGAAATCGAAGCAGCCGTCTCATCGGTGATGTTCTTCCCGAGAGATGCGAATAGCCACGGCATGAAGACAATGCGAAACAGGCTCAGGTCATAGGCCGTGCAGGAGATGCGATCGTGGTGAACGGACACGCCCATGCTGCGTGAAACCCGGGAGCGCTTGTCGCCGTGTCCCCTTCCTTCTAAGATCACCTCAGGCCCAGTGTCCCGTGATGTGCGAGCTGGGAGAAGCACCGGCCGTGCACGACGGTGCTCGACGTGAATAGAAGGAGGGATTCCCAATGAGATTCCCACTAGCCGGCATCAGGGCAATGGGCGTGGTGCTTGCCTGCCAGGCGATGGCATGTGGTGCCGAGATGGCCGATCCAATGATGAATCGCGCGAGTGCTCCGCCGGCGCTGGAAGAGGCGATTGCGAAATCTGGATTGGAGAAAGAGGTGGTCTGGGACGTGACCAGCCTGAATCCGTTTTACTTGCGTGGCGATTTCGATGGGGATGGCTCAGTGGACTATGTGGTCCGCTGTGCCAAGAAGAACAGTGAGGCTGTGCGTCTGGCCGTATTGCATGGACATGGAAAAGTCTCCTGGCTCGATAAAGATAAGTCGCTCGATTATCCCAGTGTGCTGGCCTGGTATGTGGTGAGCAAACAGGAGGCGAAGGCCATCGGCGTGTCCAAGCTGGTTGGTGATGGGATCATGATCGTCAAGCCGGAAAGTTCCAGCTCGCTCGTCTATTGGAACGGCAAACGGTTTGTCTCGTCCTGGCAGGGGGATTGAGAGGACATCCTGCGCACGGGGATTTCTTGCCGCAACCGCGGCCTCTTCCTACAATGATTCATATGAAAACAGTGCCTATGCTGTGCGGTGTGGTGATCCTGCTCATAGGACCCAATCTCCTCTGGCTCAATTGGTCGACGGTACGCATCGAGAATCGCGGGGCGCAGCCGATTGACGATGCAGTGCTTGTCGCCTGTGAGCAGCCGGTGAGCCTCGGACGGCTCGCCCCCGGCGCCTCGCGCTTTTTGTTCCTGCCGAAATGCGGTGATGATTCCGTGCAGACTCGAGCCGGCCAGCACGAAACGAACTGCCATCTCTACGTCGAGGGCGACATGTATCATGTGTTGGCCTGGTTCAGCTCACCGACGACGGGTGGCTGTACGTATGGGGGAAGGCCTCCCCTGACGCCGCTGATGTTGGCGGAACTCTTGTCCTAACCTGCACTACTCACAAACGCTTTTACTGCAGTCGGCGTGGCGGATGAGCGTCAGGCCTTTGCGTGCTGATAGAGTTTGCGAAATTCTTCGCGTGCAGCATTGACGATCAGCGGTGGTGCCTTGTCAGGACTGCCGGCATCGAACGGTGGCTGCGGATCGTACTCGATGAGCAGTTGGACGAGTTGCGCGGCATCGCGGCCAAATTCCTCGGCAGCGAGCGTCAGGGCCATGTCGATCCCGGATGACACGCCGGCGGCGGTGCACACCTTGCCGTCGCGGACCACCCGCTCTTTCGTTGGGATCGCACCGAATTGCTTCAACACATCGTGGGCCAACCAATGGGTGCTCGCCCGCAGCCCCTTCAGCACACCGGCGGCACCAAGGCCTAAGGCTCCGGTGCACACGGAGGTGGTCCACTTGGTGGTTTGGTGGACCTGCGCAATCCAATCCAGAACCACTGGGTCACCCATCACGGCTTCTGGATAGGCGGTGCCCGGCACTAAGAGAATGTCGGGTCTGGGGGTTTCGTCCAGCGTGTAATCTGCCTGCAAGCCCAATCGTCCGAAGTCGGTGCGCTTCATCCCCTTTTCACGCGCTACGAAACGGACCTCAATCCCAAGCCCTGGCGCCTGCAGCACCTCGTAGGGGCCAATTGCATCGAGCGCGGTCATGCAGTCATATAACAAGATGGCCAGTTGCATGATCATTCTCCCTTGTCCGGTATCGGTGTAAGCACATCTCTTTCATTGCCACGTCTCTGTGAGCAGTCAGCCATGCCTTGTCTTGGCTCCAGTCGTGCCGAACCGCTGATCGTAGACCGAGCGTTCATGGCGCCATCCTCCCATGACCGATCGTGTGGCGCAATGACAAAGATGCTGCAATTTTT